>CAZVHW010000624.1:0-4569 GCA_964626835.1 uncultured Enterobacterales bacterium
CCGATGCGGACGTCTGGTACTTGGATGCGGATGGCGATGGCTACGGTGATTCGGCAGCCAGCACGACAGCTTGCTCCACGCCAACCGGTCATGTCGCCGACGACACGGACTGCGACGATACCGATCCCAGCGTCAATCCGGGCGCGACGGACACCGCTGGTGACGGCATCGACCAGGACTGCGACGGTTCCGACGCAACCCCCACTTCGGTCACCATCGAGTGGTGCAACGTGCAATGGCTCGATAGCGCCACCACCGATCCGAGCGTTCCGGTGGGGACCTACGGCCAGGTTTTCGCCACCGGGGTCACGGACTCAACCGGTCAAGGCGCTGGGATCGATGCCGAGATGGGCTACGGTGCCAGCGGAGAGGATCCTTCAGTGGATCCTGCCATCTGGGCGTGGAGTACGGCGACGTACAACGTCGATTCGGGCTCCAACGACGAGTACATGGTGGACGTCGATATCCCCGATCTGGGCCACTACGCGGTCGCATACCGTTTCTCCGGTGACGGCGGATCATCCTGGACCTACTGCGACTCTGGTGGGTCCGGCCCCACCGACATCTACTCCCCATCGGACGAGTACGCTCTCACCGTGGGCACCGATGCAGACAGCGATGGCTACTTCGATAGCGCGGACGGCGGGCTGGACTGCGACGACGCGGATGCCACCATCAACCCGGACGCCACGGAGATCGCTGGCGACGGCATCGACCAGGACTGCGACGGCACCGACGTCACGTCCGGGTCGTCCATCAGCGTCCTCACCGCGGGAGACCTGGTGATCACCGAGTTCCTCGCGAACCCAGCGGTGATCAGCGACACGGATGGCGAGTGGTTCGAGGTCTACAACGCCTCGGGTGTCGATCTGGACCTGGACGGCCTGGTGGTCTACGACCTCGGGAGCGATAGCTTCACGGTCAGCGGGACACTCTCGCTCGCGGCGGGGGATAGCCTGGCGTTCGGAAGGAACGACGATCCCACCACCAGCGACGGCGTCCCGGTGGACTACGAGTACAGCGGCTTCACCCTGGCCAACAGCGACGACGAGATCGTGCTGAGCAACGGGACAGACATCGACGATGTCGCCTATGACAGCTCCTGGACCATCAGCTCCGGCTATTCCTTGTCCCTCGACCCCACGCTGACCGACGCCGCCAGCAACGACGATCCGTCCAACTGGTGCACGGCTACTTCTCCCTACGGGACCTCCAACTATGGCACGCCGGGCGTCTGGAACGACTCCTGCGGGATACCCACCTACACCTACCTGCACGACGACGACGTACAGCCCATCTGGGACACCAACTGCCTCAGCTGTCACGTCACGTCTACGGGGTCCAGCCTCGACCTCACCGATGGCTACGCAGCCACGGTCGAAGTGGCCGCGATGGAGCTGTACGGGATGGACCTCGTCGAGCCCTTCGACACCAGCACCTCCTACGTGTGGCACAAGCTCAACGACACTCAGCTGAGTGTCGGTGGCATAGGCGTGCAGATGCCCTATGGTAGTGTGCTCTCCGCGAGCGACCTGGCGCTGATCGAGACCTGGATCACCGAGGGCGCCCCGGAGTGAAGCTGCGGTTTCACCTTCTACCGCCCTGGTCGCTTCACCCGCATGGTCGGTGCCGCGCAACCGTGACTCGCACCCTCGCGCCTAGGGCCCCTTGTTGACCGCGTACAGGTCCCCGACCAGCTGTGTGTGGCCCAACGTCAGCTCGTCTCCCCACTGCAACGACCAAACCGTCGCACCCTGGGGGTCTATCTCCCGGACCTCACCTGCGGTGCCGTAGTTCAGCAACGTGTTGCCGTTTGCCAGCCTGACCGCTTCGCCTGAGTAGGGAGCGTAGCCCTCGACACCTTCACCGTAGGACCAGATCTCGGTCAGCGACTGCGTCGTCTCGTCCAGGACGTATTCTCGGGCGCGCTGCTGCTCCGCCCATTCGGGGACATGGGTGGAGACTAGGAGCGTGCCGTCTGGGGTGTAGTTGGGGTAGTGCTGCAGGTCGAAGCTCGCTTCTGGGGGCTCGAAGGACCAGCTGTCCTCCAGTGCGCCGGCGTGCCACAGGACCGCGCCGGTCTGTCGGTCCACCTCTGCGACCCAGTCACCCCAATACGTGGACCAGAGGATGCTGTCGGTGGCGGCGACCCAGTTGACGGTGTTGGTGTAGCAGTTCTCTGGGTCGGCATCGTAGGGTGCGAGCCAAGCGGTGCAGTCCCACACGGTCGTACGGCTTCCGTCCTTTGCGATCTCCTGGATGGTGACCGCGTCCACGCCCCGGTTTTGGTCGTAGAGCAGGATGCCCTCGTCGGTTTCGTCCCAGCACCATCCGAGCCCTGGAGCCTCGATCTCCTCGCCGTAGTCTCCGTCGAGGGTCATGCGCTGGATGAGGCTCGATGCGCCGGTTGGCTCGAGGAACAGGTGCTGCTCGAAGACGATGTGGCTGCCGTCCCTGGATACGCGCGGGAACATGCTCATCGTGGGCGAGACGTCCCGGTACCAGACGACGCGTCCCTGGCGGTCGACGATGAACAGCCAGTAGGGGCCGGAGTAGTCCGTGCCGCCGTCGACATCGACGCTTCCCAAGAGCCAGCCTTCCGGGCTGGTAAGGTCCGGGGACCAGGACGTCAGGGTGGGTAGCGCGATCTCGTCGGGCAGGGGTCCGGTGCTCGCTGTTTGCTCGGCGCTCGAGGTCTTTCCGCCGCGATTCTCGGCGACCACCACGAAGCGCAGCTCCGTGTCCGCCGGGGCTCCCAGGATCAGCTCTTCGTGTTGACCGGCGCCTCGAGCGGTAGGAGGAGAGGCGAAGCTCTCGTCGTCGCCGAGCTCGAACTCCAGCCAGGTCGCGTCGGCGTCGGCATCCTGGGTCCACTGGACGCGGACAAGGGTGCTCACCTCGGGGTCCACGGAGGCCGTGATGTCGGTGATCTGCACGGGGGGTGGTGCGCAGCCTGCGGCTCCAATCCACAAAGCGATAGTCGACCGGCCCAGGGTCATGGGGCGACAGTCGACCGTGATGGAAGGTGCTCTTGGCATGGTGGTTGGCGCTCGGGTGGCGGCCTGTCGTATCCCGTCGGGCTGCGGAGTCGCTCATGGCACTGCTGGTCGCGTCGTGCGTCGCCGTTCGGCAGTCCGCGTATGCGGAGCTGGACTTTCTCAACGGCGACCTCGAGACCGTGAAGGCTGTCGGCCGGGCGATCGTCATCTCCGGGTGGATGCTGGGTGTCAGCTTGGCCCATCGGAGCCGAGGCCGCGTTCAGGGATACAAGCTCTCTACGTGCTCTCCGAACCCGAAGCCCCCGCCAAACGGGATGCCGACACGGAGTGCGACCTGGCCCTCGGGTGTGACCTGGTCGAGCAGGCCAGCGGTAGACCAGGCGAGCGCCGTGTTTCCTCCCCCAATGCGCTCGGCCTCGCCCATCCAGGCGACGTGGAAGCACTCTTCGGCGCGATGGGCCCAGCTGATAGAGGCGGTCATGGCGTCCTCGTTGATGGCGATCTCCACGGCCTCGGAGCAGTCGTCCGCTTCCTCGCCTCGGTTGAAGATCAGCAACCCTCCGTCTATCCGCTGTACGCTGTGGGGTGAGGCGACGAGGGATCGCTCCGCATCGTGCGTGAAGTCCCCACCGTCGGCTCCCAGTGTCCACAGGAGGCGGCCGCTGTCACGGTCGATCTTGTAGACCTGATCGAGAATGCCGGACAGCAGGAAGTAGGCCCGCTGGTCCGGATCGTAGGCCATGCTGTTGATGTGGATCCAGTCCTGGATGTTCGGATCGGCGGGGTAGGTGCCCTGGTAGTACAGCTCGCCCAGCTCGAGATCGGCCTCGTCGAAGGGGTTCCAGACCTCGCGCACGGCACCATCGCCGCTGATCTCCAGCAAGGTGTCCACCAGCGCGGTGCGCTCGCCGTCCTGCATGCTCCGGATGTCCCAGGTCAGGGCCACCATGGTCTCGTCGTCCACCTGGAGGAACGGGCGGTGGATGCCTGGGGCCTCGTACGAGGCCAGGCGTGCACCGTCGAAGCCCCTGAGGTGGATTGAACCGTCCTCGTCGGCCGAGGGGGCGCCGAAGAGGGTCAGCAAGCCGCTGCGGTCTCGAGCTACGCGCGTCTCGAGGGAAGGGTCCGGCCGGTACCACACCAGGTGGCCCTGGCTGTCCAGGATCACCGAGGCGAAGCTCATGGGCCCAGTGAAGAGCGAGACCGCAGTGAAGCCGGGGGCGAGGGCGTCCTCGTCGAACAGCTCGATCTCGGTGATGGGGGCGCCGTCGAGCAGGCCCGTGTGCAGCTCTCGCTCGGTGCCGCACCAGCGGTGTTCGCCGTCGGAGCCGACCAGCCGGTAGCGGTAGCTCGTGTCCTGGCGGAGGCCCCGAAGCTGAGCGGCGTGCTCGAGCGCCCGCTGGTCCGAGGGAGGCGTGCTCCAGAGCCAGGACTCCAGGTCACCGACTTCAACCCACGTGGACAAGGGAAGAGCGGAGCGCCACGACAGCTGCTGAACGGTGGGCATGGACTCAGCCGGCTGAACCTCGAGCGACGCGATCAGACTGCTGCCGCCGTGGAGCTGGTCGAC
>CAZVHW010000625.1:0-4564 GCA_964626835.1 uncultured Enterobacterales bacterium
GCGCCAGGTCGGAGGCGAGGGCGCCGAGGGACCAGAGTGCGGGCATTCCCTCGAGGGTTTCGACGCCGCCGTTGACCAGGGGGTGGTGGTTGATGACGAGGTCGACGCCCGCCTGGCGCGCGCGCTCGGTCGTTTCTACCACCGCCTGGGAGGGGTTCGGATCGAGCTGCTGGCCCCCGTGGATCTGCAAGACCACGAAGTCGGCCTGGTCCACGACCTCGTCGGTCATGTCGTCGATCCAGTCGTCGGTGCAGGGTGCCGCGCCGCCTTGACCATGCTCGTCATTCGCCAGCGATCCTGGTTCGTCGCTGCCTTGGATGGTGGAGCAAGCGAGCAGGCCCAGGCGCAACGCCCCGACGTCGCGATAGATCGGTCCCCAGGCTTCCTCTTCGGTCGAGCCAGCGCCGAACCAGGCCAAGCCGGCGGCCTCCAGCGCTGCGATGGTGTCGGTCAGGCCTTGGTCGAGCTGATCGTAAGCGTGGTCGGTGGCCAGGTCGACCACGTCCACACCGGTCAAGGCCAGCGAGAGCGCCGCCGCTGGATGGGTGGTCTCGAGGGACGTCTTGTCGGGGTGTTGTGCGGCGTCGAGGCTCATGGGCGCCTCGAGCGCTACGCTGGTGAGCTGGGGGTCGTCGAGCAGCAGGCCCACGCCGGTCAGTGCAGCGGGGATGTTGGCTCCTTCGAGGCCTTCGTGGATGACGCCTTCGTCGTAGTAGCCTTGGCCGAACGAGGTGGAGCCGGCGAAACGCAGTCGGACGGTGGCGCCGTCGTCTTCGTCCAGCCGCAGCACCAGCTCTCTGGAAGGCATGGCGGGGCGGATGCGGTGGAAGTAGCCGTCGGCTCGAGCGCGTACCCACCTGTTCCCCTGTACTTGCTCGGTCTCGAAGCTCCCCCACGCGTCGCTATACACCGGATCGGACCAGCGGCTGCCTTCGAGCACGGAGATTTCGGCGCCGGAGAGCGGCTCGCCGTCCATGTCGACCACCAGGCCCGTGACCAGACCGGTGGCGGGTGTGACGGCGAAAGGGTCGGGTTGGCAGGAGGCGAGTTGCCCGGCAAGCCCGATCAGGAGGAGGCGTTCGAGTTTCATGGCGGCCTAGACGCCCTCGTCGCGTTTCGTCACGATGCTCTCGAGGCGGCTGGCCAAGGCAGCCATGGTGAAAGGCTTGCAGATGAGACCGTGGGCCCCTGACCGTCCTACCAACTCGGCGCCCACGCTGCGGGCCGCCGACGTGACGAAGACGATGGTAGGGGAGTGGGCGGCCTGGCCGACGCTGGCTCGCCACTGCTGGAACTCGCAGACCAGATCGAAGCCATCCTTGCCGGGGAGCAGGAGGTCCACCAACATGAGGTCCCACGCTGTCTGCCGAGCACGCTCGAGCCCCTCGATTCCGTCGGAGGCTACGGTGACTTCTGCTCCCAACCTGCGCAGGGTGAGCTCCAGCACTGCGGCGACATCGGGGTCGTCTTCAATGACCAGTACGCGCCCGAACTCCATGTTTTCTCCTGGTTGCCCTGTCAAGAGGCGGCCCTTTCGTATCTCTGCCCGATGGGTGCAGCTACCTGTCTCATGGAAGCAGAGAGGCATCGCCAGCGCTGTCGTCAGTCCGCTGGCGGCTGGCTATGCGCGCGAGCTGGCGGGCGGCGTTGGCGTTGGAGATTCGGTTCGCCGAGAGGTCAGTCCATACCCGGTCGGACTGCCAGCGTCGGAGGAGCGCGTCGAACGGATCCCAGAGGAGCCAGGCGCTGCGGGTCAGCCATTCCTTGGCGGAGAACACGCGGGCTCGCGCCTCGAGCAGGTCCTGGCGCCGCTCGAGTTCGGTCTCCAGCAGGTCTCTCACGGTGCTGCGTGCCTGGGAGGTGGTCGCATCCGCGGTCATCGCCCGGACCGCCCGCAGGATCTCCTGACATACGGGGACCGACCACTCGCGCCAGCGCTCGAGACGCGACAGGGAGGCCAGCTGCACCGAGCGGTCGGGGTGGAAGAGGTCTTCCGCCCAGCGCAGGGGCTGCGTGGAGTGGACCCAGCGGTAGACGAAGTCCAGGCCAGTGCCCTTGATGTTCTGCACTCCCATGACCCGCAGGGTTGTGCCTGCGGGGCAACAGCGGGCCACGGCGTCCAGGACCTGGTCGCCCGTGGCGTCGCGCGAGGGTACGACCCGAAGGTGGGACACGAAGATGGCTCGGAAGAGCTGCCGCGTTGCACGGCGTAGCTCCACCTGCCGCGCGGGGTCCAAGGGCCTGGCGACGCTGTTCGCGGCGAGGAAGGTCCGCGGCTCCGGGACCTCTTCGACCGTCACCTGGGTGGGGCCCAGCCCTGTCGTGAGGGCGTCCATCCCTGGGTCGGTGTCTTCGGCCGGCAGCGCCGCGATGACCTCGTCATCGCCGGTTCCGGTTGCCCAGAATGCCGCCTCGTCACCCAGGGCGTCCTCGAGAAGCTCGGTGACTTCCTCTTCGTTTGCGGGGGGGATTCCGGGTGGTGGAGGAGGCGGTTCGGGTGCAGGACCGTCCTGCTGACCCAGGCAAGCCCTGCGGAGGGATGCGAAGGCCAGTGCCTCGGCGGCGAGGCCCATCCATTGCTCCGCCAAGCCATCGACCCCCGCCTGATGGTCCTGCTCGTCGTGGAAGAGTGGAGGATCGAGGCGAGGATGGACCGTGGAGCTGTCGGGGGCTTCGAGCCGGGAGAAGACCCCGCCGGCCTTGGCCGCCAAGGCTTCGAGACGAGGCGCGACGCTTGCCAGCCGTGCTCGTGCTTCCGACAGGTTCAAGGGCTCCGAGGGAGCCCCGGTCAGGAGTTCGTCCAGCAGGGTCGAGACCTGCGCGACGTCCGCTGGGGGTAGGTGTAGGTCGCTCGCGGTGGCTCGGATTACGGCCCCCGGGTCCATGAGACGAAGGTAGCCAGCCAGTCGATCCAGGCGGCCTGCGATGCGGTTGGTGCCTCCGGCGAAGGGATCGATGCCGTCGAGACGGCGCTGCAGGGCGTCGTCGATATAGCTTCGGAGACCCTCGAGGTTGGTGCCGATGAGCACATGGCGGTGGGCCGGCGCATCGTTGACCAGGATCTCGGCGAAGATGCGTGAGCGAGGGACTCGGTCCCGGCGGTTGTTGACCACCGTGACCTGGAAGGTCTCGGGCTGGTGCTCGGGATCGTACTGGGAGAATCCCGAGCGCTGCCAGTTGTTGAGGAAGCCGGTGCGCTCGTTGGCGGACATGCCGTTGACGAAGTCAACGGTGCGGCCTTGGTGGCGCATGGGCCCGTAGGTGGCGAGTGCGCCGAGGTCGGGGACCACGTGGTCGGCCATCAGGATGATCGCTTCCTCTGCCGACACGCCCAAGACCTCGGCGGTGCGAGCCACCAGCGCGACGTTGGCGGGGTGTTCTTGGTACGGGATGCGGGCCAACAGGTCGGAGGGCAGGCTGGCGACGTGTTCTTCGGTGAGGGCGACGAGCTCGGTGTTTCGCTGCATACAGCGGTCCCGAAGCACCGGCAGCATCTGCTGCTCGGTGGTCACCAGGAGGCTCTTGCTTGGAATGAAGCTCGAGATCGTCTCGGCCACGTGGCGGCCGGTTGGGCCCTGCACTTCCTCGTGGTCCGGGTAGGTGTTGGTGACGGTCGCCAGGTCGTCCCGGGTCCACCAGAGCTGGAGCTGCTCTACGTAGTCGGGGCGCAGCGCCATGCACTCCCACAGGAACACCGGCGCGCCGAGCTTGGAGGCCAGGCCAAGGACCTGGGCATGTTCCCAGATGGTGGCGCGCTCGTAGGGCCGGTACAGGAAGAGCTCGGTCGCTCGCCCGTTAGCGGGTGCGTGCAGCAGGATGGCCTCGCAGCCCGTGGTCTTGCAGATGGTCTCATAGCCGAGGCCCTGGAAAACGGCAGCCTTGAGCCTCTCCGTACCGCTCTTGCCGCGAGTGCCCCAACCGCCCATGACCAGGGGGATGCGCCGACGTGCTGCGCGCGTGCAGTGGAAGAACCAGGTGAGTCGGCCCAGGAAGACCAGGGCCAGGGCGATGCATACCGCGGCCAGCTCGGACGGCAGGTTGTGTCGAACACCGATGAGGGAGCGGAGTGTTTCCCATATCAGCGGCAAGCTGACGCTCAACACCTGCACGCCGGGAGCGCTGGGGGACGCACCACCCGGAGAGGTGTCTGGCTGGAACGAGGCCTCGAAGTACTGGAAGAGGCCAGCGTAGACTTGGGGCTGGTCCTCGTGAGGTTCGAACTCGGTGGTGTAGCCCAGCTTCGCGAGTCGCTGAACGTAGTGGTAGCGCTCGTGCTCTTCGGCGGCCGCCAGGGCTCGCTGACGGCGGATCTCCAACCCGCTCATGGCCCAGACGAACCAGAACGCGGTGAGGATGCGTCGCAGCCACGACGAGGGTGCCTGGATGGTGGTGATACCCTCTCGCGAGACCAGCACGCAGGTCCCGTGACCCAGCGTGTCGAGGTAGTCCTCCGGTTGGGGCAGCCAAGGCGCCCAGCTACCCCAGGCGTTCGAGAGGACGCGCTGGTTGGGGATGCCCGTGGCGCTGACCTGGCGGAGGATGGCCGGCGTCCGCACGGACATGG
>CAZVHW010000626.1:0-4558 GCA_964626835.1 uncultured Enterobacterales bacterium
CCGCACCGGTGGGCTCTGCGTCCACGACAAAGGCGTGCTCGAAGCCACCAGCTCGAACCCGCCAGCGCTCCGACAAGCCATCGTGGGACCGTTCGATCCACCCCTCACAGCGCGGTTCTGCCAGATCGAGGCACTCGCCAGGCCGCCAGGAAGGCGTGCCCAGAGCCGAGTCGCCGCGCGAGCGACCCCATCCACGAGTCACCAAGTCCACCTGGCCTTCACCGCGTGACACGATCGCACCGCCAGCACCGAGACGGATGCCCCAGTCGGCTGGCCAAGCGTCGAACTCGCCGGACCGGTGCTCGACGAAGCCCGATACGCCTGGGGCTGTAGGCGCGCAGGCCATCGGCACCAGAGCCAAGATCGTTAGCGTCAGAACACGCATCTCAGAACAGTCCATCATGGTAGTACGCCTTGGAGGGGGGCACAGTAGTCGCGCCGATCCCAACCCTGCGTCGTTAGTTTGTCATGGAAATGTAAATTGGAAGTCTGACGAGGGCTGCCCCCGGACAGGGGGCATAGTAATCGGAAGGGAAGCGCTGAGTTGTAGATTGAGTGCCAACTCCGCACGAAACCGCAGACAATCCGATCCGGACTCCGGAACTCGGACACCATGCACTAGAACGTTCACAGCTGAGTGATGCCATGCCCCGAGACCAACCCCTCCTGCCTCTCTGCCTGGTGGCCTTGGCCTGCTGCCGTGGCGAACCTCCACCCGCCACCGATGACACCCGGGTGGGCACGGCCGACACCGCAGACACGGACGACACGCGCGACACGGACGACACGGGCAGCCCCCCTGTAGAAGGCGTCACCTACCGCCTCCACGAGCAGATGGAGTCCATGGCCTACATCGACTGGCAGCAGAACGAGTCCGCGCTGGTCTGGGTAGAGTACAGCTTCGACGAAGGTGTCTGGCTCCAGACACCACCGCGAGAGGAACCACCGGGAGCGATCCAACAGCCCCTGCTGGGGATGCCCTACGAGACCACCGTCCAATACAAGCTGCTCAACGACAGTGGCGATGGCTCTGCGATCGTCGCCCAAGGCACCCTCGAGACCGGGCTCCAGCCCACGATCCTGCCCAACCCGGTGCTCCTCGCGGCCGACGTCTCCCAGCAAGACCCCTCGGTTCCCTACTTCCTCACCAGCACCAACACCGCGGCGCTCGACCCCTGGTGGATCATCATCATCGATCGGTTGGGGCGCATTGTCTGGGCCATGGAGGGCTCCAACTCCCACGTCACGCTGCAGCCCCGCCCATCCATGGACCAACAGGATCTGGTGCTGGACTACAACTCCTTCTGGCGACAGTTCGACGATGGCGCCGACTCCCGCATCGACCGAATCAAGATCGACGGCTCGTTGGTGCTGTCGGTGGCCACCCCCGGCCTGCAACACGCCTTCACCGAGCTGCCCGACGGCCACATCGCCTACGGCGCCGACACGCCCAACGAGCGGCTGGTGGAGGTGACCCCCCACGGTGAGCTCGAGGAGATCTGGAGCTGCCCCGACTACCTGGCGTCCATTGGAGACGATCCGCACAGCTGCTCCTCCAACCACCTCCATTGGAACGCCGACACCGACAGCTTCCTGTTCTCCTTCTTCACCCTCGAGACCGTGGTCGAGATCGATCACCAGTCCGGCGCCACCATGCGCTCGTTCGGCCACGCGCCCGGCTCCTGGTCCTTCGACCCACCCGAGTCGGAGTTCTTCTGGCAACACGGGCCTCACTACCTCGAGGACGGCAGCCTGCTGGTCTCCACTCGCTCCGCCTCCGACGGTGAAGAGACGGTGGTTCGGCAATACTCGCTCGACGAAGAGAACCTCGTGCTGCATGAGACCTGGAGCTTCGGATTGGGAGAGGGCATCCACAGCGAGGCCGCGGGCGGAGCGACACGCCTGCCGAGTGGCAACACCTTGCATCACTTCGGCGCCACCCCCAGGGCCCGTGAGATCACCCACGACGGTGCGGTGGTCTGGGACGTCGCATGGGAGGGGCAAAACATCATAGGCTACATGACCCCTCTCCAAGACCTCTACTCCTACGTCCCCTGACGGTACCGCCCCGGATTTCCGCCATACAACCGAGCCTTGCCCAACCAGGACACGCTCCCTTGCCCTCACTCTCTCCATCGCACGCGCCCAATGCCGCCTCGCTCCTCCTGTCCCTGCTGCTCTGCGCATGCCCCGGCCCCGCGAAAGACAGCGATCCGGGCGAGCCTCGAGAGACGGCCGGAGAGACCGGTTCGCCCGAGCACACAGAGCCTGCCATCGAAAGTCTCGGGGTTCGCCTGCACGAAGATATCGGCTCCATCGTATACCTGAGCTGGCAACAGCTGGATCCCGCCACGACTTGGGTGGAGTACAGCTTCGATGATGCCGTGTGGTATCAGACCCCCGTCAAGGACACCGAAGCGGGCAGTGAGGAGGTCCTGCTCCTGGGCATCCCCTACGGCACCGACCTGCTCTACCGCGTGGTCAACGACTTCGGCTCCGGCGCCCTGACGAGCGAGGAATCGAGCACGAGCACCGGTGCACTACCCGAGGCCCTGGTGCTCCCCACCCTGCTGGTCAGCGACCCCGCAGCCTTCGACCCAGACACCCTCTGGCTCCTCGCCAGCGTCAACATCGACATCTTCGAGCCTTGGTGGAGCGTCATCCTCGACAGACAGGGTCGCATCGTGTGGGCCCTCGAGACCGACAGGCTCTGGTCCACCATGATGCCCCGCCCCTCACACGACGGCACGACCCTCATCATCGACCACAACTCCTACTGGCAGCAGTTCGACGAGGGTGAGAACTCGATGCTCCGTCGAATCAAGATCGACGGAACGGTGCTGGCCGAACAGGCCGTGCCTGGCATGCACCACGCCTGGACGGACATGCCCGACGGAAGCGTCGTCTACGGTGCGGGCCAGCCCGTCGAGAAGCTCCTGATGGTGGCGCCAGATGGCGCGATGCAGGAGATCTGGGACTGCGCGGACTTCCTGTCGTCTGCCGGCCTGGAAGACCAGGACTGTCGTTCCAACTTCGTGGACTGGAGAGCCGACACCGACACCTTCCTCTTCTCGTCGGTCTCCCTCGAGACGCTGTTGGTGATCGATCATGCCAGCGGCGAGACGCTGCGCTGGTTCGGTGACGCCGGGGGCCCCTGGGTCTTCGATCCACCCGAGTCCCAGTTCTGGTGGCAGCACGGCGCACACTACCTCGCCGACGGAACCATCCTGGTCTCGACCAAGAACGAAGACGGTGGAAACGAGACCCTCGTCCGACAGTTCGAGGAGGACACCGAGAGCCAGACGCTACGGCAGGTCTGGAGCTTCGGTGAGGGGGAAGGTGTCTACACCAAGGCCGGGGGAGGCGCCAGCCGCCTCGACAACGGCAACACCCTTCATCACTACGGCCAAACCTCCCGCATGCGCGAAGCCACCCCTGCCGGAGAGGTCGTCTGGGATCTCGAGTGGGGTTCCGACGACTCCCAGTTGGGCCACGTCTGGCCCCTCGATGACCTGTACGCCTTCGTCCCCTGACCGAAACTCCTTCATCAGGTCGTCGACCTCTCCCGCATGTCGTGCACTGCCGCTGTGCTTCCATGCGCTCCGGAATAGGACCGCCCCATGCCAGCTTCCGTCATGATCCTCGGAGCAGGTGCCGCGGGCTTGATGTGCGCGGTGGCTGCCGCGGAACGTGGTCGGCGGGTCGTGGTGGTGGACCATGCCCAGCTGCCAGGGCGCAAGCTGGCCATCACGGGTGGGGGGCGCTGCAACTTCAGCAATCGTGTTGTCGAGGCGAGCCATTTCCTGTCCGCGAATCCCCACTTCACGCGCTCGGCGTTGGCCCGGTTCACGCCCTGGGATGCCATCGCCATGGTGGAGGAAGCGGGCATTGCCTACGAGGAAAGGGATCTCGGTCAGCTCTTCCTGCTGGAACGGGCCACCCGACTCGTGGATGGTCTGTCGGAGCGCGCGCGCATGGCCGGCGTGCGCTTCGAGCTCGGCCGCGAGGTTCTTTCGCTCAGGCATCTCGGCGATGGCGGCTTCGAGCTGGAGACCTCACGTGGGCCCATCGAAGCCGCCAAGGTCGTGGTAGCAACGGGGGGGCTTTCCTACACGGGGACCGGCGCAACGGGCATTGGGTACGAGCTGGCCCGGTCCTTCTCGCTGCCCGTGGTTCCTGCCCGACCTGCCTTGGTCCCCTTGACCTGGTCCGCGGCTGACCGCACCCACTACTCGGCCCTGTCGGGCATCGCGCTCGAGGTGGTGGCTCGCTGTCCGGGCTCCCCCCCTTTCCGGTCCAACCTGCTCTTCACCCACCGCGGTGTCAGCGGACCGGCCATCCTGCAGGTCTCCTCCTGCTGGCAAGCCGGGCAGCCCGTGACCGTCGATCTCCTCCCAGACTCGGACCTCGACAACAGCCTCCGCCAAGCCAGGCAGGAACGTCCCCGCGTGCAGCTGCGCACGCTACTGGCCGGGTGGCTGCCACGCCGGCTCGTCGCGGCCATCGACGGGGACCCGTTGCCGTCAGGGCAGATGGGCCAGCTGTCCAACGAGCAGTT
>CAZVHW010000627.1:0-4534 GCA_964626835.1 uncultured Enterobacterales bacterium
GCTCCAGTCACACCGGTCGGGCACTGGCCCGGCTATTCTCTTCCGCCTGATCCAAGCGGGAGACATGCAGCTCCACCAGCTCGAGTGGCCGGGGAAAGGGCCTCCCTTGGTGCTCGTTCACGGCCTCAACAACTCAGCCTGGCTCTGGTCCCGCAGCGCCGACCGGCTGGCAAGCGCTGGCCTTCGCATCCTCGCACCCAGCATGCGTGGACACGGCGAAAGCGACAAGCCGGCCACGGGCTACGACCTCGCGTCCACCAGCCGCGACCTCGAAGCCTTCCTCGACCACCACCGACTGGGCACCGTCGACCTGGCGGGCCACTCCTGGGGCGGCAAGATGGCGATGCACTTCGCGGCCACCCGGCCGGAGCGGGTCCGCTCCCTGGTGCTCGCGGATCCCGCTCCCCCAAGAGGACTGTTTTACGCGTTCCCAGGCCTGGTCCGAGCGGCCTTCCACCCCGAGCGCCGCCCCTTCCCCGACGAACAATCCTGGAAAGCCGGAATGCACCGCCTGGTCCAACACCAGGTAGGGGACGCCACGGACCGCGTCACCTGGTCCGCGATGTACGAGCGACTCCCCGACGGTCGGTACCTTCCCCGCCTCGCGGACGAGGCCTTCGACGAGATCGTTCGCAGGGCAGTCCAGCAGGACATCACCCCTCTGCTCGCCCGCATTCGTTGCCCCACGCTGCTGCTCATACCCGACATCAGTCTCACGCCAACGCCGCAATCCTGGCGGCGAGCGCGGCAGGAAATGCCCAACCTCCAGGTCGAGTCAGTGGTCGGCGACCACACCTTCATCTACACCAACCCACTCGCCGCCTCCGCGGCCGTGAACCGCTTCCTGGTCGGTCGGTCCTGAAGCAGAAAACCCCCGGGCCAAACCCGGGGGCTCTCGAAAGACGAAGCTGCCGTTGGCCGGTGCTAGCCGGGGTAGCAGATGGAAGCGCCGCCGGCGGCCTGGCAGGTCTGATCCGCGGGGCAGTCGGCGGCGCTGGTACACACCAGCACGCACCAGTAGTTGGTATGATCGGTCAGGGCACAGTAGGGAATGGCGCTGTAGGAGGTGTCCGGGCAGCTGCCGTGATCGCCGGAGGTGCAGGTCGGGGCGCAGTAGCCGCTGGTGCCGTCTCCGAGGCCGTCCACGCCGATGCAGTCGGTACCGTCATCGCAAGTCTCGACCTCGCACGAGCAAGGCCAGCCGGAGTTGGTGGAGCAATCGCCCACGTCGGTATCGGCGTCGCTGTCGGCATCGCTGTCAGCGTCGGTGTCCGAGTCGGCGTCGGTGTCGGTGTCGGTGTCGCCTTCGGGATTGGCGGTGTCGTCCTTGCCGAAGCAGCCGATCAGGCAGACGGAGAGCAGGCTACCAGCGAAGATAGCGAGGAGCAGGTTCCTCATGTTTCCTCCAGGGGGTTGACGCTCGCGGGTTCGCGGCGGTGAATACGCCGCCTCAGAGCGGCAGCTTGGGCCGTGTATCGCGGCGATCGAGTGACGCCACCCCACGGCTACCAAAAATAACCGGACGAACGGCTATCGAACTCGGACCATGCACTCAGCGGGAATGATGTGGTCACCGCTGTGCGGGTTGAGCACCCAGAAGGCGTGCTCGGCGACAAACTGGGCGCCCTTTTCGAAGAGCACGTTCTTCATGCGGTCGAAGGTGTTGCCCGGCCGGACCTCGTAGACACAGAAGATGGCCACACGGTGCTCGTCGAGATCCGGAAGCTCCTCGAGGAACGCCCGCAGCCGCGCCGAGGGACCCTGGCCACGGATTCCCACACCCGTCACCGGCGTGCCGATGACCAGTCCCCGATAGGGCTCGATGTCGAGGGGGCCGTCGCCAACTTCGTGCGTGTCCACGATGAAGGCCCGGTGCTCCAGCATCTCTTTCATCCTGGGCACCACCCGCCCGCAGTGGCCGCGCGCGTTGTCGTAGATGATGCAGAGGCGAAGAGGCTCGAAGGGCATGGAAGCCTCCGGGAGGGCCGTGGGTAACGCCCTGCAAAACTTGGGTCAACCGGGGAGAATCCCGTCCCTGTGCGGTTGACGGGCTTCCAAGCGCCAAGCTAGGAATACCACCCCCGAAGCCAGGATCGGGTCGAAGTCCAATCCAGACTTCACCCGTGGGCACACACCCGAACCAGGAGGCCCCGGCATGGCCAGGTGGCTAGTCACGGACGGCGACCGCCAGTTTTCCGCCAGGGACATCGAGGAACTCGAAGAGCTCGCCCGTCGGGGCGAGATCTCCGCGGGTTCCATGATCCAACCCCCCGGCGCCTCCGACTGGCTCTATGCCACCGAGGTGCCCGAGCTGAAAGGCCTGGTGCGCTCACGCCCCTCCACCGCCGACGACGACGACGACTTCCGCCCGCCCAGGGGCAACGGTCTGCGCAACGTCTTGGTCGCCTTACTGGTGGCCACCGTTGCCGTCGGTGGCTGGTATTTCTACCACTGGAGCGCCGAACTCGAGGACCCGGACACCTTCTCGCTCATCGGCGGTCCCAACGGCCTCGAGCTGAGCGAGATGCTCGTCACGGCCGACCAAGCGGTCCTGCACGGCGATCCCTCCCAGAGCTCCCGAGTGGTCACCCGCCTCACCAAGGACCAGCGCATCCGCCTGCTCGCCAAGCGGAACGACTGGTACCAGGTCGAGGCCGACGGTCAGCGGGGCTGGGTCTCGGTTTCCGACGTCATCCCGGCCTACTTCTTCGCCGACGAGCACCAGCGGGAGAACTTCGACCCCGTCTACAACCCCGACCGCTACCTCTTCGTACACAACCCGCGCTGGCTCAAGCTTCCCCCGGACAACCCCGACGCCGAAAACGTCACGGTCTTCCAGTTCCTCCTCAAGAACGACTCGAAGTTCGAGATGACCGACATCAAGCTGCTGGCCACCATCATGGACAAGGGCGGCCGCACCCTCGAGGAGAAGGAAATCACCATCGACGGGTCGGTGCCCAAGTACTACGCGGCGACGGTCGGTACGGTCAACCCACCCGACGACCAGAAAGACGGCCTCAGGCGCCTGATGACCTACACGTCATTCTCCACCGAGATGAAGGGCGCCGATGACGAAGAGTGGCTTCGCTGGGCGGATGGCATCGAGGTCCAGATGTCGTCCTCCAACTACGCCGAAGCCGACATCAAGCTGCTGCAGGCCACCGCCAAGCCCGTCAAGTAGTCCTGGCCGTACCATGCACGGCCTCTGGCTCTCCCACCACGGGCCAGGGGATCTGGATCGCTGTGTTCGGGTCGGTCGCTGGCATGTCTGCCGGCGCTGTCTCGTGCTCTGGCCCCTGACCTACGCACTGATCGCTGCACAGGTGGTCCTGCACTCCGCGGCCACCCACCCCTTCGACCTGCTGCTACCCCTGCTCCTCCTGCCCCCCGTGCTGGAGTTCCTCGAGGTCCACAGCGGGTATCGAAGCTACAGCGCCTACCGCACCTGGCTGCTCACACCGTTGCTGGCCATCGCCGCGGCCCGCCTGCTCTACCGCACCATGGTCATGCCCTGGGAGCCGGTCACCTGGGCGGTCATCCTCACGGCGGGGGTACCCTGCGCCTGGGCGGCCCTCACCTTCGCGAGGCGACGGGCGTAGGGTGCGGCGTGGAGCGGCGGGAAGGAACCCTGACCATCTCGGCGCTCCGGGGCAGCACGACATCACCAGCTCAGGGACATGGCGTTGCCATTTCCCTTCGCCCCGCCACCGCCCTTTCGACCCGCCGCGAAATGGTGACGACTTGTCCCACCTGGCGGGACCTCGCTCATCCTCACCCCCCGTCGCTCCCAGCACCCTCCTGCCCTCACCCGTAGCAGGGTCGACGCACCCTCCTGCCCTCACCCCAAGCGCCGGTGTGGCTGGTGAGTGCGGGGGGGGCTTGGGCGTAGCTAGGGTGCTGGGGTTGGCGGGTGCCACGTGGAGCGTCGTGCTGCTGGGCGATGTCTCGCAGGGAGGTTCGAGTCGTCACGATTACGCAAGGAGATCCTGTTGTTCCAGGGCCCGGTGCGGGCGTAATCATGACGCCATGACCCAGCGTTGGCGAGGTTGGTGGGGCCCTGACCGCCGCGGTGGTTCGGGAAACGACCCGAATCGCCGCGGTGGTTCGGGGAGACGACCCTGACCATCTCGGCGCTCAGGGGCAGCGTGGACGCGCCAGCTCCCCACCCCCCAACACCAACCCCTCGTGAGGAGCCAGCTCGATCTCCCCCCCCTCGATCACCGCTGGCCGGTGGGGGTGGGTGCCGTAAAGAAGGCATCGCTCCTCCACCTCAGGCCAGCGCTGAGCCCGTGGGCTCATGTTGAGCAGGACCTGGACCCGCTGCTCGCCCAGCGTGCGCTGGTAGGCGAGGACCTTCGGGTGAGACTCCGCCGCCAACACCATCTCGCCCCCTTGCAAGACGGGGAGACGCTTCCGCAGCGCGATGATGTCGCGGTACGTGGACAAAACGGATTGCGAATCGACGGTCTGGCTGGCCACGTTGCGCTCCCCGTGATCTGGATGCACCGGCAGCCAGGGCTGGCCCGTAGAGAAC
>CAZVHW010000628.1:0-4503 GCA_964626835.1 uncultured Enterobacterales bacterium
CGGGGTCTCCGGCGTCCACCAGCGGCGAGTCTACCGCCAGGTGCAGGTCCCAGTCGGCGGGATCCGAGGACGACACGTCGATCAGGTCCGGCTCGATCGAGACGTTTCCTTCACTTCCGGTCGGGTCGGCCAGCCCATCGAACAGCGTGGTGCCCGCGCCGTACACGTCGTTGTAGGCGAAGCTCGCCAGCGCCAGGTCGCCGGTCACCGAGACCGCCACCTCGCCGGAGTCCGCCAGGATGTTGCCGACGACCTCGCTGGTGGGCCCGACGCCTTCGTAGCCGCAGCAGGTGCGGGTGGTCAGGGTGTAGGGGGTGTTGGCCACGAAGGTGTTGTGGGTGATCGGCCCGCTGTCGTCGTAGGAGAGGTGGATGGCGTCGGGTTGGTTGGCCAACAGCAGGTTGTTGTGGATGTCCGCGCTGCTGTAGCCGGAGCGGATCGCCCCTCCTGTCTCCGTGGACAGGTTGGATCGGAACACGTTGTGGCTCACCACCGGCCCGCCGTACCAGATCTCGATCGCGCCGCCATCGGCCGACTCACCCAGAGCGCTGTTGCCTTCGAAGACGTTGTTCGAGATCGTGCCGGTGCACTCCTCCATGCGGAGCCCGCCGCCGCCGCCCGCCTCGTCGTCTTCCTTCGTGGCGGTGTTGTCGATCACCTGGTTGTCGACGAACTGCCCGCCGTAGCCGTGCATGTAGCCGCCGGCGCCGTAGCCACCGCCCACCTCGTTGTTCTCGATTACGCAGCCCTGGATGGTGGGTGAGCTTTCGTAGATGAACAGCCCGCCGCCGTAGGCCAGTCCCTCCTCGGTTCCCGAGTGCCCGGTGGTGCCGGTGCCCCCGCGCAGGGTCACACCCAACAGCAGCGCGGCGGGGCTCTCACCCTGGGCGATGGTGACCACCGAACCTCCGGATGGGGGCTCGATGATCGTCACCTCCGGCCCCTCCAGCGACTGGATGTCCAGATCCAGGCCGCCGTAGTCCACGTTCTCGGGGAAGGTCGCGGGAAACAGCCGGATGGACAGGCAGCCCGGGGGCAACAGCTCGATGGCGTCGGCGATGCTGGCGCAGGGATCGTCGTAGGTCCCGCTCCCTCCCGGCGCCAGGTTGGCGTCGGCGTACACGGGGCAGTCGTCCACGTCGCCCGCGGTGTCCGGGTCGCCGGTGTCGGGATCGCCGGTATCGGGGTCGCCGGTGTCGGGATCCCCGGTGTCGGAGTCTCCGGTATTCGGATCCCCCGTGTCGGTGTCCATGGTGTCGGAGTCCCCGGTGTCGAGGTCACAGCTGTCGCCGACGCCACAATCCAGCTTCGTGGAACCGACGCAGCTGCAGCCCGGTATCCCCAACGCGGCGGGCCCGAGGATGAACCCGGTCCACAGTAGGGTGCCGATTATCGTGAGAGAAGGTGTAGATCTCATGGTGCGGGAGTGTACACCCGATCGCCGGGGCGGCGCTGGCTCGCCCCCAGGCATCCCAAAGCCGGTCGTCTCGTGCGCGGTGGGCCGAATCCCGTGTCCCCCGAGCAGCCAGGCGGCGGCGACGGGGCAAGAACAACATTTCCGATGTTCTTCGTTTCTTGATAGTGACCGTTGAAAATACCCAGACGTGTTGACGAGCCAGCTCGCAGCGCTCTCTGGAACAATGGAAGACAATGGCTATTGGCGGCCACGACGGCGTCCCGGACGCAGAGTTGGATCCAATGTGGTGGCCACCTGCCCATGGATTCTGCTGCGAGCTCGCGTGGGAGAACAGGCCCGGCCGGAGCCTACAGAAGCCGCAGAACGATGGCCAGGATCGTCGCCACCAGCAGCACGACTGGCATGATCTTGTAGAACTGGCGGATCCAGAGAGCCAGGTCGAAGCGCGCGGCGTCGGCGAGGGTCTCGAGAACATCTGGCAGCCGCCCGGCCAACTCGGCAGTCTCGATCATCTCGCGCTGGCCGTTGGTCAGGGTGTCGCAGGGTGCCATGGCCCGCCCCCACGTGTCGCCCTCTCGCAGCCGTCCGAGCGCCCCCTGCAGATCCCGTCGGACGATCTCGTTGCTCGCCGCCTCGGCCGCCAGCTCCAGCGCCCGCTGCGATCCTGCCCCCGCGTCCAGGGCGCTTCCCAGGAGAGAGAAGAGCCGGGCCTGCTGGTAGCGAAGCACGGGGTGGGCGAAGACCTTGTCGAGGGGCGGAGCCCGAAGCACCAGCGTATCCGCCATCAGCCTCGTTCCCTCGTTCCGCCGGCTGAACAGCGCTCCGAGGTAGAGCGTGGCGAGCACCAGGTCGAGCAGGATCAATCCCAACAGGTAGGCGCCCGGATCCCCGCCGACCAGGACCGATACATTGAAACAGAGGTAGGCCAGGTTCAGCAGGAACGCAGGATAGAACAGCGCGATGAGCACCTTGCGGTGGAGGGCCGCGAGCCAGCGCGAGGACGCCTCGACGGCGCGGAGCGCCTCCGTCTGGCGGCCGTGTTCCTCTCCGATCTCGAGGATCGCCAGTTCGTGTCTCCCGAACAGCTCCGGGCAGGTCGATGCCGCCTCGGTAAACGTGGAGCCCGACGCGACGTGCTCGGCCATGCGTCGGGCGGTGAGCCGCGCGTTGGGTGACACGTCGTGCCCGCTCGACTCCAGCGCCTCGTTCAGACCTTGCCCGGCCTCGAGTCGCACGGTGAGCTGGGAGAGGAGGGCGTGTTTCTCTCGCGACGAGAGAAGGTACCGCGAACTGGGGATCTTCGAGCGCTCGTGGGTCATGGTGTGGCGAGTGTACGCCTACATGGGATTCCGGGACAAGAACTCCCGCATCAGCGGCAAGATCCGCTCCGACGCTTCTTCGACCACCCAGTGGGAGCAGTCCTCGAAGACGTGGAACTCCCCATCCGGGAGCCGCTGTCGCCAGCCCTCGAGGTAGCCGGGGTGGAAGATCCAGTCCTTCTCGCCCCAGACCACCAGGTGGGGGTGACCCAGCAGCGCCGGCAGCCTTTCGTCGAGGGTCTGCAGCAGCGCTCGGTTGGGGTGGTTCTTTTCGATGGGGATCTCTTCGATGAAGCGCCGGATGACCTGTCGCTCGGCCCACGTGCCATAGGGCGCGAAGTAGCCCTGCCGCACTGCCCCCTGGAAGCGGTCGGCGTGGCCCACCGCCAGGCGCATTCCCAGGCGCAGGAAGCCGTTGAGCCCTTGCACCACCCCGTGGCCGTAGCCGGGGATTCGCAGGGCCCGCAGGGAGAGGGGCAGGGGCAGCAGAAAGGCACCCGTGTTGAAGACCACGAAGCGGCGGAAGCGCTCGGGCATGCGGATGGCGGTGGCGTAGCCGATGGCGCCACCCCAGTCGTGCACCACCAGGGTGACGTCGCGCAGATCGAGGGCTTCCACCAGGGCGCAGAGGTTGTCGATGTGGTCGGGGACGCGGTAGCCCCAGCTCGCCGGCTTGTCGGACAGCCCGCAGCCGATGTGGTCGGGGACGACACAGCGGTGGTCTGCGGAGAGGTCCTTGACCAGATTGCGGTAGTAGAAGGACCAGGTGGGGTTGCCGTGCACCATGAGCAGGGTCGGCCCAGAGCCTTCGTCCAGGAAGTGGAGTTGGTGGCCCCCTGCGACCGGAAGTGTGTGACCCGACCAGGGGTACAGCTCGCGGACAGCGGAGGGCAGAGCCGCGCTGCGCTGGGAGTCCGAGGGCACCGCTGGCCCTGCGGTCATGGTGCTACCACTCCACGCCCATCTGGATGCTGCCCAGCCCCGAGCCCACACCGTAGAAGCAGAGCTTCTGACCGGGTTTCACCGCGCCGTGCTCGACGGCTTCGGCCAGGGTGACCGGCAGGGCGGCGGAGCCGCAGTTGCCCAGGTAGGTGACCGTCAGGTAGCCACGCTTGGGATCGACACCCCCACGCTCGAGAGCCTCGGTGATGTGCTTGATGCCTACCTGGTGGCAGATGAAGTGGTCTACCTCGTGTTTCTGCCAGCCCGAGGCCTCGAGGAAATAGGGCCAGGTCTCGACCACCAGGTTGAGCCCGTGCACCTTGAGACCGACCGGGTCGGCGTGCATCTGCAGGCGGGTGGCGACGCAGAGCTTGTTGTGCTCGGTGGCCGAGCGGGCCACCGCCGCCGTGATGCGGTGGTCGGTGTTGGACACGTCTTTGTGGGACAGCACCATGGCCACCCCGCAGTTACCCAGTGTCAACGTGGCGAAGTTCTCGAAGAAGGTGCGCTGGTCGCAGTCGGGGCTGGACATGATGTCCATGGTGTTGCGCATGCCCGGAGCGAAGTTTTCGCCGGTGACCACGAGCGCGTAGCGGGCCTGGCCCAGCTCGATGGCGTTGGCGGCCTGCACCAGGCCGGTGACGAAGCCCAGGCAGGCGTGGGAGACGTCGAAGCAGTCACAGGAGTGGGGCACGCCCAGGTTGCCGCCGACGAAGCTCGCCGTGCCCGGTTCGTCCCAGTCGCGGATGATGCTGGTGCTGATGAGGAGGTCGATGTCTTCCGGCTGGATGCCTGCTCGCTCGAGGGCGATGCGAGCCGCCCGGG
>CAZVHW010000629.1:0-4487 GCA_964626835.1 uncultured Enterobacterales bacterium
GCGGGACGAGCCACCAACGATTGGCGCCCGCGAGCAGCGCCTCGTTGCCCGCGGGCCCAAGGGCCAACTGCCACGCCCGGGACCATCGCCGCACCGGCTTTGCCAGCCGGTCGGGCCAGTGGGGCAGCGCTCTGCGCTCCACGACGGCACTGTCCCGTTCGAGCGCGAACAGGCCGGCCATGAGGCCGTCCGGCCGCTGGAGGGCCAGGAGCCAACGCTGCTGCACCGCCTGCCAGGCAACCCCGACGGCATGCTCTGCCCACAGGTCCCCGCCATCCTCGGTGATGCGGTGGTGCGGTAGCCACCACTCGCACCCATGGCTTCGGATGTAGCTTTCGTCGCGCCAATCGCTGGCATCCGCGGACGAGAGACGCAGTGGGGAGTCCGGCGAAAGACCCTCGTACTCGAGACCCCAGCGGCCGTCCACATAGACCACCGGCCAGGTCTCGACGTGGTCGCCGAAGGCCACCCGCACACCGTCCATCTCGTGGCCGAGCACCTCGGCGTCCGCGAGTAGCCAGCGAAGATACCCAGCGGAGTGGTTGCGCATCATCAGCGCGTGCCGCCAGACTGCCTGCTGGGGGTCCGTCGCCCTGGCCCCCCTTGCCAGGTGCAGATCCATGCCCGGCAGTAGGTGAAGCTCACCACCCAGGTGGCTCTCCTCGATCAGGTCCACGACGAACCGTAGTGGTTCCCGGCAGTCTCCACAGTGGGTCGTTTCCCATCGGGAAACGAGCACATCCCCGCCCTCACGCACCACCATCATGGACAGGAATGGCGTGGTAGCCAGAACCACCCGAGCGTAGTCAGGCCCGAGCACTACGGCCTCGACCTCTGGTTCACTGGCGAGGATCCTCCCGAGGCTACCTTGGGGTTCGAGCAACGCCAGCAGCCTGGCCTGGTCGAGAAGGGCTCCTTCGGGCCCGTCACCCAGGGGAGACGGGGCAGCTGTAAACCATTTTTGTAGGGTCTCTTCCCGCACCATTCCGTTGCGCACGGCCGCCGCCAGGCTGCGGACGCAGGCTTCCGCCTGCAGCGGATCGGGGGGCCGCGCCGCGGCCTGCACTTCGGCCGCGAGCCCCAGCACTCCGAAGAGCAGGACGGCCGTGGATGGCCACTGGAGCCGGTCCGGGACACGGGTGCTCACGCATTCCTCCCGAGGTCTGCCTGCAGGCTATCCCGGCCGACGAGTCCTCCCAACACGACCACGTACCGATGGACCCTGGCCGTGCTGTCTCGACACCTGGGCCATGTTACCGTGGCCGCCGGAGGCACCCATGACCGAGGCACGCCCGACACGCCTGCTCTTCGTCTGCACCGGCAACATCTGCCGATCCCCGATGGGTGAGTTCCTGGCCCGCTCCTACGCCGAGGAACGCGGCTGGGACGTCGAGGTTCGCTCGGCGAGCGTCATGGGGCTCGACGGCAACCGCGCACACGTCAATGCCGTCAAGGTGTTGAACGAGATCGGGATCGACCTGACCCCACACCGGGCCAGTCCCCTGACGGCCGAGTTGCTCGACTGGGCGGACTGGGTCCTCGTCATGGAGCTCTCCCACTCTCGCGCGGCGCGGGACATGGCGCCGTCCCGTGGTGACCGCATCCTGCTGCTGGGCTCCTTCTGCGGAAAACTCGAGATCGCGGACCCGCTGGGAGGCTGGAAGCGCCGCTTCCGCAAGAGCCGCGAGGAGATAGCCGTGTGCGTGCGCAACTTCATGGACCGCCTGCCACCGCCGGATCTCTCTCAACGGCGCGGCTGACCACGAACGAAGCCAGGCGTGCGGAACCCCGCCAGACACGAGACCTGGCGGGGTCGGAATTCCGCTCGGAGTCTGGGAGCTAGCCGCCGAAGGTGCTCTTGATGAGACCGAGGCTCTCGTCGCACTGACCGGCGAGAGTGTTGGCTTCCTCGGGGATCTGCTTGGTGGTCTTGAGGTTCGAGGCGGCGGTCTTGGTGGCCATGGCCTTGTCCTTCAGACCCAGGCTGGAGTCAGCGATGGCGCCAGGCATGTCGGCTGCTTGACCAACGAGACCGGGAGCTTCGCCAGCCACGCTCTTGAGGGTTGCAGCGGCATCGGTGAGCGCGGTGGCCATGTCGTTGGTGGCCGTGATGGCGTTCTGCAGGTTCTCGGGGCAGCCCTCGGCAGCCGTGAGCGTGGGCTTGGTGCCATCGAGGACCAGCTCGATCTTGCCTTCGGCCTTGGCGGACAGGTCGGCCAGAGCGTCGGCCATGGGGGTACCGTCGGCTAGCCCCAAGGCTTCGGCGAGCTTGGCGTTGGCGCTGTCCATGTCGCTCTGGGCAGACTGCATCTTGCCGATCAGGGCTTCCACCTGGTCGTAGAAGCTGTCGACCGTGGAGACTCCGGTGTCCTCGATGGCCAGGTCGCTGGAGCCCTCGTCCGAGCCCTTCTTGGCCCAGGCGTTGTCAGCGAGCGAGATGACGAGGAAGCCCGCCATGAGGTAGGTGATCAGAGACTTGAAACGCATGTTGTCTTCTCCAGAAGAAATGGGTGGTGCGCAGCGCGGAAGGGTGCGCTCAGCGAGGCAATCCTAAACCAAGGTGCATGATTCCGCAACGCCGCGGCGCGGGTTCAGTCGAGCGCCTCGAGCACGCGACGCACGGCACGGTAGCTGCCAAACGGCGGGAAGATGTAGGCACCGTGGACGCGCGGATCGTCCTTGACCGCTCGGAGTGCATCCTGGGCGACCTGGATGCCGATCTTCCGCTGCTCTTCCCGTGTTGGGGCGGCACGAAGCCGGTCCCGGACTTCCTGTGGGATCTGCATGCCTGGGACCTCGTTGTGCAGGAACTCCGCGTTCTTCGAGCTGACGATGGGTAGGATACCCACCAGGAACGGCACCCTGGGATACACCTCGACGCGGTCCAGGAACTCCTGGAGGACATGGGGCTCGTAGACGGGCTGGGAAAAAAAGAACCCGCACCCCGCCTCGACCTTGAGGCCGTAGCGCTCCACCTCGAGGTCCAGGTCGATATGCCCAGGATTGCAACCCGCACCTACGAAGAACGAGGTGTGGCCCCCAATGGGCTTGCCGGAGAAGTCGAGCCCCCGGTTGAGCATGTCGATGAAGGCGATGAGCCCGACCGCGTCGATGTCGAACACCGCCGTCGCGTCGGGGTATGAGCCGAGCTTGGGCGGGTCGCCCGTCACGGCGAGGATGTTGCGCACACCGAGAGCGTGCACCCCCAACAGGTCCATCTGAAGCCCGAGCACGTTGCGGTCGCGGCAACAGACATGGACGATCGGCTCGATGCCGTGGGTGTCCGCGACCAGCTTCGCGAGGTAGGGAGCGCCCATGCGGGGTACTGCACGGGGACCGTCGGCGATGTTGACGGCGTCTACGCCCGTCTCTCGGAGCAACGCAGCCCCCTTGATGGCGCGCTCCGGGTCGACGCCTCTGGGGGGATCCAGCTCAACACTGACGCAGAACTTCCCTCCCTCGAGCTTGGCTGCGAAGGTCGAACGCTCGGCCACGGGCGTGGATTCGATGACCTCGGCGGGTGTGGCAGCCTTGGTGGGCACCTCGAGCCGAGTCGCGGGCTTGCGCATGGGTGCGATGGAGCTGAGGTAGGTGGCCATCTCCCGAATGATGGCTGGTGTGGTGCCGCAGCAGCCACCCACGATGGAGGCTCCCCGCTGCACCATGCGCCGGGCGTACTCCGCCATGTACTCGGGTCCAGCCAGGTAGAGGGTGCGACCCTCGACGTGCTGGGGCAGCCCGGCATTGGGCAAAGCCGCTAGCTTGACGTCGGTGACAGCGGCCATCTCACCAATGATCTCGAGCATGTCTCGGGGACCGTTGGAGCAGTTGGTGCCGATAGCCAACGGGTTCCAGGCTGCCATGGAGCGCGCGGCCCACGCAGGCGTCTCGTTGTCGGGCTGCTCGCGGCCCGGACCTCTCTGCTGGAAGGTCATGCATGGGATGACGGGCCGGTCGCAGACGCTGCGGACTGCCCTCATGGCCTGCCACAGCTCGGGGAGTTGGCCGAAGGTCTCGAGGATGAAGAGGTCGACACCCGCTTCGCAGAGCACGGTCGCCTGCTCACGAAACACCGAAAAGGCATCGCCGGGACCTAGAGGACCGAAGGGCCGCATGCGCGCACCCAGCGGGCCGATGGAGCCGGCCACCCAGATCTGGTCCTTGGCCACGTCTCGCGCCAGCTGCACGGCGGCACGGTTGATGTCCAGGGTGTGCTCGTCGAGGCCATAGGGCTGCAGGCGGGAACGGTTGGCACCGAAGGTGTTGGTGGTGATCACGTCCGCGCCGGCACGCAGGTAGGCCGCGTGGATGTCTCGGACGATGTCCGGCTGGGTGAGGTTCAGCTCGTCGTACGAGCGGTTGATGAAGACACCGCGACGGTAGATCTCGGTGCCCATGGCCCCATCCAGGAGGATGACGCGCTCCTCTATGGCTTCACGGAAGCTCCCAAGCACGACAGGCTAGTCCACCCGCACCACGTCACGCAC
>CAZVHW010000630.1:0-1577 GCA_964626835.1 uncultured Enterobacterales bacterium
TCGGCGTGATCGCCATCGCGGTGCCGGGCACGCTCATGCTCGCACTGTACACACTCACGCTTACGCTCTCAGTGGTGACCACGGCCTTCCTCTGGGTGATCTGGGCGCTGGTGGTCGCGCTGGCGTTCGTCGCACAGGTGCTCATCTACGTGAGCATCCTCGCGGCGCTCATCGCCCCGGTCTTCGCGACAGAGGATGTGGGCGGGGGCTGCGCTACCGGAGGATGCCTCGCCTTGCTCATCGTCGCCGCTGTCGGTGGCGTAGCGGGGTGCATGGGCGCGAATCCGATACACGCCTTCGACTTCACCATGGTCTATGCCGCCATCGACAACACCGACTGGCTACCCAGCTGGACCTTCATCCTCGACAGTCTTCGCGCAGCGGTCGCCTGGATCGACCACGTCGTGCTATTCGCCACGGTCTCGAGCGTGGGCGCGATGCTCGCTGGGGGGCTGGTTGGAGCGCTGCTGTTCCGCTGGGTTCGACAGCTGCTGATGATCCATCCGCCTCTACGCCCCTACCTACCCGGTGCTGCCGCTCCACTCGCCGAGGGGGCGCCCGCCCTGCACCAGCGTCTGCTCCAGCCAGCGCTGATCTGGACATCCATCCTGTGGCTCTGCCTCCTGGCCCTGGTCCTCGTTCCCCCGGCGCTGTCATGACCGAATCGTCACTGGCTCCTCGACACCAAGAGCCCGCCGCTCTCACGATGAGCACGAGCCTCCTTCGCGGCCTGAACTACGAGATGCACCTGATCAACCACGGGCTCGGGGAGTTCGCGCGGGCCCACCCCTGGGCGGGCGGTCCGCTCGCCCTCATCGGCGCCACCGTCGCCTGGGGCCTGTACTGGGTGCTGTTCCCGCCCCTCGCACTGGTGACCTTCACCATCTGGTTCGTGGTCCGGGTCGGTCGGGCGTTGAAGACGTAAGCTGCGTGGGGAGATCGGAACGCATGGATGCGGGCCAGCGAGGGCCAGCAGTGGCGCGAGGCTCGCCCCGTCGTCGCACATGCCCATCTTCCCCACCGAAGCGCAGCCCCGCCTACCCTGGCAGCTTCTCCCCGCACCGCCTGCAATACCGCCAAGAGACATCAGCCACATCGCCCTTCGAGCAACGTTGGCGGGACGCATCGTCAAGCCTAAGCCCGCACTTGTGGCAGTCCCGGCCCTGCTTGACCCAGGCATCGCAGGCGGGGCAGGCGTACAACCCCTCGATGGGCGGCTCTTGCTGCTCTTGGACGTCGCTCCTGCGAAGGTAGCGTCCCGCCATGATGTCCTGGTACTGCGCGGTTTCGGCCCATTGCAGGATCGCGTTGGCGCGCCAGATGGGGTCTGGGTGGGTCTTGGTCGCCTCCTGCCAGATGGCGAAGAGGCGCTCGGTCCCGGTCGCGCTCTCTTCGAAGTCGTCGTACTGGTGGCGGACCGCCTCGAGGCTGAACTCGTGCTTGAAGCGGCGGGGACCCCCGGCCAGCTTGACCAGGGTGGAAGATACGACCACTGGGTCCTGGACGACCAGCAACCCGGCCCGATCGCAGGAGTACTCCGCAGCGCGGCTCCAGTTGAGCAGGCCGAGCTGTAACGG
>CAZVHW010000630.1:1587-4486 GCA_964626835.1 uncultured Enterobacterales bacterium
ACGGCCGAGGATCTCCATCCCGAAGGTGCTGATCAGGTAGGCCAGACTCTTGTAGAGCATGTGGTCGCACAAAATGTGGCCGAGCTCGTGGCCGATCACCGCGCGGACCTGGTCGTCCTCCATCTGGTCCACCAGCCCGGCGTTGAGGGTGAGCGTGTAGCGCTCGAAGCCGAAGGCGTAGGCGTTGACCTGGAAGTGGCCGCTGATGTACGTGTCGGGCACATCGAGATCCAGCACCTTGCAGGCCTCGACAACCATGCCGTGCAGTGTGGAGTACTGGCTCGGCCCCACACGCACCGAGGTGCGGCTGTGCAGGGCGTGGACCTTGCGCTCGACGGTGCCGGCGGCGAACTTCCGGGCCAGCGCATCCAGGCCAGGGATGCCCCGTAGCGCTTCGAGGGCGGCTCGGTCAGCGTCGTGTACGAAGGCGTCGGCGTGGATGTCGGGGAAAGTGACTCGGGCGGATGGCATGGTCAGCGCTCCTCGGCCACTACCTGGGTTCCGGCCAGCAGGTCGCCCAGCCGGCGCCCAGTCGGGGTGGCCACAATCAGACCGACGTCCAGCAGCGCCATCACACCCAGCAGGCTCCAGCCGACGAAGTCACCGATCACGGGCACCACCGCCAGCGCCCAGAACAGCACCCAGGGCAGGTTGCGCAGGAAGCACTTGCCCGCGCTGGCGCGCTGCAGGGTTGTGGCATCGACCACCCGAGTGCCCACGGCACGCTTGCCGAACGAATAGCGCCCTCCGCCCAGGTCCTTGACGCCCATGTACAGCGCCGCCAGCAGCGAGGTGATCGCGCCCGAAACTCCGAAGGTCACGCCCATGAGCAGCGTACCGATGATCTCGAGCACCACGAGCGTGGACAACTCCAAGGCCGAGCCGCCCAGGCGCCGTGGCAGGGGCGGGCGGGGCACCAGCACCATGTCGGTGCCAAGGCCAGCGACTCCACCCCCCGTGCTTGCAGGAACGTCCAGCGCGGTCGCCGCGTCGTCCGCGGCGGGGCAGTCGGGGTTGGTGCACATGTCGTCGATCTCGAAAGGCACGCCACAGTGTTGACACGTCGCCATTGCTCACCTCTCTCCAAGGGGTCCGGTGTTCGAGCCTACCGGAACCGCTCGCGGTGGGACAAGCACTCCGGCAATCGAAGGGTAGACGTCCCTGGAGCAGAGGCACGGACAGTGGTCGCCGAAGTTGAGCGTTTCTTCAGCCGCTGTAGCACAGAACGCTGTCGCGGATGCGACCCGCAACCCCGACGATGACGACCTGCCGGCGTTGACCGACCCGCCCCCCCAGGCGATGGTTGTCGTTTCTGTGCTGCGCGCGCGCGGTGCGAGCCCGGTTGGTTGCACCACCAGTCCACCACGGCACGCGCGCGGACCGGCATCGTCGACATTGAAGCAATCGTAGCTTCGATGTCTGCAGCTCACGGTTTTCTCGCGACGCGACAAGGCAAGGAGGTCAGCGTCGTGTTCGACGCGGCGGTCGGCAGCCTCCTTCCGCCACTCGCCGAGGGCAGCGTCGTGCGCATGGTGGATTGCGTGGCGAAGGACGAGGGCAAGACCTTCGAGATCCGCCCGTGGACGGAGGTGTATCCGCAGTAGAACACGGGAGCGTGGAATTGATGGACTACTACTTTGCAGGGGGAGCCGCTCACGGCTCCTCTCGCCCATCACCCACAGCCCACCGCACCACCCTCCCCTCGCGCACGAACCACAGCCCGTAGCTTGCGAGGCTCTGGCCCTCTGGGAGTCGGCCCTCGAGCGCTGTGGCGTACAGCGCCACCTGGGGGTGATAGTGCCGGATCCGGGCCTCGAGGCCGTCGCCACCCGCCGCGGCGTCAGCGTCGACCTCGGTGGCCTTGTAGTCCAGCAGGTGCCATGCACCGTCGTCGTCCCGCCAGAGCAGATCGACGAAGCCTTCCACCCGGGTCTCACCTTGGTCCACCTGGACCCGCAGCTCGTGCAGCACGTCGCCGCGGGCGGCGGCGCGTGTCAGGGCCGCAGCGAGCGCTGGCTGGCGCTGGCTGGTATTGGCAATCATGGCCTTGACCCACGCGATCTTGGCCGGAAGGGTCTCTTCGAAGCCGGCGGCCGTGGTGATTCGATCGTCCAGTTCGTCGAGGATCGCGGCCTCACACAGGCCCGCGGGGGCGTCTTCGCGCCAGGCGTGTAGCGTCAGAGCGCGGTGCACCACGGACCCCGCCACCCGCGCGCCGTCGAAGGGGTGAGCGCCCGGCGGGTTTCCGGCAGCGGGCGCCTGCTCGGGCAGCGGATCAGGGGTGACTCCACCATGGGCAGAGGAGGGGTTGAGCACCTCCTGCTCCGTCACCTGGACGACCGAGAGGCGTTCCTCGAGGTCTGATGGTGGCGGGCTGGCCGGCTCGGGAACCCGCTCGACTTTCGTGAGCGTGGCATCGACCCAGCGGAAGTCTCGCTCCTCCACCCAGGCACCGGGATCGAAACTCGGTTCGCTATGGTCCTTCCCTTCCTCTTCAGCGGCGGGCGTGATCCCCAGCGCGATGAACAGGTCCACGGCCCAAGAACCGCCCAGGCGATGGGTGATCTCGTCGGTGGCGCCGCGGACATCGGACACGCGGAAGGACTCGGGAGAGAATGGCCACATTCCATGGGCGATGAGAAGACCGGCGCGAAATTCCGCCGGGGTGATGCCGGTGATGGCGCGGCCGTCTTCGCCGATGGCACCCACCACACCCGCACGGGACTCGTCGACGTAACCGCCGATGCTCACGGCGATAAACCCATAGGGCCAGTGGTCCAGACCCCGCACATTGCTGGTCTGGGGATATGGGGTACGTCCCATCTCGATGGTGATCAGGACCTGGTGTTTGTCAAGGCTCAGCTTGGTGTCGTCGTCTTCGCCCGGTTAGTTGATTATT
>CAZVHW010000631.1:0-4485 GCA_964626835.1 uncultured Enterobacterales bacterium
TCCTGCAACGTGACGCGCACCTCGGGCCGGCCCTCGAGGCGATCCTTGGCCAGGTGCTCCACCCAGTTCAGGGAGTCGATTGGATCGAAGACCAGCTGCAGCAGCGACATCTCGAGCTGCAGGTCCAGTGCGTCGTCGTACTGGGAGGAAAAGGCGGTACCCATGGTGTTCCACTGCACCGCGCGCTGCAGCATGTGGGTCCAACCACCCCCAGGCACGTCCAGCACGCCCCGTGTGAAGAAGGGGGAGGCCGTCATGATCACCAGCCCCTGGGTGCCGCCGTTCGAGATGCCCATGTAGTGGATGTTGTCGCCATCGAACAGCGGAGTACCGGTCTCCGAGACCACCGTCGCGGACAACTCCTCGGCCATCAGCCGTCCCAACAGCGTGTGGTGAACGTGGCTCTGCATCTGCTGCGCCACCACGGTGGTCAGGCCGTCCAGGCCGGAGCCCAAGATACCCATGGTGGCGAAAAGATCGTCCTCGCAGAAGCCGATGAAGTTGGTGGTGGCTGCCGCCATCCGCCAGGTCTGCAGGCCTCGATTCAGGGAGCTCCAGGTGGGCTCCTCCAGGCTCGAGAAGAAGCCGTGGCCGAACACCATCGCGGGCCGCGTGATGTCGGACGCGGTGACGGGAATGGTGACCATGAACGGAACCTCTCGACTGCCCTGCTGCACGGGCCTGCCGTCTTCGTCCCGCTCGATCCGGTCCTCGTCGTTGAGAAAGTCCGGGGCCAAGAAGGTGCCACGCAGCAGCCGATTCTCGCCATCCTCGTCCCACTCGTCGCTGGTGATGGCCCAGCCGTCCAGGCTCCAGTCGACCGTGGCGTCCTGCATGGCCAGCAGCGTGGACTGCACCTGCTCTTCCGAGCGCGTGTGGAAGCTCCAGGCCAACACCACGTCCTCGGGAGCCAGCCCCACTCCGGCGATGGCGTCGTTCACGAGATCGAAGTCCCCGCGCTGTGACTCCACCGTGCTGCTGTCGGTGACGATCCCGTCGCGCAGCGCGCGGAACGCCTCGCTGACGGGGGGCGTCGTCACCTCGTCGTCGGAGCGCAGGGCCGTCGTGAGGATGGCGACGTAGCCGACGCCGGGCTCGAGCAGCGCCTGGGGCCGGATGATCAGGGCTTGCGCGTCCAAGGACTCGGCGTTCAGATCCAGCTCTACCAGCAAGGGCTGGCGCTCCCAGGTCTGCTCCCGAACGAGCATGACGGTCGCGTCCTCTGCCATGGCCGCGCTCGGATCGTCGATGTCCGGCAGGGAGTTCGGGTCGAGGCCACCCTCGAACCACGCGAGCAGCGCCGGGGCCCGCGAGAATCCGTCCGCGTCGGCGAGCGTCGCGGCGGACACACCGTCGGGCATCACGTCGTCGGGTAGCTCGAGGCGCCTGCCGGTGGCCGTGGACCCATCGGCCTGCAGATAGAAGTCCGATGGGAAGGGGAACATCGGCACGTCGGGGACGAGCGGGTTCTCGCCCTCGATGTCCGGTAGACCCGTGAGCAACTCTTCCTCGGCGTCCGGCCCACAGGCTGATGCGAGGGCCAGCGCGGACGCCAGGAAGAGGAGGGAGGGGCGGTGGCAGCGCTCGAGCATGGTGACTCCCGAGGTGGTGTATGGAAGGTCTATCCTGCCCTCCCTTGGCGCTGGTCCTGTCGAAATTCGCTGGTCTGGGAGGCCGGGAGCTCCGCTTCCACCGCGGACAGGAGCTCGCGCAGGATGGGGGTCAGCCGCTTGTCGAGGTGGATCACCAGGTAGACGGTCCTGCTGGGCATGATGTCTGGCACCCGCACCCGTACCAGCTCCTCCCGCTGCAGCTCTCCCGCCACGGCCAGGCCAGAAATCCAAGCCACGCCGATGCCAGCGCGCACCATGGCCTTGACCGCCTCGGGCCCCCCGACCTGCATCCACCTGGCCCGCTTCAGCCCTAGCCGCGCCAGGTTCGCCTCGACGTGGGCCCGCGTGGCGGAGCCCCGTTCCCGCACCACCTGGGTATGGGCGAGCAACTCACCGACATCCACCGAGCGACCCGCCAGCGGATGACCAGGTGCGGCCACGCACGAGATCTCGTCCCGGAAGAGCGGCCGATGGTCCAACGCCGCGTGCTCGCGCTTGGCACCCACGAAGCCCACGTCCAGCTCGTTTGCCAGCAACGCCCGGCCCACCTCACCGGTGTTCGAGATGGTGAAGTGGGGTTCGATCTCGGAATGCGCCGCGAGCATGCGGGCGATCACGGACGGCACGAAGAAGAGCCCTGGGGTCGTGCCAGCACCGATGCGGAGCCTGCCACGGTGGGCACCTCCCATCGCCCGCACCGTCTCCTGGGTACGCTCCACGTCCCCCAGCAGGCGCGCTGCTTCCGCCGCCAGGTGCCTCCCGGGTTCGGTCAGATGCACGGACTTGCCGAGGCGCTCGAACAAGGGGACCCCCAACGAGGCCTCCAGATCCCTCACTTGGCGCGAGAGGGTTGGCTGGCTCTTGCCAAGCTCGCGAGCTGCTTCGGTGAAGCTGCCGCGGCGAGCGACGGCCAGGAAGGCGCGGAGAAGCTTCAGCTCCATGAGTATCCATACGAAAAGCGCATGGTGCTTATACCATCCATTCGCTATTCCCATGACGCGACCTGGGGCATGTTGAAACGATGACGACAACAAACCAGCTCCCGTCTTCACCCATGCTCCTGCGCGATGCGGTCCGCGACGCGTACTCGGCCGTGGCCGCGTCGCCCCGAGGTCGCCATCCGTTCCCCGTGGGCAGACGCTTCGCTGTGCGCGTGGGGTACCCCGACCAGCTGCTGGCCGAGCTGCCAGCTCCAGCCGTGGACGCGTTCGCGGGGGTCTCCAACGTTTCGTTGACGGCTCCCTTGGAGCACGGAGCGACCGTGCTCGACCTAGGCTGCGGCTCGGGCCTCGACACCCTGCTGGCAGCTCGCATGGTCGGCCCCGCGGGGCGCGTGCTGGCGGTGGACTTCAGCGAGACCATGCTGGCCCGCACGCGCGAAGCCGTCGGTGCCATGAACCTCAACAACGTGGTGCTACACCGAGCATCGGGTGAGGAGCTTCCCCTCGACGACGACTCCGTGGACGTCGCAATGGTGAACGGGATCTTCAACCTGAACCCGCGCCGGACCGAGATCATGCGAGAGCTGGTCCGCGTCATCAGGCCCGGGGGGCAGCTGCGAGCCGCCGAGCTCGTGCTCGCTCGGCCCGTCGAACGGGCAGCCTCGTTCACGGCCAAGGAGTGGTTTACGTGAACGGCCGGCGCCCAGGAGGGCGGTGCCCTCCTACAAGAGTTGTTGGAAGCCGGCTTCACCAAGGCGGTGTTGCTGGAGACCCACCCCACCGCGCGGACGGGCAACCCAAACATCCTCGCCGCCGAGGTGCTCGCGACCCGCTAGAACCGGGTTTCCCACCACGACCAGTGAACCTGCATGCTACCCTGGGCATCACTGGAGGAGTCATGGATCCCACTGTCCTCAGAGCTCACTTGAAGTCCCTCTGCGACGACCTCGATGCCGGCCGCGCGGTCCAGACCGTGCGCTGGGCGGGCGCCGCGTTGGTGGCCACCGGTGCCCTGACCTCCTGCTTCGAAAAAGAGGAAGTCGTACCCCTCTACGGCGCCACCTGGGACTCCGGCAGCGTCGAGCAGCTCTGCGACGACGAAGTGGACAACGACGACGACGGGCTGACCGACTGCGACGACGACGACTGCGGAGACGACCCCGCCTGCGTGACCGAGTAGGTTCCGGCTCGACCGATCCCAGCAGCGAGCAGACGGCAACGGGTCAGGGAGACCGAGACGCCCTCGGATTGAGCTTCCACTCCAAGCCGCTCTCCCGGGACACCATGCGGGCGATCGCCTCGAGGTCCTCGACCTCCGCTCCCTCGCTGTGAAGACCGAAGTACGCCCAGCGGCCGTCGTCCAGCTCCATGGCGAACTCGGGCCCTGGCTTGGATGGGCCGTCCCGGTAGCCGGGGGGGATCACGAGGAGCTGCGTGACCTGATCGTAGGTGTAGGTACGGGTACCGAGGGGTGTGCGGACCTGGATACCTTCGAGTGCGTAGGTGGACCAGCTGAGGAGGTAGAACGCGCCCGTGACGAGGTAGACCAGGAACAACAGGCCGCCCTTGATCAGCAGAGCGCCGTTGGAACGGCGCGACGGGCGGACCTCGCCGGAGCCACCGCGCCGGGCTGCCCGATCCTCATCCCGCCAGCGCTCGTGTAGGGGATGCAACAGAAAGGGCACCGTGACGGCCGACAGCACCGTACACACCCCGAACCGCAGCACCTCGGCCGGGCGCAGCAACCAGCCGTCGAGGGGCGGTTCGGGCAGGCACAACGACTGAATGGTCGGGAGGAGCGCCCACCACGCACCGAAAGCCAGCGCCAGGGCCCCAAACGAAATCGGGATGCGCTTGTAGCGGTGGCGTTCCAGGTCGCTGCCTATTCGATGTCATGGGAAGTCTGGGGCACCGTGAACCACTCCCGCCTG
>CAZVHW010000632.1:0-4469 GCA_964626835.1 uncultured Enterobacterales bacterium
GCCCTCCCGCGGACTCGAGCGATGCGAGTCGCCGACCACTTGACAGGCCTCGGGTTGGACGACCAGACTCGCCGTACAGGCGCCTCCCCGTCTGGACGAGCTATCCCCAATCAGCGTGTTGGCCACACCCGCTTCACTCCAGGTACCCACCATGACGAACAACCAGGCCGGAAGGCGCACGATTCGAGGGCATCGGCCCTGTCGGTCGCCCCTGGCCTGGTTGTTGGGCCTCACCATCACCAATGGGTGTTCGAGAGCGTGCGAGACGCCTGGCCATGACTCACCGGGATGGGGTGACACATTGGATTCCGGCGCGGAGTCCACGCTGGACTACTCCCTCGAACAGACCGGGCCCCTGAGCTACAGGTTCACCTTCTCAACGGCAGATGCCGTCCTCGGGAGGGTTCGTGCTCGAGACCAGGGCTCTGCGAGGATCTACTACGTGCAGAGCGGCACGGAGCCTCGGACGGAGCATACGATCGACATCAGCTTGAAGCTGGACGAGCGATTCGAGATCTCCGTACAAGCCGTCGATGACTCTGGGAGTGTCTTGGTTTCCTCCAACCTGGAGCTCGAGACCACCGCTGTACTGCCACTGTCGAAGCTGACCCCCGAGCATTACGAGGACATCCAAGTCAAAACCGAGGTAGTCTGCCCGGAGCCAGACCTTCTGACGGAGAACGCCGTCTTTTTGACCAACATGTTGTTTGGCATGGACAACAACAATCCCTATGGGATCATCTGGGACCGGACAGGAACCCCGGTCTGGGCTCACTTCACTACGGAACGCGTCACGAACTCGACCGGCGACATCCTCATCACGGTACTGGACGACTACGAGAGCCCGTTCACGAACAACAACAAGGGAAGAACACTGCTGTTTGGCGGTGGAATACCAAGGGGTACCAGAGTCACCGAGGTGGCGTTCGATCACACTACGATCAACCAGATGACGACCCAGGGCGAGTTCATGAGTCACACCGACTATCTGCATCACACATACCGCAAGAACTCGGACGGAACCTATACAACGACCACCAGCGTCTGTGAAGACGGGTGTTCCGACCGTGTCGTCTTGCACGATGGAAACTTCGATCCTCTGGAAAACGAAGATCCGAGCACCGGGGTGTTGTGGGATGTGGACGTAGGGCCCCATGTGAACTCCGACAACGACTACTTCTCGAACACCGCCATAATCGACCTGGAACGCAACCTTCTTTACTACTACGCACAAGGCGTCGAGGATGGAATCATCCACGCGTTCGACAGAGACACGATGGAAAAGAAGTGGGTCTTCGGCCCTGGTGTGCAAGGCGCTTCCTGGGGGTCCGACGTCCTGATCATCGATGAGTTTCTCGACACCGGAAACAGAGGGGATCCGTGGTTCTACAGTCCTCACGGGATCGATATCTACCAGGATGTCGCGGATGGAGAGGACGAGCTTCGAATCCTGATGCACGACAATGGGAGGGGGCACGAGAGTACCGGCCGAGAGTACGTCTCCGTCGTCGAATACAGGATCGACACCTCGCTTGGTACCGTAGAAGTGCTCTGGTCCTACCCGAACGAAGACGACTTCTCTGGAGAGAAACCTGCGCTGATGTACTCGAACTCTCTCTATGGGAATGCGGAGAAAGTTGGTGACAACGTAGTCGTATTTTCGGGGTCGGTCTGGGAAGGCGACTACGAGAAGGAGCTTCCTGCAAAAACCCTGATCATGGAGCTGCGGCCGGACTACGCCGAAAGGAATGCAGAGCTGTTGTGGCGAATGACCCTGGAGACGCAGACCGAGGGGTTCATCCCAACGTTCTATTCTGGACAGACCGTTCGAGACCTGCGGGGGGTTGTTTCCGAGGAGACGACGTCAGAGGGTGCGTCCAGGGTCTTTGGATTCAGCAACACCGTGGACTACCAGTCCTACTGGGACTTCTAGCCCAGAAAGGGTGCGAACGGTCCAGCCGAAGGGAGTCGCCAATCCACCGTAGGTGGCGAAATGGTGACTTTCAACGACGTCATTCGAGGCTTCCTCGAGCACGGATTCTCAGTCCGTCACGTACTGTTCGCCTTCCTCGTCCGGGGATAGGAAGGACTAACAGCGGGCGAGCCATACAGGCGGGGTCCCGCGTCTTCGTGGAAAACACGCCAGAGGAGTGCCGCCCAGGCCAGCCAGGGTGGCGATAGACCGATGGATGGCTCCTTGGTGAGAGGTCAGGCGGTGGATCTGGATCAGGGGAAGGAGTCTATACATGAGATACGAACCACCGCTATTCCGGCCTCCTTCCGAGGCTTCCAGCTACCTACTGCAGGCGACGATCGGCTGCTCCTGGAACAACTGCACCTACTGCCAGATGTACAGGACCAAGGCCTTCCGGATCCGCCCCCTGCGGGACACCCTCGAGGACATCCGCCTCGCGGCCACCCGCCTCGGCCGCTCCTCGCCGATCGAGCCGTGGCGTCCTCAGCGGGCCGCGAACACCTCCGATGGGGGAGGCTCGGAGGCAGGCAACTGAACGATGGCATACGGTGGAGCCGTCATTGATGCCGAGGCTCCCGGAGCCAGGGAAAAGACCACCATGAAAGACGACTTGGACAGCCTCCGGCGTCAGATCGCCGAGCTTGGCGAGCAACTGGAAGCGAGCAGACGAGCAAACACACAAGCGACAGAGTCCGCCAGGGTCTTCGCCGCCGTCCTCGCCGGTCTGCCATCATCGTGACCCGCGTCGATGGCGACGGTATCTTCACCTATTATCGGGGCGCGGGTCTGCAGGCCTGGGCGCTCGAAGACGACCAGCTCGTTGGCTGCAACATCTTCGAGGCCTACGCCCACATCGCGGACACGCTCCGGGAGGTGCTGGCCGGCGGAGAAGCGGCGTTCGTTCACGAGGGAACGAGCGAGGGCAAGACGGTCTACTTCCAGAACTACTTCTTCCCGGACTCCGTGGCAGGTGCCGGGCTGGTCACGGTCTCTCTCGACATCACGAGCCTTCGGGATGCGAGCCACGTGCCAAGACAGAGCGTCGAGGAGCGTTTTCGAAGCCTCGTCGAGACGATCCCCCACGGGATCGAGGACATTGATGCCAAGGGACACCTCGTCTTCGGCAACTCAGCCTACCACGGAATGCTGGAGTACCCCGACGGAGCGCTGATCGGCCGGAACATCCTGGAGCTCGTAGCCACCGCTGCCGAGCGGGCGTCGCTCCAAGACCACCTTGGGTTCTTGCGGGACGAGCAGCCCGCTCCCACCCCGCTGTTCGGCCAGAGGAGAACCCGCTCCGGGCGGGTCATCGAGGTCCGCGTAGACTGGAACTACCGGCGGGATCCCGAGGGCCGCGTGGTGGGATTCAGCTCGATCATCACCGACATCACCGAGCACCGGGAGGCCCACGAGAAGATCAAAGCCTCCCTGCGAGCGAAAGAGGTGCTGCTGTCCGAGCTCCACCACCGGGTCAAGAACAACCTGCAGGTCATCGCCAGCTTGCTCAACATGCAGTCGAGACAGGTCGAGGACGCACAGGTGGCAGAGCTGTTTCGGGAGAGCCGCAACCGGGTGCGATCCATGGCGCTCACCCACGAGCAGCTCTACCAGGCCGAGGACCTGGCGCGGATCGATTTCGCCCGCTACCTCCGCGCTCTCGGGGCCAGCCTGTTCCGTTCCTACGGCGCGGATCCGCGGGCCGTGAAGCTCGAGGTGGACACCGGCGAGATCGCCATTCCGTTAGACCTGGCCATCCCTTGCGGTCTGATCGTCACCGAGCTGATCTCGAACTGCTTAAAGCATGCTTTCCCAGGGGGCCGCGGAGAGATCCGCGTGGGACTCTGCACGGACGACGAGGGGCAGCTCACGCTCGCGGTCGGAGACAACGGTGTGGGCCTGCCGGCTGGCCTCGACCCGCAGGCCAGCGAGACCCTGGGCCTGCGGCTGGTGACCTCGCTGGCGGACCAGATCGGCGGCGAGATCGCGCTCGACCGCAGCGCCGGCACTCAGGTCCGAATCCGCTTTCAGAACCCCGACGGTGAAGGAGGCCAGCCATGACCACAGCCCGGATCCTGATCGTCGAGGACGAGCGGATCGTGGCCGAGGATCTGCGGGAGACGCTCGGCGCGCTCGGCTACGAGGTCGTCGGGATCGTGCCCTCGGGGGAGGCGGCCATCGAACAGGCCGCGGCGCACCACCCGGACCTGGTCCTGATGGACATCATGCTCCGGGGAAACCTGAACGGGATCGACGCTGCGCAGCACGTCCGCGACCGGCTCGACATCCCCGTGGTCTACCTCACGGCCTACGCCGACGACGCCACCCTGGCGCGGGCCAAGGTGACCGAGCCCTTCGGGTATCTCATCAAGCCGTTCGAGGAGCGGGAGCTTCTCACCGCAATCGAGATGGCTCTCTACAAGCACGCGATGGAGAAAAAACTGGCTCATCCGGATCCCGGTGGGACGCTTGCGAGGCCCAGAGGGCATGCGGCAGG
>CAZVHW010000633.1:0-1630 GCA_964626835.1 uncultured Enterobacterales bacterium
CAGGCATTGCGCGAGCGTATCAGGGTCGCTGGCCCCGCGGCGGCCGCTCGGTGAGGATGCCGTAGACGTCGGACTTGCTCAACCCCAGGTCCTGCCGCAGCCGGTCGTTGTGGGCGTCCACCTGTTGCTGGGCGTCTTCGAGACCGACGGTACCCCGGAAGTCCAGCTGCAGCCGCTGGGCCTTGTTGGACGCCGAACCACCGACGATGGCCCCGCCGAGGGTGGTGCAGAGGCCAGCACCGGCGACGACGTTCCAGGTCAGCAGCATGTCGTCGTCCTCGGCCCAAGCCGAGCCGAAAAAGCCCACCACCGCGGTGGCCAAGCCCAAGCCCGCGACACCGTAGGAGATGCTCGCGGCGCGTTGGGCGCGACCCAGGTCCTGCCGCAGAGCCGTCAAGCGCGCGGTATCGCCGATCACCTCGAGGTAGGAGGGGATGTCCAAACGACGAGGCCCATGGAACACCGCCCAGTCGTGGTCGGGCTCCCTGGGTTGGCGGATGACATGGCTGGTACCCAGGCCCCAGCCCCGACGCCGCCCCCACCCGCCGTGAAGGACGGTGGCCCCGCCCCCCCGCCAGCGGGTGTAGCCCCGGATGTCCAGGTGTTGGTTGCGGAACGCCATCAGCGCATCGAAGCGCCCATCGTCCATGGGCCTTGCCGTCGCACCGACGGGAGCGGCAGCCGGGGGCGGTGCCTCCAGGTCCGATTCGACGGTCTCCTCGGTCCCGAGGTCGGGCGGCGGTGCGTGATGGGTGTCGCTGGCGTCGCCGTCCTGGGCCAACGCCGCACCGGAGAGGGCGAGGCTGACGATGATCGTGGGGAGCAGGCTCATCGGACACTCCGTGTCTGATTGGGATCTTGACCGGCCGGGCAAGGTTTCGCAAGTGTGTGAGGGGTGAGGATCGTGGGCGCATCGGATTACGCTGGCGCGGTCCCCTCTCGCCAAGCCGGGCTCCTTGTACAGCCTCTTCCTAGCCCTGACCGCGGCCACCCTGGCATCCGAACCGTCCCAGTGGGTCGTCGAGCCCAGGGCCGATGCGGCCGAGCTGGCCGCAGCGCTACCGGCTCGCGTGCCCGGGCTGCAGGTCGAGGTCGTGGCCGGGGGACTCGTTCAAGTCCGGCTTCCCGTCGAGGACGTGCCCGTGCTCGCCGCGCAACCGGGGGTAGCGCGCGTTCGACGCCCCCGCCGTGGCCGCCCGGACGACGAGGAACGTTCCGAGGGACTCGACGATGTCTTCCTGCGGGACTGGGCTGCGCTGGGCCTCACCGGCGAGGGTGTGCGCATCGCCGTGGTGGATTCGGGCTTCGCCGGGTACCTCTCCCTGCTGGGAAGCGAGCTGCCGGACGACGTGGAGACCCACTTCGGCGGCGCCGTGCAGCACAGCGCCCACGGCACCGCCGTAGCCGAGATCATCCACGACATGGCCCCCGACGCAGCGCTGGCGCTGTACGACTTCGACACGGAGGTGGAGTTCCTCGCGGCCATCGAGGCACTCATGGACACCGAGGTCGACCTGGTCAACTGCTGTGTCTCATGGGACAACGACTGGCATCCGGACGACGACAACCCCCTCTCGCAGGCGGTCAACGCCCTGGTCCGGCAGGGGGGTGGCGGGGACTTCGAGGTGCG
>CAZVHW010000633.1:1640-4450 GCA_964626835.1 uncultured Enterobacterales bacterium
TCCTCGTGCAGCGCTCCCTCTATACCAAGTTCGTCAACGCCCTGGTGGACCGCGGGGTCACTTGGGTGCAATCCAACGGCAACGACGCGGACAACTACGCCTCGGGGCAGCTCGAAGACCAAGACGGGGATGGCTGGCTCGAGCTGGCCGGGCTCGAACGAATCCCGGTGCACGGGGCCGATGGCTACGCGACGGTCTCGCTCCGCTGGGACGAGCCCTACGGCGAGGCGGAGCTGGACCTGATGGTGGGGCTGTACGAGGAGGGAGCTGAGGAACCCTGCGCCTGGAGCGATGAAGCTCAAGACGGCACGGGAGACCCATGGGAGGGTGCCAGCTGCGAGACCGCATCCAACACGATGGAGATGGCCATGTACGACCCGGCGGGAGCCGGAGTGGGCGTCCAGGCCTGGGCCTGGAGCCTCCACGGCCTGGACGAACAGCTCCAGAACCCGGTGGGCACCGTCGCCGTGCCGTCCGCCGCCAGCGGAGCGTTGGCCATCGGAGCCGTGCACTGGTGGGACCACTCTCTCGCCCCCTACTCGAGCCAGGGCCCCACCCACGACGGCCGCCTCAAGCCCGACCTGTCGGCCCCTACCGTCGTGAGCACCGCGTCCCAGGGGTTCCTGTCCTTCGGCGGCACCAGCGCTGCCACGCCCCATATCAGCGGCGCCGCGGCGCTGTTGATTCAGGCCAGCGACCACGAGTATGGACCGGACGAGATCCGCAGCTGGCTGCAGGGACACTCCCTGGACCTCGGTGACCAGGGCGACGACCACCTCTACGGCTCAGGCTACCTGCAGCTGGACCTGCCCCCGGGCCTATCCCTCGACACGGGCACGTCCGACAGCCGCGCCGACACCGGCGAGGGTGGTGAGGAAGACCCGGGCGGATGCGGTTGCGCCAGCGGACACGTCGGTCCGGCCTGGCTCCTGCTCTTGGGGCTGCCGATCTCGTGGCGCAGGGCCAAGCCCTCCTCGGGGGCTGGCCAGGTCGGCCGCGCGCGCCTTGCGGTCGGGCTGGGTCGCGGGTAGCCTCTGGAGCAGACCGCCTGTCCCTACGTCGTCGGAGGAGCCCGTGTTCCGCAAGCCGCCCACACCTCTCCTCCTGCTGCTCTTGCTGTCCGGTTGCTCCGGTTGCAAGCCCAGCGATTCCAGCGACACCCAGGACACCGGAGACCCCCCAGACCACACGGGTGACAGCATCGACACCTCGCCGGACACCTGGGACAGCACCGACGACACTCAGGGTAGCAAGCCCCCCGAGGAAACAGGCCACACCGGCGAAACCGACGTACCGCCGGTGGGAAGCTTCTTCGATGACTTCGAGTGGACCGGCGTGAGCGAGTTCGACATCGTGCTCGACCTGGACAGCGCCCCAACCTACGACCACATGGAGGTGCGCATGTGCACCTCCACCGAGTGGTGGGGCATCGACTGCTGGGACTACACCACCATCGCCCACAGCATGTCCAGCCTGGACCTGCTGGTCACGGACGACGGCATCATCGTAGCGGGCATGCCCGACTACTACGACCTCAGCCAGATGGACACCTGGCTGGACACCACCGCCATCCACGCCCTGAGCAGCCCCAACCTCGAGCACTGGGGCACCCAGGTGTTCACCGTGGCCGACAGCGGCAACTTCATGAACATCGACCCGTCCTTGAGCCTGGACGAAAACGGCAACCCCCAGGCGGTCTACTTCGGTATGCCCGAGGAGTTCCACGGCGACCCGGCGGAGTACCCGGGGGACCATCCCATCGACATGGCCAGCTGGGACGACGACCAGGGCTTCGTGCAGCAGGCCGATCCCATCTACGAGGACGTCGAGCTGGTGGATCCCGACCTGCGCAACTACGAGGGCGAGGACTTTCTCTTCACCACCTGCGCAACCGACATCTGCAGCGCCAAGGCGGACGCACACGGCGTGTTCTCCCACGACGACACCTTCAGCTTCCCCGGAGCCCAGGTCCCCCACGCCAACAGCGACGACGGCGACTTCATGGTCTTGGGCCAGGGGGGTGGTGGCTGGCCTCCGCCCGTGTACATGATCATGAACGAGGACGGCAGCTGGCCCGACGAGTCCGTGCAGCTGTACAGCGACGAAGAGAACGTCTACTTCTTCGACGGCAGCTGCACCTCGCCGGTGCTGGGCTACTTCGACGGATTGTACGTCACCATCTGCTCCGTCGTCGCCTACCAGTAGGAGCCTCCCATGAGCCGTGACTCCAGCGACGACAACCCCAGCTCGCCCCGCACCACCATCGTCGGCGGCCGCCCCCCCGAGGGTCCCTCCAAGGCGCTCCCCGTCCCCACCGGGCTGCAGCGATTGTTGCGAATGGGCGCCGCAGAGCCGGAGCTCGCATCCCTGCTGCTGGAACGTCGGGACGCGACGGCCGACGTGGTCTCCGTGCCACTCACACCGACCGAACGCGCCATCTTGAACACCATCCCAAACGTCCAGCTGCGCGCCATGATGTCCAGCCTGGCCGATGCCCGCCCCTCCAAGGCCACCCGGAGACTGGCCACCGCGGCGGTGCTGCTCCTCGGCGGGGCCTCCCTGGCGGCCTGCGAGGACGGTGCGGAGAACGCCGAGCCGGTCGAACGCCCCCAAGAGCAGTGGGAGATGGCCCCCACCGGCATCGCTCCCGACGTCCCCCCGGACCGTCCAGACGTCAACCTCATGCAGACCGAGGGTGGCGCCGAACCCGACGAGCCAGCCGTCCCCGAGCCCGAGCCGACCGATCCCAACACCATCCCCGAGCTGGACGAACCCGAGGTGGTGCCCCAGGAAGAGCACCAGGAGATCCC
>CAZVHW010000634.1:0-4405 GCA_964626835.1 uncultured Enterobacterales bacterium
GGAGTGGGTGGACGTCACGGGCTTCGCCGATGGCTAGTACTACGTCTACGCGGTGATCGAGGACGAGCTGGAGCAGAGCTGTGTCTACGCTTCCGGTCCGGTTCGCATCGACCACGCGATCTTCCCTGACGACGTGCTGGTGCCCCTGGGTAGCGAGTGGAGCTACTGGGACGGCGGCAGCCTGCCAAACCAGTGGATGCGGCCCTGGTTCAACGACAGCTGGTGGAGCGCGGGCTGCGGCGAGCTCGGCTACGGCGACGGCGACGAGGACACCGTGCTGACATCGGGCGAGACCACCGTCTACTTCCGCACGGAGTTCGAGTTCAGTGGTGCCACGCCGTCGCGTCTTGTCTTGGATGCCGCCCTCGACGACGGCGCCATGATCTACCTGAACGGCCAGCCCGTGCGGCGGGTGAACATGCCTGGAGGCATCCCCACTCACACCACCCTGGCCAGCAGCTCGGCCGAAGGCGAGCCCAGGCAGGTCTTGATGCTCCGTCCGGGCGCGCCGGCGATGCTGGTGAGCGGCACCAACGTGCTGGCGGTCGAGGTGCACCAGTGGAACAACGTCAGCTCGGACCTGTCGTGGGACGCACGGCTGAGCGCGATTCCCTAGGGTTGTCGCCAGGGGCGGCCCCGTGACGCCCGGGGCGGAGCGACGGAGTGCCTCTGTTCCGACCGTTTTAGCGACGGAGTGCCTCTGTTTCGACCGTTTTGGCGACGGAGTCCCTCCCAGTTGACCACTTGGGAGCCGACCTTCGTAGGGCGGACGGTGAAACGCCCGTTTTCGGCGGCTCCGCTGCGGTTCCTTGCGCTGAGTCGGGTCGAATGGTCAATTCACCGGGACTCTGTCGCTGTTTTGGTCGATTCAGGGGGGCTGCGTCGCTGAAAGCGACGTTGGGGCTACGTCGGCGTCTTGCCCTTGGGCGGGCGCTCGAGGCTGGGCTCGGCAATCATCACGCACTCTCCGGCCTCCATGCGCGCGACGTGGCTGCTGATGGCTTCGACGTCCCAGCCTGACATGAAGCGCACGGACGAGAGCGCGGCGTAGTCGAGGCGCTGTTCCATGGCCAGCCAGCGACGCTCGAGGCGCTCGGCAGCCAGGCCGGCGGTGTTGCTGCCGGAGAAGATGTCGAGGACCACGTCGTTGGGCTCGGTCAGGAACTTGATGAAGAAGGCGGGCAGGGTCTCGGGGAAGCGGGCGGGATGGCGGTCGCGCTCGAGGGCCTTGAGCGTGCGTTGGTAGTGCCCGTTGCTCGAGGTGTTGGGGTAGACCAGCAGGTTGGGCGGGATGGCGCCGCCGCGGTCGTGGCCGAAAGCGGTACCGATGTCGTGGCCGGAAGGGCGTTCTTTTGGAGAGTAGAACTTGCCTGGGTCTTTCAGGAGCTTTTTCATGCGGTCGGAGTAGGGAGCCAGCACCTGCCGCACGTCGGCCTTGGGGAAGTCGGTCTTCGAGAACCACCAGAGCGTGTTGACCGAGTCCTTGACCCGGATCTTGCGCTTGTTGACCCACTCGATGGGCGATGGCAGCTTGGCGGGATTGTGCCAGTAGAACTCTTCGGCCAGGTTGTAGCCGAGATCGTCGACGAACTCGAGGAGCACCCTGAAGGGGTAGAGGGACCGTACGGGCCGGCCCCGCTGGTACGCGCCCCCCAAGTCGATGACCAGGCTGCCCGTGTCCTTCAGTGCTGGGAGCGCGGCTGCGCCGAATTCCTTGAGCCAGCCGACGTACTGCGCTTGGTCTTCGTTGCCGTAGGACTTCTTGCGGAGCAGGGCGAAGGGCGGGGAGGTGACGAGCAGGTCGAGGGAAGCGGGCTCGAGTTGCCGGAGCAGCTCGCGGCTGTCACCGCAGAGCTGGGCTCCGAGCGGGGTCTGGTAGACCGTGGTGGGCTCGAGGGAAGTGGGGAGCAACGGTGTCTCTCTGCAGGTACGGGTCAGGCTGTCTGGCTTCTGATAGTCATATGTACCGCGGTGAACGGCGCGGTGGCGGACAGTGTCTGTCCACTTCGTGCGCCGCTCGCATCGCTGGCCGGAGGCAACCGGCATGATCGACGCTGGACGCCCGTACCTGGAGCCCCACCCTGACCTAGTGCGGCTTCTCGCGCTCTTCCCCTACATCCAAGAGTACGAGGCCCTCGCCAACGAACACGGGATTCGCGATATCTTCCAGGACAACGGGGGCAAGCTACTGCAGCTGTTGCTCAACACCGGCTTGAAGGTGGCGCCGGGTCAGATGGGCGCGGACGCAAAGGACGCGGACGATCACAAATACGAGCTCAAGTCCGTCAACCTGGACAAGACCAGCTCGATTTCGACCAATCACCATCTCAACCTGCGGCTGCTCGCCAACTTCCGGAGCTATGAGTGGGTCATCGCGACGTATCGGGACATCTACCTGCACGAAGTCTACGTCGTTCGGGCGGCGGTGTTGGAAGAACGGTACTTTGCACGGTGGGAACAGAGGTTGCGTGACGAACCGATCGACCACCTCAACAATCCCAAGATCCAGGTGAGCCATGTACGCCAGCATGGCACGCTGGCCTGGTTCTATGTCGGTGGTCGCACGTGGAGGCTGTCACGGGACGGCGACGACTATTTCGCGGACGATGGCTGCTTCCTCGTCCAGGCCACCCGGGCAGATCAGGCCGCCGGTGTTGCAACCAAGGGCACGTGGTTCGCCCAGCGAGCCGATGGAGAAAACCCGGAGCGGATCGTCGGCACCTCTCCTGACGAACTCCCCCGTGAGGTGATCCTGCGCGCGACGGGGCGGTGGGGGCCCGTCGGTCAGTCCTCGTAGCTCAGCACGATCCCGTACACCCCGAACTGCGCCACCCAGTGCGAGTATGAGTAGTAGTCTTCCGCCCAGTACTGGGGCATGGCCACGTGGGTCTCGATGTGGTCGACGTAGAGGTCGCGGTAGTGGGTGTCGCCCGTGGCCCGCCACAGGGCCCAGAGGCCCCAGCTGCGTGAGAAGTTGAGCCCACCACTGTGGGCGGAGGACATGCTGGTCAGGGGTTGCAGGCCGAGGTCGTTGGGCAGGTTCTCGGCGAGCCAGTCGGCCTGTTCGTCCTCGGGCAGCACCGTGAGCACCAGGCGGGCCAGGTGCAGGCAGGGGGGGAAGAAGTCCGAGGTGTTGCCGGCCTCGGCCTCGAGCGGGCACAGCTCTGAGTGCGGGACGATCTCGTCGTGGACCCAGGCCTCCATCTCTTCTTGCAAGGCATCGTTGTCGACGTGCACGGCCCACTGCCAGAGGTTCAGTGCCTCCCAGCTTAGGTTCTGGTAGTCGTCGTCCGTCAGGTGGTTCTGCAGGGTGGTGTAGGACAAGCCCCAGGCGTGGTTCAGCAGGTCGTCCTCGACCACCGCGGCCAGGGGGGCCAGGTCTTCCTCGCCTGCCCAGGAGCGCTCACGGGCCAGGGTGAGGAACCACGAGTAGCCGTAGGGGATCTCGGAGGCGGCGATGGCGCCGCTATCGAGCCGAGCTAGCTCCTGGGCCACACTCTCCGAGTCCAGGACCGAGGCGGCGACCTCGCGGTAGGAGTCGTCCCCCGTGATCCGGCTGATGGCGTGCAGCGCCCAGTTGGCGTGCACCGCCGAGTGCCAGTCGATGCAGCCGTGGAAGGCGGGGTGGCTGGTGTCGTTGCGTGTCGCGCAGGCCAGGATGGGCTCGGCCAGGGCGTTCAGGAAGTCCTCGCGCTCGGCGAGGAAGCGGTTCCAGATCTCGTCATCGGTGTCTGGTTCCCCTGTGTCGTCGGTGTCCGGCTCGCCGGTGTCGTCCAGGCCTGTCTCCTCGGTGTCGGGGGGATCCTCCAGGCCCGTGGCCTCGCCCATGATGCTTGGTGGGCTGCATGCCAGGGCGAGGGCGGGCAGGAGGAGTGGAACGAGGGCGCGCATCACCCCATGCTACCGCGACCGTTCTGCTGCCGCCCGTTGGTGTTCGCGGTCATCCTGAACCCCCGCAGCGGTCCGCTTGGGCGGACACCAACGGCCTCTCCGCCCCCGGAGACGCGACTGCGGTCCGCGTAGGCGGACACCTACGGCCTCTCCGCCCCCGGAGCCGCGACCGCGGTCCGCCGGGGCGGACACCTGCGGCCTCTCCGCCCCCGGAGACGCGACCGCGGTCCGCCTGGGCGGACACCTACGGCCTCTCCGCCCCCTGAAACCCCGTAGCGGTCCGCCTGGGCGGACACCTACGGCCTCTCGGCTCCCTGAACGCCCGCAGCGGTCCGCTTGGAGCGGGGGCCCGCTCCTACCTCACCCCCAGCAGCACGTCGTGGACCAGGCGCCAGCACTTGGGGTCCAGGAAGTAGCTGTAGTGGGTGTAGCCGGGCATCTCGATGTTCTCGGCGCCCTCGAGCTGGCCCCCTTCGCCGGGCAGGACGATCACGTCCTCGGCGCTCCACAGGGC
>CAZVHW010000635.1:0-4398 GCA_964626835.1 uncultured Enterobacterales bacterium
CGTGGACGACGACTGCGATGGCGTGGTGGACGACATGGAGGTCGAGGACTGCACCAACGGTGTGGACGACGACTACGACGGCCTGGCGGACTGCGAGGACAGCGACTGCGTGGACGTGTGCATCGAAGACTGCACGAACGGCACGGACGACGACGCGGACGGCGACGTGGACTGCGACGACGACGAGTGCTACGGCCAGTCCGGCTGCGAGGGGCCCTACACGGTAGAGCTGAGCACGGACATGGAAATGATGGCCTGGTTGTTCGGGCCGTATTCCAGCATGGTCTATGGCGACGATGCCGCTTCGGTCTTGTACGGAACCGTCGTCGTGGATGCGACGCCCTACGGGTGGACCGGCAGCTCGTTTTCCTGTGAAGGCGAGCTCTATGGCGCGAGCTGGTACTCCCGCTACGGTTTTTACTACTACGGAACGGGCAGCAGCGTGGACTACGTCTTCAGCTGGGCACCGACGGAGGCCAACCGCGGCCTGACCTGGGTTGGAAGCTGTCCTCTCACGGGGCTGCCTGCCGCCTACCTGGGCGTCAACACCTATGTCAACGACACGCTGTACCGCATGGACGACAGCGGCAGCTGGTATGCCCAGTACTCGACCTCGGACCTCTACACCTACAACGGGATGCCCTACTGGTACGTCACCTGGATGTACGACATGACCCAGGCGAGCACCATCAGCTGGACGGGGAGCTACTCCTACCCGTGATTACGCCTTGAACGCCCCCCGGTCCAGCCACAGCGCGGCCAGGCTGGGGAGCCCCCGCAAGATCGCCCGCGCTACGTGCCGATTGCCCGCCCCACGCAGCCAACGCAGGGCGTAGCTCGGCCGCGAGTAGAACCTGCGGAACGCGATCTGGCGCAGGCGCTCGAGCTCCTGCTTGCTCATGGTGTGCGGCGTGAAGGCCACGCCCTGGAAGGTGAGGCGGTGGGGGTCGCGCACCATGGTGCCCATGCGGCCGCCGTTTTCCCAGAGCCAAGTGCCGGGGAAGGGGGTGATGGCGTTGAAGTTGGCGTAGTAGGGGTCGAGCTCGAGGGCGAAGTCGATGGTCTCGAGGCCCTCTTCGAAGGTCTCGCCGGGGATGCCGAACATGAAGGGCAGGAACATCTCGATGCCCGCGGCGTGGGTGTCGGCCACCACCTGGCGGACTCGGTCCACCGTGACGTTCTTGCCGATGGTGTCGAGGTTCTTCTGTACGCCGCTCTCGATGCCGTAGAGCACGGCCCAGCAGCCGGAGGCTTTCATGCGCCGGAGCATCTCGGCGTCCACCGTGTCCACCCGGGAGGAGACGTACCAGGGGATGCGGACGCCGCTTTGGTCCAGCAGGTCGCAGAAGCGGAAGACGCGGTCGCGGTCCACGGTGAAGTTGTCGTCCAGGAAGCGCACCTCGCGGAAGCCGAAGCGCTCTACGCACTCCACCACCTCGGCGACGATGTTCTCGGGGCTCCGCAGACGGATGGTCGCTTCCTGCTCGTAGTGGAAGCAGTAGATGCAGCGGTTGGTGCAGCCGCGGGAGCCGATGACGTGGGTGACGGGGGCGGCCTGGTAGCCTCCCGGAGGCAGGGTGCATCGCTGGATGTCGCGCCCCATGAGCTCCCGTGCGGGGAAGGGCAGGGCGTCCAGATCGTGGATGGGTTCGCGGTAGCCGTTGTCCACGATGGTGCCGTCGGTGGCGCGCCACACCAGGCCGGGGATGCCGGTGAGGTCCTCTCCGTCCTCGAGCGCTGCGACCGCGTCCTTCGAGGCCAGCTCGCCTTCGCAGGTGAAGACCACGTCCACTTCGGGCGCTTCTTCGAGGCACTGTGGGGCCGCCGCCATGGGCCAAGGGCCGCCCACCGCCAGGGTGGCGTGGGGCAGGGCGCGCCTGAGGTCAGCGAGCAGCCGCTTGGCGCTGGGCCAGAGTGGTGCCACCACCGACAGACCCACGAAGCGGGGATTGAAGCTGGCCACCTTGCGCATCATCTGGGCGTTGCTGCGCAGGGCGCCGTCGTCGTAGAGCACGGAGTGGCCGGCCGCCAGCAGACTGGAGGCGATGTAGAGCACACCGGAGGGTTCCTGGTAGCTGCCCATGGAGCGGGCGAAGGCCGCCAGGAAGACATCCTCGGTGCGCCACTCGGGTACCAGGACCGCGCACCTCACGACCGGCCGCCTCGCCAGCGCTGTAGGATGGTGGGCAGGTTGACCTCAACGGCCTCGAGGAAGGCCCTGGGAGAGTGGTAGAGGAGCGAGAGCTCGGACCAGCAGGGTAGCAGGCACCCTGGGCAGTCCGCCCGGGCGGTGCTGGACGTTCCGCCCAGGTCTCCGGCTCGCAGGCTTTCCACCACGGTCGGATCGAAGATGCTGCCCGCCGGGTCGAGGTCGTGGCAGGCCGCGGCCATGCCCAGGTGGTCCACGAACAGGTAGAGGCTGCCGGCGCGGCAGGGCCAGTCCGTGGGCTGGCCGGCCATGAAGTCGGGGATCTGCGACAGGAAGCGGCTCGAGTTGAGCACGTGGCGTCCTTGCTTTCGGGCCTGGAGCAGCAGGTCGATCACCTTGCGGATGCGCTCCGGATCACCGGGGCTAGGCTCGAAGCGGGGGGGCAGGTTCGCTACGAACTGCTTCTCCTCTTGGCGCACGGGGGCGACGTGGATGGGGATGACCGAGAGTCGGAAGTCGTGCTCGCGGCACCAGTCCAGGACTGCGGGGACCTGGTCCAGGTTGCCCGGGTACAGCACCAGGTTGATCACCCGCAGGAATCGTCTGCGCCGGCGGGTCGCCGCGGCCACGGCTTCGGCACCGCGCAGGGCATCGGCGAGGGCGCCCGCGCTGCCCGTGATCCAGTCCATCTCTCCTGCGTCCAGGCTGTGGAGGGAGATGGAGATTCCGCCCAGTCCGGCGTCCAGCACGGGTTGCAGCGTGGCTGGCGTGATCAGCGTGCCGTTGGTCTGGACTCGGGTGGCGATCCCAGCTTGGGTGAAGGCCGCGACGATCTCCGGCAGGTCCGGGCGCAGGAAGGGCTCGCCGGCGATTCCCACCACGCCCACGCCCGCGCTCGCGAGCGCTTGGGCCATGTCGCGGTGGCGCACGGCGGGCAGCTCCTCGCCTCCTTTGTGCTCGAGGGCCCACACCTGGCACATGCGGCAGCGCTGATTGCAGCGGGCCGTGACCTGGACCAGGGCGTAGACGGGGCCGCGGCCCAGCAGTCCCCGGACGGTGGTGCGGAGCAGGCCCATCGTCCTCAGGCGCCCGGTTGGGGGTGCCGCAAGACGAAGGGGCCCATCACCAGCGCGTCGATGCCCATGGCCTCGAAGCTGTCCAGCGCCTGGGCGGGGGTCGCGACGATGGGCTCCCCCCGGAGGTTGAAGCTGGTGTTGAGCACCATGGGCAGGCCGGTTTTGTCGTAGAACGCCTGGATGAGGCGATGGTAGGACGGGTGGTCGGTGGTCGACACGGACTGGACCCGCGCCGACCCGTCCTGGTGCACCACCGCTGGTACCCGGTCGATCTGGTGCTCGAGGAAGCGGAAGGTGAGGGTCATGTGGGGAGATGGCGCGGGGGCGTGGAACCAGGACGACAGCTGGTCTTCGAGCACCGAGGGGGCCAGAGGGCGCCATTCTTCGCGGCCCTTGAGGCGATTGACCCGGTCGCGTGTCTCGAGCCGGTCGGGGTTACCCAGGACGCTGCGGGCGCCCAGGGCGCGGGGGCCGAACTCCATGGCCCCTTGGAACCACCCGACGATCTTCCGCTCCGCCAGCAGGGAGGCCGCGGCTTCGACGGAGTCGTCTACCCGCTCGTAGCTGGCTGACCTGGCCTGGATGGCGTGCAGCATCTCCTCTTCGGTCCAGCGGGAGCCCGTGTAGACGGAGAAGCCGCCCGAATCAGGCGTGTCACCGAGCCTGCTGGCCAGCTCGAGCGCGGCGCCGATGGCGCAGCCTTGGTCCATCGCACCCGGTTGGACGTAGACCTCGTGGACCTCGGGGAGCGCCAGGATGCGGGCGTTCATGTTGCAGTTCAGGGCGACGCCGCCTGCCAGGGCAACGCATTGAGCGTCGGCGAGGCGCAGGGCGACGCGGGCCAGCATCTCGCCGGTGCGTTCGAGCTGGTGCTGGACCGAAGCCGCCATGTCTCGGTGCTCCTGGCGCAGCGGCCCTTTGTGGCGCCCGTGGCGGTGGCACAGCCGACGCACCAGCTTCCAGTCGATGCGGTAGTGGTCGTCCTCTACACGGAGCATGTCCAGGAACGGGGCCCTCGGCTCGCCCCATGCGGCCAGGCCCATGGTCTTGCCGGCGTCCATGAAGCGGAAGCCCAGGGCTAGGGAGACGGTGCGGTACAGGATGCCCAGGGAGTCTGCAGGTGCGGCGACCTGACGGAGCAGCCGGAGGTTGCCGGACCGGCCTTCCCAGAGG
>CAZVHW010000636.1:0-4390 GCA_964626835.1 uncultured Enterobacterales bacterium
CGACACCGACACCGACACCGACACCGACACCGACACCGACACCGACACCGACGTCTAGCCGCAGTCCTGCCGCTTTCTAGCTCTTCGGCCCGCCCCGCATCATGAACAGCGGGGCGGGTCGTTCTGCGTGTGAAGATCGACGTGATAGAGGGACAAGCCACGCGCAAACAGGGGATCCCATGCGACGCCTGCTCCTCGCCGCCCTCACCTCGGTCGTTCTGGCGGGCCCTGCCCTCGCCGAGCAGACAGCGGCGGACATCCAGAAGGGCGCACCCCGTTGGAGCTTCGACATCAGCTGGACCGACGCCGCGGGCCAGGCGCAACAGGCCAGCTTCGAGCTGCCGACAAGGCAGGTCAAGGCGGACCTGGAGGAACCCCTGCGCTTTCGCAAACAAGAAGCGCTGCAGTACGTGGTGGCCGAGGTACGAAGCTGGGCCGCGGGCCGCAGCGGGCCCAAGGTCACCGCGCGGGTCAGCGGCGGGGGTGTCCGAATCAGCGCCAAGGGGAAGAGCCGGGCAAAAATCAAGAATGCCCTGTCCCAGGCCGAGCAGCTGCGAGACCAGGCCCTGCAGCGCTACCTGGACGAGCACGGCTTCACCATGCTCGACGACGCCATCGCCCCCGACCACCTGCGCCACGTCAGGGACTACGCCGACGAGCTCGACCCGGTGGTCCAAGCACTGGGCGGCCCCGGCGACGATCCCCGCACGTTCGCAGATCTGGCCCTGGGCTTCGTACAGAGCATCCCCTACGAACGAGCCTCCAAGAAGCGGGATCGATACCGCCGCCCGCTGTCGCTGCTGGGCCGGAACAAGGGCGACTGCGACTCCAAGTCCACCCTGTTTCTGGCGCTGATGCACCAGGCCTGGCCCGATCTTCCCGTCGGCATGGTCTACATCCCCGAGCACGCCTTCGTGGCCCTGGGCATCGAACCCGAACGAGGCGACGCCAAGCTCGAGGACGAGGGGAGGAGTTGGCTACTGGCCGAGCCGGTCGGGCCACGCACGGCGCCGGCCGGAGAGGTCGACAAGAAGAGCCGCCGTCGCGCCCGCCGCGGCCGGGTGGACCTCCGGGTGCTGGAGTAGGGCCGTGAGTAGTCGCTCGCTGCTCTCCGTGACACTCGCCGTGACGCTGGCCTGTACGCAGCCGGAGCGGAGCGCTCCGACATCCGGCGCTGTCGCTGTCGAGCGACCCAACTTCCTCGTGCTGCTGCCCGACTCGTTGCGGGCCGACCGGGTGATGGCCCAACGAGACGGCCAACCCTTGGCTCCAACCCTGGCCGCATTGGCTGGGCAAGGCGCGCGCTTCGACGACGCCACGAGCCAAGCCGGTTGGACCATGCCTTCCCTGGCCGCCCTCCTGACGGGGCGCTACCCGGTGCTGCCCCGCGGCGATGGCTCCATGCTGGGCTGGATAGGCCCCGACCGCCGCACCTTCCCCGGCGTCCTCTCGCTGTACGGCTACCACACGGTCGGCTTCCTGGGGGCCAACGCAGCGGTCCTGGCGGGTGAGTTCGGCGCCGCCTTTGACGGCACGGTCCAGGCCAGCGGGGACAACACCGTGCCGGGCGTATCCGCCAACCTCGTGGACTGGCTGGCCCACGAACCGCCCGAGCCCTTCCTGGCGGTGGTGCACGACATCGACCTACAGTTCGTCGCCACCGCCAGCGACCTCGCCTCGATCCCGGGGGCCGCGGAGCGCCACCGAGCCATGTCTGGCAACCGCCAAGACCGCGAGGCCATCGCCATGGGCGAGCTGCAGCGCCTGCTCGAGCCACTGCTCCCCAGGGACGAGGCTCATCAGCGCATCGAGGCCGCCTACGACGACACGGTCGCCCGCTACGATCGTTCGCTGGGACAGGTCCTGGCGGCCCTGGACGAGGCCGGGCTGCGACAGCGGACGGTCATCGTCCTCAGCTCGCCCCACGGCCACCAGCTGGGCGAGAAGGGACGCTTCGAGCACGGCTCCATGACCCAGCCCGATCTGCAGGTTCCCCTGCTGTGGGTGGACCCCTCCCTTCCTCGGTCGAACCAGACCGTCGAGCCCACGGTGCAGGGAATCGACCTCGCCCCCAGCATCCTGGCCCGGGCTGGCGCCGATCCCGACGTGGGAATGGCAGGTCGCTCGTTCCTGCCGCTGCTGGCCCTGGCCGACGGCAGCTACGAGCCGAGCGATGTCTTCGCCCTCAACAATCCGCGGGACATGGCGCTGAGATCGGGCGACCTGACCCTCATCCACTTCCTGGGTGGTCGAACCCGCGCCCAGCCCCGCGAGTCCGCCTTCCTGCTCTACGACCTGGCCGTGGACCCCGGCCAGCGCAAAGACCTCTGGCAGAACAACCCACCCGCGGAGGCCCAGGCCATGCGCACGCGACTCGTCGCCTTCCGGGAAGAGCGCCTGGCAGAGAGCGAGGCTCTCGCGAGCGACGAACCGGCGCCGGGACAGGACGCCCTGCGCCAGCGCCTGCAGCGGGACGGCTACTGGCATCACGTCGAGCCCGAGCGAGGTGAGCCTTGAAGACACTCGCCCTCACCACCTGCGCCCTCGCCCTGGCCACCCTGGGCTGCGCGGGGCTGGGCAAGCTGCGCCTGTCTCCAGACCTCGCCGCCATCCACGTGATGCACCTGTACCCAGGGGCCGAGCCGGACGCGGTGGAGCAGATGGTCGCGGTGCCCGTGGAAGCCACCCTGCAAGGCGAGCCGGGCGTGGTGAGCGTGGACGCCTGGTCCTTCGAGGGCGCGTCGGTGGTCAGCGCCTGGCACGACCCGACCCAGACCGACAGCGCGGCGCTGCGCATGGCGCTGTACGAGCGGTTGGGGTCGCGGCAGGACATGCTCCCGGTGGATGCACAGGGGGGCTGGCTCCGCATCGGCGGCATCGAGGAGCGCCTGGTCGCCCGCATGGCGGTCTCGGGTGGCGACGGCTGGTCCGACTGCGCCCGCGACCTGGCCACCGCGGCCCAGCGGGTGCCGGGGGTGGAGGAAGCCCGGCTGACGGGTCACCCCTACCAGCGCCTCGCTCTGCGGGTGGATCCCGTTCGCCTCGCCACGTGGGGGCTCAGCCTCGAGCAGCTGCGCGAAGCGCTGGATCCCCAGATCGTTCTGCCCCCGGGGACGATCCGGGCCATGGAGCCTCCAGTGGTCGAGCGGCCCGAGGAGCTGATGGCAAGCGTGGTCGCCGTGCACGAAGATCAGCCGGTGCACCTCCGAGACCTGGCCACCGCGTCCCTGGAGCGCGATCCGGGGACCGAGCGGGTGCTGGCCGACGGCCTGCCCGCGGCGCTGCTGACCGTGTTCCGGCAGCCCACGGCCGATGAGCACGAGGTCCGTGCCACACTGCACGACGCGCTCGAGGGCGCCGTGAACGGCTGCGCTCAGGGCGTAGGTGCGGTCGATCTACACCCCGAGGAACCGGTGCTGGTGGTAGAGCTGGATCTACCTCCCGCGGGAAACGAGCAGGAAGCAGCGTCCATGCTCACGCAGCTGGCCGCAGACCTGGGGCCCGCACACGTGGTCATGGAGATCGGTCGCCCGCCCCACGCCGTGCTGAACACGGTCGACTGCGGACGGGCGCGCCTGCTGCTGCGCTTCGAGGACGCACTGCCCGAGAGCGCATTGGAGCGGCTCGCGGCACAGATCGAGGCCACGCCGAGCCTGGTGCTGCGAACTTGGGAAGGCCGCGAGGCCAGCCGCATGACCATCATCGTCACGGGCCCCGACCGCGAGGCCGTGGTCAACACCGCCGCGGTGCTCCGCGGCAACCTGGACCCACCCGGCACGACGGCAGTGAACGACGGCGGCGGCCCAGTCCAGCCCGAGATCCGCATCCACCCGGACCGGGCGCGCCTGGCCGCCCTGGGGCTGACGCAACAACAGGTCGCCTTGGCCGCGAGGATGGCCACCAGCTGCCTCCCGGTGAGTCAGGCGGCCATCCCCTCGGGCTTCGTGCCCGCCTCGCTCTGCATCGGTGATGCGACCGAGACCGCCACGGAGGCCGTCCAGCAGGCCACCCTCCAAGGGCCGAGCGGGGTCGTTCCCCTCTCGGCGGTCGCCGACATCGAGATCACCGCGTCCCCGAGCGCCCTGTGGCGGCACGACATGCGACCCGCCGTGCGCCTGACCATCACCAGCTCGCACCCCGACGACAGCGCGGTGCGCGAGGCCGCCTTCGAGGCCATGATCAGCGCGCGGCTCACGCCCGGCGTCACGGTGGAGATCGAGGACTGAGGCCTAGCTGTCCACCCCTGGCAGCAGGGCCTTCTGCAGCGCCACGGCCCGGCGCGCCTTGTCGTCCCCGGTATCCGGCGCATAGCCCAGCACCAGGCTCGGATGGCCAGGGAAGCTCAACAGCCGCGTGCTTCGGATCGCAGCCACCGAGGCGGCGGGCGCTT
>CAZVHW010000637.1:0-4389 GCA_964626835.1 uncultured Enterobacterales bacterium
TGGACGAAGACGGCGAGGTCGTGGACGGCGACACCTACTACGCCGACGACGACAGCGACAGCACCGGCGACCCGGGCAGCACGGTCGTCGCCTGCAGCCTGCCGTCAGGCTACTCCGACAACGACTGGGACTGCGACGACAGCGACGCCAGCGAGCCGGTGGTCGTCGATTCCTCGACCGGTTTCTCGTCGGGTGCCGGCAGCATGTCCAGCCCCCTCGATACCGTTCAGGCGGGCGTGGACCAAGCCGTCCTCTGCGCCATCGTGTTCGCTGGTACCTACAACGAATCGGTCGCCCTTGTCGGCATGGACATCGGGCTCACCGGTGTCGAGGGAGCCGACGACACCGTCATCGATGCCACCGGCTTGTCGGAGCCTGCGATCACGGTCGACTCGGGCGAGACGGCCGCGACCGTCATCTCGGGCTTCACCCTGGTGGGTGACGGTCACGTCGAGATCAGCAGCACCTCGTACAGCTGCACCTCCGTCATCACCTGCACCGAATGGTACTACACCTACTGCGGCGGTGGAGCCTACGTCTCTGGCTCCGATCCCACCTTCAGCGAGGTCAAGGCGGTGGGCAGCGAGCTGCCCGAGGCCGGTGTCACCGTCGCCTACCCGGACACCACCTACATCTACTCCTACGGTGGTGGCATGTGCTTCCTCGACTCCGCCGCGACGGTCAGCGGTTCCGAGGTCACCTACAACTACGCCGATCAAGGTGGCGGTGTGTTCGCCGACGAGACCTCCGCGCTGGACTTCTCCACCAGCACCATCGCCGGCAACAGCGCGAGCGACGGTGGAGGATTCGAGCTCGAAGGTGGCTCGTTGGGCTCCACCAACCTGGTCTCCATGTTCAACGAAGCGGACACCGAAGGTGGAGGTTTCTTCCTGGTCGATGCCTCGGCGACCCTGGTCAACACCACCCACGCGGGCGACGACGCACCCACGGGCGGCGGGCTCTGGGCCTCGGGTAGCTCCGCACTCACGCTCATGAACGGCATCGTCTACGGCGCGGTGAGCGGTGCGGGCATCGCCATCGACAGCAGCGCCAGCTTCGATGGCACCTACAACAACGTCTACGGCAACCTGAGCGGCAACTACTCCGGCGTCACCGATCCGACGGGCAGCGACGGCAACATCAGCGACACGCCCCTCTTCATCGCCTACAGCAACGACGGCGACGTCACCAACGACGACATGCAGCTCAACTCCTCGTCCCCCTGTGTGGATGCGGGCAACCCGTCCAGCAGCTACGACGACGCCGACGGCACGACGAACGACATGGGGGCCTACGGCGGGCCGGGGAGTGATTGGTAGGTCGTCGTCCGGGCACCTCCGTTGCGCCCACCTCGAGCACGACTTCCTGCACCTCACCCCTCTAGACTACGTGCCGGTGGGGTGCACTCTGGCATAGAGTGAGGTGAGCCTCCCACCCGGGCGGATCCTTAGTCCCCTTCGTCGCCATGCTGCTGACCGCGCCCCTGCAGGCCGCCTGCCCCGTGGGCGTGGTTGAACTGGGCGAGCAAGCGGCTGCCGCCGTGGTGGCCTACGAGCAGCTGGAGGTGGAGCGCTTCCAGACCTTGGCCCACGAACTGGTCGAGGGCGTGCCCTGCCTCGACCAGCACGTGTCTCCGGATGCCGCCGCGCAGCTGCACCTCGTGACCGCCCTGGATGCGTGGACTCGGCGCGACGAGGAACAGGTCCACGCGGCGCTCCGTGCGCTGCTCGCCTTGCAGCCCACCTTCGAGCCGGGCATCGTCGTGGCTCCCGAGGGTGGGGGAATGGCGGCGGCGTTCGAGCGGGCCCGCGTGGCCGGGCCCGGCAGGGAGCAAGCCGCCCAGGGGCTGTTGGTGGTGGTGGACGGGCGGCAGGGGGCCGCGCTGCCCCTGGAACGAGCAGCGCTGGTCCAGTGGACAGCTACTTCGGGCGCGCTGCAGAGCCGCTACGACTGGGAGGGGCAGCTGGGAGCCGAGCTCCGCACCTCCGCTACGCTCGGGGCAGGTGTCGGAATCACGCCGTCCGAGCCGGAGCGGCGATCCCACCGCTCCCGCGGACTGGCCATCGCTGGCGCGGCGATCGGCGTTCTGGCGCTCGTGGGCGCCAGCCAGGCCAACGAATCCTGGACCGACTTCCACGAGACCGACTCCTGGGATGACGCCCAGCGCTACTACACCCGCAACCGGACCTTCGCTGTGGGTTCCGGCGTGGCGGCGGCCGGCACCGCGGGCTTGATGATCGGCGCCTTGGTGGTGTGGGAGTGGTGAGCCCGGTGTCCGCTGGTTCGTGCACCCGGCTGCGGCGCGCCCGGGGAGCCTGAGATGGACCTCGGTCCGGGCCAGGTGATCGACCGCTACACCGTCTTGGGCCAGCTCGGTCAGGGTGGCATGGCCGTCGTATATCGGGTGCGCCACAACACACTGGGCACCGAGCACGCCCTCAAGGTGCTCACCTTGGGCGTGCCCAGCATTCAGGAACGGCTCATCCAGGAGGGCCGCCTGCAGGCGCGGCTGCAGCATCCCAACATCGTCTCGGTCACCGACGTGCTGGACGTCCAGGGCTCGCCCGGCTTGCTGATGGAGTTGGTGCGGGGCCCCTCGCTGGAGGACTGGCTGCGGGGAAACCGGCCGTCCCTGTCCCAGGCCCTGCAGCTGTTCGACGGCATCCTCGGTGCGCTGCGGGAGGCCCACCGGCTCGACATCGTTCACCGCGACCTCAAGCCCGGCAACATCATGCTGTCCACGCTGGGGGGAGGGCTGCTTCCCAAGGTGACCGACTTTGGGCTGGCGAAGCTGTTGGCGGACGAGACCAGCCCCACCCGCACCTGTACGGGCCTGCCCATGGGCACGCCGGCCTACATGTCCCCGGAGCAGATCACCGACGCCAAGAGCGTGGACCAGCGCACCGACCTCTTCGCCCTGGGCTGCATCCTGTACGAGCTGGTCTGCGGCCAGATGGCCTTCCGGGGGGCGAACACGCTGGAGGTCTTCAACGCGGTGGCGGGTGGCAACTACCTCCCGCCCAGACAGCTCGCGCCGGAGCTGCCGGTACCGGTGGTGGACGCCATACGCGGCTGTCTGAACCAGCAGCGGGAGCACCGCATCCAGAGCTGCTTGCCCCTTGCTGCGGTGCTCAGGGGTGAATCGGGCACGCTGGTTCCCAGCGAGGCTCCCACCCTCGCGCCCGAATCCGGCCCGTGGGCCTCCGCTCGCTCGACTGCGGTACCGGCTCCATCTGCGGCGGCGCCGACCTTCGCTCCACTCGAGTCCATGCTCGGGAGTCTGGAACCCTCCCAGCAAGCGACTACAGCTCCGACCGATGCCCCAGCGCCACGGCGGCTCCACTGGTGGCTGCTCGTTGCGGGTACGTTGCTGGCGGTGCTCGTAGCCGTGGTTGGCGTGTCGGGTGGCGCTTTGGGTGTCTACTGGCTGTCCCGTGGGGATGGTGGAGAGCCCGTGGAAGCCGCGGAGGATCTCGCTCTCCCTGGCGAGGCCGGGGTCCTCGAGCCCTCGGAAGAACAGGTGACGGGGGCCGAGGCCGCTGTGGATAGTCCCACCGCCCACGAGCCTGAAAACACACCGTCTGCGCCCGATGCCGTGCCGGGCGGTCCGGAGCCCGATCCCGAGCCAGGGGCACCCGAGGAGCCGGAGCCAGGACTTGCCTCGGCTGGCTTCGTGCGCGTCGATGGCGACGCGGTCTCCGTGGTGTTCATCGACTCGACCTCCGGGCGCCATCAACCCGGGCGCCTGCCCGTGGGCACCTACGACCTCGAGGCCCGCTTCTCCAGTGGGAACACCATCCGGCAGCCTGGCCGGGTCACGGTGCGCGCGGGCCAGACCATCACCCTGCGCTGCGTAGAGCTGCTCGAGACCTGCGGCTGACGCCGCTATTTTGCCACGGCCACGCGGTGGGTGCGGGTGCCGGCGCTGGTCTCGACCCAGCATCCGCCCTCGGTGCCGGGGGTCTCGTCCTCTCCAGGGGCCACGTAGAAGTAGGCGTAGACGCGCTCGTCGTCACCGATGCGATAGGGCAGATCGAGCCAGTATTCCTCGAGGGTGTAGTTCTCGTCGGCGGTGAGGTAGGTGGGGTCCACCCAATCGACCTCGCAGCCAATGTCGCAGACGTCCGTGGGGCCCTCGAACCAGAACAACAGGGCCATGCCGCTTCCGGGCAGGACGCTGCGAAGATCGCCCTCCATGCCGCTGCTGACGGTCCCCCAGGCCTCGGAGCAGAGCTGTTTGGGTGGGTCCTGGGGGAGCTCCTGGCCCGTGTCCCCGCTGTCCCGCATGCCGTGGGCCTGCTTCCAGCCTTCCACGTCGGTCGGCCCGAGCACGCGGCAGCCTTGGCACAGCAGCAGCGCGATCGACGCGATGCAGGGGAGGCGCGGCAT
>CAZVHW010000638.1:0-4374 GCA_964626835.1 uncultured Enterobacterales bacterium
TCATCGAGACCGCCATGCTGCGAGAATCGAGCGCCCGCGACAAGATCATCGACATGGCCATGGCCGAGATCGTCCTGCGCCGGGTGGGCCAGGCCGAAGAAGTGGCCAGCGTCATCACCTTCCTGGCCTCCGAAGGCGCCCGCCATGTCACCGGCGAGGTCATCCGCGTAGACGGCGGTCAGTACATCTAGCCCCCGGGAGATCCCCACATGGCACTCGAGCTCAACGACATCGTCGTCATCGGCATGGCGCGCACCCCCATGGGCCGCTTCGGTGGCAGCCTCAAGGACATGGCCACCTGTGACCTGGGGGGGATCGCCATCCGCGCCGCCATCCAGCGAGCGGGCATCGATCCCGAGGTCATCTCCGAAGTGATCTACGGCTCCTGTCGCCAGGCCGGCAACGGGGTCAACCCCTCTCGCACGGCCAGCCTGCGGGGCGGCGTGCCCCTGGGCGCGTCCACCAACACCCTGAACATGGCCTGCCCCTCGGGCATGAAGTCCGTGCACCTCGCCGCCCAGGCGCTACGCCTCGGCGAGAGCCAGGTCGTCATCGCCGGCGGCATGGACTCCATGAGCACCATCCCCTACCTGCTCAAGGGCGCGCGCTGGCAGGGCTTCAAGATGGGCCCCAAGACCATCGAGGACGGCTGGAGCGACTCGGTCGATCCCATCACCGGCCAGGGCATGGGCGACACGGCCGAAAACCTGGTCGAGAAATACGGCCTGACCCGCACCGAGCTCGACGAGTTCGCGGCCGCGAGCCACCACAAGGCGGCCAAGGCCCAAGAAGAGGGGCTGTTCGAGGCAGAGATCACCCCGGTCGAGGTCCCACCCATGGGCCGCAAGCAGCCCGGCTTCACGTTCTCGGCCGACGAGACCATCCGCCACACCATCTCGGTCGAGAAGATGGCCAGGCTGCCCGCGGTGTTCCGCAAGGGCGGCGCCTGCACCGCCGGCAACGCCTGCGGCATGTCCGACGGCGCCTGTGCCGTGGTGGTCACCACCCGCCAGATGGCTGCCCAGCTTGGAGCCACCCCGCTGTTCAGCCTGGTCGGATTCGCCCAGTGCGCGGCCCCCAACGAGACCATGGGCGAAGGCCCGGGCCTCTCCATCCCCCTGGCCCTCGAGGCGGCGGGCATGACCCTGGGCGACATGGACCTGTACGAAGTCAACGAAGCCTTCGCGGCCCAGGTGCTCGCCAACGAGCGCGTGCTCGAGTGGGGCCGTGACAAGCTCAACGTGCACGGCGGTGCCATCGCCCTGGGTCACCCCACGGGCATCAGCGGCGCCCGCATCATGGTCACCGGCTACCACGCCCTGAAGGCTCGGGATCAGGAACTGCTGGTCGCCGCCATCTGCGGCGGCGGCGGCGTCACCACGGCCATGGTCATCCGCCGCGAACACTGACATTCCGAAACGTTCGCCCGGCACTCCCCTCCCCCACCCATCGTGAGGTCCCCATGGCCTACCTGAAGATCGAGAACGAAGGTGGCGTCGCGCGCATCACCTTCGATCGCCCCAAGCACAACTGGATCAACATCGACCTGATGAACGAGCTCAACGCCGAGCTCGAGCGGCTGGTGCAGGACGACGAGCTCAAGTGCGTGGTGCTGCTGGGCGAAGGCCGCAGCTGGTCGGCGGGCGTAGACGTGGGCGACCACACGCCGGACAAGGTGCACGAGATGATCGGCACCTTCAACCACATCTTCGAGCTCGTCGAGCAGCTCGAGGTGCCCGTGGTGGCCGCGGTGCACGGCCGCGCCCTCGGGGGCGGCATGGAGCTAGCCATCGCCGCCGACATCATCGTGGCGGCCGAGAGCGCCACCTTCGGGCAACCCGAGGTCAAGCTGGCCTTCTTCCCGCCGTACGCTGCCGTCCGCCTGCCCTGGCTGGTAGGCCCGGCCAAGGCCATCGAGATCTGCACGACCGGCATGATCTACACGGCTCAGCAGGCCAAGGACATGGGCATGGTCTCCCACGTGGTGCCCGACGAAGGGTTCACCGACGCGGTGAACGAGATCGTCAAGCAGATCTGCCACGCCAGCCCCCTCATCCTCCGGCTCAACAAGCGCGCCGTGAAGGCCCACGTGGGCATGGGCTTCGACGAAGCGCTCGCCTCGGTGAGCGACCTCTTCCTGAACACCCTCATGAAGACCGAAGACACCCTCGAGGGCATCGCCAGCTTCGAGGAGCGGCGCAGGCCCGTCTGGAAGAACCGCTAGCGGCATCGACCGCACAGGAGCAAACAGATGGCACACATCCAAAAGGTGGGCGTCGTGGGCGCCGGCAACATGGGATCGGGCATCGCCCAGAAACTGGCCCAGGAGGGTCTGCAGGTGGTCCTGATGGACATCCAGCCGGCCTACGTCGAGCGAGGCCTCACCGGCATCAAGGCGATGCTCGACGAGGGCGTGAAGCGCCGCATCTTCCGACCCCAGCAGGTCGAGGAGACCATGGGCCGCATCCAAGGCACCACGGATTTGGCCGACATGGCCAACTGCGACCTGGTCATCGAAGCGGTCTTCGAGGACCTCGAGGTCAAAGGCAACTTGTTCCAGCAGCTCGACGCCGTCTGCGAACCGAAGACCATCCTAGGTACCAACACCTCGAGCTTCTACGTGCGCGACTTTGCACCGCGCACCTCCAGGCCCGACCGCTTCGTCGGGCTGCACTACTTCTTCCACCCGGCCAAGAACCGCCTGCTCGAGGTCATCCCCCACGAGGGCACCAGCCAGGACACCATCGACGCCTGCCTACTGGCCGCCCGCCTGCACGGCAAGACCGCCATCGTAGTCAAGGACGCCGCCGGCTTCGCCGTCAACCGCTTCTTCGTGCCCTTCCTCAACGGGGCGGCGCGTATGCTCGAAGAGAGCGTGGCGAACATCCCCACCATCGAAGAAGGCGCCAAGCGAGCCTTCCGCATCGGCATGGGCCCCTTCCTGCTCATGAACGTCACCGGCATCCCCATCGCAGTGCACTCCTCGGCCACCCTGGGCCGCGAACTGGGGCCGTTCTACGCCACGGCGGACATCCTGCAGAAACAAATGGAGCTGGGCCAGGACTGGGATCTCGAGGGCGAGGTGGTGGAAGAAGACCTGCGAGCGGTGATCGAACGTTTCCAAGGCGTCTGCCTCGGCGTGGCCGCCAAGCTGGTCTCCGAGGGCGTGGCCAGCATCGAGGACACCGACCGCGGCGCCAAGATCGGCCTGCGCTGGTCCATGGGGCCCTTCGAGATCATGAACCGCCTGGGCATCGAGCAGACCTGCTACCTGGTCCAGGCCATCGCCGACCGCTACCCGGACTTCGCCATGCCCTCGCTGCTGCTCCAGCAGCGCAAGCTGCGCGAGCCCTTCACGTTCTCCTATGTCGACCTGGGCATCGAGGGCGACATCGCCACCATCACCTTCAACCGGCCCGAGGCCATGAATGCCCTGAACGAGCAGGTGGTCGGCCAGATCGCCGACCGCTTCGCCCGGGCCGAGGCCGATCCCGGGGTCAAGGCCATCGTCTTCCGCGGTGCGGGCAAGGCCTTCGTGGCGGGCGCCGACATCCGCTACTTCGTCAAGAAGATTGAGGCCGACGCCATCGACGACATCCACGCATTTACCAAGGCGGGCCACGATCTGCTCCTGGCCATCGAAGGCTCGGACAAGCTCACCGTCGCGGTACTCGACGGGCTCTCCCTGGGCGGCGGCAGCGAGCTGGCGCTCGCTTGTCAGGCCATCGTGGCCACGCCGGCTGGCTCCATGGGCTTCCCCGAGACCGGCATCGGCATCTTCCCGGGCCTGGGCGGCATGCCGCGGCTGGCGCGGCAGGTGGGGGCCGACCTGGCCACCTACTACGTGCTCACCGGGCGGGGCATCAGCGCCCGCGACGCCCACGATCTCGGCCTGGTCGCCGCCCTGGTACCACCGGGAGAACTCGACGGGGCGATCCGCGCCCTGGTCGCTGTCGGAGTGCCTCCCAAGAACCACGCGCGCGACATCCCCGCCCCGTTCCAGGCTCTGGCCGCCACCTGCGCCGGCGACAACCTGCCCCGGTTGCTGGCGGGCGAGCCGATCCAGCACGACGACGCCACCCTGGCTGCCAAGACGGTCAAGGGCGTGGGCTTCAAGGCCCCCATCGCCTGCCGCATCGCCTGCGAGCTCATCCACGCGGGCAGCGAGCTGTCGATGGCCCAGGCCGCCGAGCTCGAGCTGGCCAGGTTGCACGAGATCTTCTCCACGGAGGACGCCCTCGAGGGGCTGTCATCGGTGGGGCGTCGCCGGCCGTCCTTCAGTGGGACCTGATCGCGGGGGAGCTGGACGGCGCGGCCCGCGAAGAGGCATCGCGCCTGGCGTCCGGCGGACCCCTGGCGGCCGACCTTTCGGGC
>CAZVHW010000639.1:0-4351 GCA_964626835.1 uncultured Enterobacterales bacterium
GCCTCCACCGCCAGGTCGACGCCGCGGTTGCCCAGGCGCCAGCCTCCGGTGACCAACCGGTTCTCGAAATAGCAGCGCCGGACGTACTCGCGGTAGACCTCCGCCGGGAACTCCACGTTGTCGCTGGCCCACTGCTCGAGGGCCGCCCAGAGCTCGGGGAAGCCGTCGGTGTCGATGCGCTCCCATAGGCTGACCCACTTGCGGGACTGGCCCATCGGCCGGAGGAAGGCCATGCTGGTCCGCATCAGCTCGGGTTGGAAGTTCCCCACGCGGCTGACCACCTCGTCCAGAGGGAAACAGGAAGGATCCGCCCAGCGAGACAGGCGGCCCGAGGCGTGGAAGTCGATGGGGGTGCAGACGAAGGCCGCCCGCCGGGCGTGCTCGGGATGCAGCGCCAGGTGGATGGCCAGGAAGGTGCCTCCCACGCAGTACCCCACCGCGTCCAGCTGCTCGGCACCGAGCTGTCGCCGGGCGTGGCGGCGCGCTCGGTCCATCGCACGGGTGAGCAGCCCGTCCACCAGGCTCTCCATGGCCGTGTCCCGGTCTTCCGGGCCCGGACGGCCCCAGTCCAGCATGTAGATGGGCACGCCGGCCTCGAGCAGGGTGGCCACGACCGAGCGGCCGGGGAGCAGGTCCCAGACGGTCCAGGTGTTGATCAGCGGCATGCTGACGAACAGCGGGACGTGGCGGGGCTGCTGGGGCTCGAAGTAGCGCAGCGCCGCCTTGCCCTGACGGTGGATGACCTGGTGGGGGGTCTGCCCTGTCCGCACGGTGGGGACGGGATCTCTGCGCAGGAAGTCCAGGTACTGGCGGGTCTGCTGGGCGAGGTGCATCACGATGCTCCTTCCTGACGGACCAACCTGGCGCTCCTGGCGCGACGCTCACCCTCGGCGAGGCGGCAGAGCGCACCGAGCTGACCGGCGACCGAGGTCAGCTGGTCCTCCATCGCCACCAGCCGGTCCTCCATGGCCAACAGCCGGTCCTCCATGGCCAGTGAGCGCTCGTCCAGCTGCGCCTGCATGCTGCCGATGCGTTGGATGTCCCGCAACGCGGGCAGGTGAAGATCGTGCATGGCGGCGTCGACCTGGTCCTGCCAGGCACCGCGCCAGCGCGCCCAGGCGGTCAAGCCCAGCCCGGAAGCGCGAGCGAAGTCCGGGGTATCCAGGACCTGCTCCCACGCGCGGGTCATGCCCTTCTCCCACTCGCCATAGATGCGGGTGGACATGGCCACCAGGTCGTTTTCGTCGGTCTTGTCGTTCATGGCTGCCCTCCAAGGCTCCGCCTGTTGTTGTTCTCGATGTCGGCTCCGCCCCAGCGGAAGGCCACGGCGCCCCAGGAGAACCCGATGCCGGACCCCACGGCGGAGACGATGTCTCCGTCGCGCAGCCGACCATCCTCCTCGGCGATCTCGAGGGACAGCAGCTGATCGAACTGCCCGATGTGGCCGAAGCGCGACAGGTAGGTGCTCTGCACCTCGTCGAGGTCCAGGGCATCCAGGATGGCCTGGTGGCCCGACCGCTTCACGTGGAGCAGGGCCAGGTAGTCGATGTCCGCGATGCCCAGACCGCCCTGCCCCAAGGACTCCCGGATCACCCGCATGAAGTTGGGGTGGGAGCGCTTCCCGAGCAGGCGGCGCATGCCCACCTGGTCCGTCACGTCGAGACAGCGTCGCGCTTCCTCTACGTTTGTTCCATCGATGGGGCTGGAGGTGCCGCCGTGCCGCGCGACCACGTGGCGAGCCAGCTCACCGTCGCTGACCATGGAGACCCCCAACACCTCGTTCTTCGCGCAGCCCCGCTCCAGCAAGGCCGCGCCGCCACCCGCAGCGAGGTTGTACATGAAGCTGACCCTCGGATTGCGGTAGTCGATCATGTCGCCGTTGCGGTACCCACCGCAGAGCAGGACCCTGCGCAGATCGGGCTCCGCCAGCAGCAGTGCCCGAGCCAGCCTCACCCCCGCGGGGAAGCTGGAGCACTTCTGCATCACGTCCAGGGCCCAGGCGCGGCGAGCGCCGATGCGCTGCTGGATCCAGATGCCCGAGGTGGTCATGGGGTACTCGCGCAGTTCGTCCCCGATGCAGAGGATGGCGTCCACGTCCTCGGGGGCCAGTTCCGCGCGCTCCAGGCAGCGCTCGGCCGCCTTGGCTCCCATCTCCTGCACCCCATCGTCGGGGCCGGGGATGGCGATCTGCTCGATACCGAGCTTGTCGCGCACCGATCGAGCGGTCCAGGCTCCGCCCGTGAGCGCGGCGATCTCCTCGGCGCTACGTCGCCCTTCGGGCAGATAGGTTGCGAAGGCGCGCATTCCTACGGGCTCAGGAAGCATGACCCCGCGCCTCTCGCTCCAGCGCGGGCTTGAAGACCTTGCCGCTCGACGTGCGAGGTAGATCCTCCATACTCACGACCGCCTTGGGCACCTTGTAGTGGGCCAGGCGCTCCCGCAGCCAGGCCCGCACCCCCGCCGCCTCGAGACCGCCGTTGCGGGGCACCACGAACGCGCAGCCCACCTCGCCCCATCGGTCGTCGGGCATGGCCACCACGGCGCACTCAGCCACGTCGGGGTGGGCTCCAAGGACCACCTCGACCTCGGCCGGGTAGACGTTCTCGCCTCCGGAGATGAACATCTCCTTCTTGCGCCCCGCCACGTAGAAAAAACCGTCCGCGTCCCGCTTGACCAGGTCGCCCGTGCGGAACCAACCGTCCTCGAGAGACGCGCTCGTGGCATCGGGGTTGCCGTGGTAGCCCAGGCAGACATGGGGGCCGGAGAGCCACAGCTCCCCCACCTCGTCGACCTTGGCCTCGCGCCCCTCCACGACCACGCGTGCCTGCGAATGGTGGATAGGCATGCCGACCGAGCCCGCCCGCTCGAGGGCGTGCCGCGGGGGCAGGAAGAAGCAGTTGGGCCCGACCTCGGTCATGCCGAAGCCCTGGGTGAGCACCAGCCCTCGATCCTGAAACCGACGAATCAAGGCGACGGTGAGCGGCGCACCGCCACACAGGCAGAGCCGAATGGAGCTCACGTCCCGCGCCTCGAATCCCTCGTGTTCGGCCATCATCTGGAAGGTGGTGGGCACGCCGAAGACGGTGCTGATACCGCTGCGCTCGACCTCATCCAAGACGTCCGCCACGTCGAACGCAGGGTGGATCACCACGTGGCCGCCGCACTGGAACAGGGGCATGGCCAGCACGTTGATGGCCCCGGTGTGGAACAAGGGCGTGTAGAGAACCGTGCTGTCCCGGGCCGTCAGCTCAAAGGCCAGCTGGGTGTTGACCGCGTTGAAGAACAACTGTCGCGCGGGCAGCACGGCGGCTTTCGGCAGGCCGGTGGTGCCGCTGGTGAACAGCAACAGGGCCGGGTCTTCCATGCCAAGGGGCTGGAGCACGCGGCCCGCCGTGCGAGGGGCTTTGTGGTCGGGTTGAGCTTCGAGTGCCTCGAGCGCCAGCGCCGAGCCGGCCAAGGGATGTTCCATGGAGGCGAGGGTGGAACGGTTGCCCTGGTCGACGTACAGCACCCGCGCCCCGCAGAGGTCCAGCAAGGCGTCCAGTTCCGCGGGGGCGAGCCTGAAGTTGAGCGGGGCCAGGACCAGCCCGGCACGCAGACAGGCGAACATCAGCTCGAAGAAGCAGGGGTGGTTGTGGGCCAGCACGGCCACGCGGTCGCCGCGCTCGAGCCCCAGGTCGTCAACCAGCCGACGGGACGTGCGAGCCACGCGGGCCTCGAGAGCTCCCCAACTCCAGGTCGTGCCCGCCCAGCTGATGGCGGGCCGCTCCGGCGTGTAGCGGCCCCAGCGGGCCGGATGGTCCACGGGGCAGAGCCGATGATCCCAGCTCACCGCACCCTCTCGCTCGGAACCGAAGAGGTTCCCTCTCCCTGGTTCGCTCGCAGCCATGGGACCTCCGCTTGTTGCACGGCAACATAGCCTCCGTGCTGCAGCGCGTCAAGTCCCGTTGCTGCGATGCGGCAACCCCGTCACCCGAAGAGCAACACGCAGATGACGACCGCGGCGATGACCCCGGCCAGATCGGCACTCAGGGCCGCGATCATGCTGTGGCGCATGCGGGAGACCTGCACCGACCCGAAGTAGACCGCCAGCACGTAGAAGGTGGTCTCCGTGCTGCCTTGCAGCGTGGACACCAGGTAGCCCACGTAGCCGTCCGGACCGTAGGCCTCGAGGGCATCGGCCATCACGCCGTAGGCCCCAGACCCCGACAGAGGCCGCAGCAAGGCCATGGGGAGGGCCTCGGCAGGCAGGCCGAGGGGCTCGGTCACCGGGCCGACAAAGCCCACCAGCGTGTCGAGCGCTCCGCTCGAGCGGAACATGCCCACGGCCACCAGGATGGCCACCAGGTAC
>CAZVHW010000640.1:0-4337 GCA_964626835.1 uncultured Enterobacterales bacterium
CGGGGCTCGGGGCTCGGGGCTCGGGGCTCGGGGCTCGGGGCTCGGGGCTCGGGGCTCGGGGCGCGGGGCGCGGGGCTCGGGGCGCGGGGCTCGGAGCATTGCTTGCAACTCGGGACCCTTGCCGCAAGGGTCGGTACTTACGAGCGCGACGGTAGGTTCGATCTGGTCGACGGGTGCACCCGCGACCCTCTCGCCTTCGCCTTTTCCCTCCTGGCACAGCCTTCTCCAGGCTGTCCTGGCGAGTGCCTCTCGAGCCCGCCGCCCTCGGGACCGTTAGGAAGGGCACCCTGCTGCCCCGGTCTGGAGGATCCATGCAGCGCCTCGTGTTCTCCGACGATCTGATCACCGGCGTCGAGGCGATCGATGAACAGCACGGCGAGCTCCTTGCCTGGGGAAACGAGCTCTTCTTCCCGGCCGCTCTCGTGGCGAAGTTCGCTGCGTGGCTGCGGGAGCATCCGGGCCTGGGTGCGGTGACCGAAGCCAGCGAGGAAGCCCTGCGTCAGATGGGATTCGAACCCGGTGGGGTGTGGGTGGTACGTCCCGGTGGGCTCCTCTCGCCTGCCGAAGCCGGCATCCGAAGCGGGAACTAGCCGCCCGATGGATCGCCACGTCGCACTGGTCCGACGCGAAGCGGCGCTCAAGCTGTTGGTGCCCCTCTTCTTCCTGTCCGGGGCAACGTCGCTGATCTACGAGACCGTGTGGGGACGGGCGCTGCACGAGGTCTTCGGCACCAGCCAGGTGGCCATCGCCACCGTGCTGGCAGCGTTCATGGGGGGCCTGTCTATCGGTGGCCTCGTGGGCGCTCGTTATGCCGACCGGGTGGCCAAGCCTCTCCTGGTCTACGGCATCCTCGAGGGGATCATCGGAGGCTACGCGCTGGTCTTCCCCCTGCTGTTGAAGGCCATCACCCCCGTCTACCTGGGTTTCTGGGCTGCTTTCGAGCCATCTCCCGTCGCCTTCTCCGCCTTCCAGACCGTGCTCGTGGGGTTGCTCATCCTCGTCCCCACCACCTGCATGGGCGCCACGCTGCCCCTGCTGGCGCGCTTCGTCACGACTCGGCTGGATCTGGCCGGCAGGCGGGTGGGGCTGTTGTACGGCGTCAACACCTTCGGCGCCGTGGCGGGCACCTTCCTTGCGGGCTTCGTGCTGCTGCCAGCCCTGGGCCTGGACGCCACCACCCTGCTCGCGGCGGGAGCGAACCTCCTGTTGTTCGGCGTTTCGTTTCTGCTATCCAGGCAGGCCGACGGCGATGTTCCCCCCGTCATCGAGGACGGCGGGGGCGAGCCCCCACCCGCCCCGGACAAGGCCTTGCTGCTGGTGGTGGCGCTCGCCGGTTGTGCGTCGTTGATCTACGAGCTGTCTTGGTTCCGGCTCATGACCCTCACCCTGGGAGCCAGCACCTACGCCTTCAGCACCATGTTGCTCGCGTTCCTCTCGGGCATCGCCGGCGGTGGCTGGGCTGGTGGGATGCTGGCCGATCGCCTCCTCGCGCGCCGAGGTCGGGTGGGGGTTCTCATCGGGTTGGCTCTCACCCAGATCGGCGTGGCCGTGACCACCTGGGCCATGATGTACGGGTTCGAGCAGCTACCCTACGTCTACGTAGAGCTGTTCGACCTCATCGAAGGCAAGGAGGGGTATTTCTGGCCCACGTGGCTCGCGCTGTCCATGGCGATCATGACGCCGCCGGCCTTCATGATGGGTGCGGCCTTCACCTTGGCAGTGCGCTCCCTCGTGGCGGGCACCGGGAGCCTGGCCAGGCCGGTTGGCAGGGTCTACGGGTTCAACACCATCGGCGCCATCGTGGGCTCGCTGGGGGCGGCCTTGCTGTTGTTGCCCACCCTGCACGTGGTGGGCACCATCACCTTCGCCAACGGTATCAACGTCGTGGCCGCGGCCATCGCGCTGGGTGCGGCCTGGGTGGTGGGTGGTCGCAGGCGCACCCCCCGGTATGCCATCGCGGGCGGCTGCACGCTGGGCATCGTGGTGGCGGGTGTCTTCTACCCGCCGCCTTGGGAACCGCTGCTGATGACCGCGGGGATGTACAAGTACGTCACCGAGCTGGACGACCGGTCCCGGGACCACGTGCGCCACTACGCGGTTGAACCCTACGATCTGCTCTTCTACGACGAAGGCCTCTCGTCGGTGGTCACCGTTGCCCAGAACCGCAAGACGGGCAACATCTGGCTGGCCAACAACGGCAAGGTGGACGCCTCCACCACCTCGGACATGCCCACGCAGGTCATGGTCGGGCACCTGCCCTTCTTCTTCGGCCGCGACGTGGACACCGCCTGTGTCATCGGCCTGGCCTCCGGCATCACCGCCGGGGCGGTCACCCTTCACCCCGAGCCGGATCGGATCGACCTGGTGGAGCTCGAGCCCGCCATCATCGAGGCCTCCCATTTCTTCGACGAGCACAACCACCGTCCGCTGGACGATCCCCGCGTCGTCCCGATCCTCAACGACGCCCGCAATCACGTCATGCTCACGCCCCCTGCCACCTACGACGTGGTGGTGAGCGAGCCCTCGAACCCGTGGCTCACCGGCGTGTCCAGCCTCTTCACCAAGGAGTTCTTCGAGCTGGGCAAGAGCCGACTGTCCGATGACGGTATCTGGTCCCAGTGGGTGCAGATGTACGGCATGGGCACCGAAGAAGTGCGCGCCTTGCTCAACACCTTCGGCCAGGTCTTCCCCCACGTCGCGCTCTTCGCCACCATCGAGGACGCCGACCTGGTCATTCTCGGCTCGAACGCCCCCTTGATCCTCGATATCGACGGCCTCGAGCGGGTCATCGCGACGCGGCCTGACGTCGCTGCCGAGCTTCGGCTCATCGAGGTCGAGGACGCCTATGACCTGCTCACCTATTTCCAGATGGAGCGGGACACCCTCGATGAGTTCACCATGGGCGCCCCGCTGAACACCGATGACAACATGCTCATCGAGTTTGCAGCCCCCAAGCGCCTGTACGAGGAGACCTCGGCCCACAACTACCGCGTGCTGCTCAACGAGTCGCGGCCAGCCCTGCAGGCCCTTAGGCACATCGAGGACTACAAGGCCTTCTCCCGAGCGTACGCCCGTCGCGACGAGTATGTCCGCGCTCTCATCGTCCTCAAGGAAGCGGAAGCCCGCTTCCCAGGCGACGACGAGGTGCTGTCCATGTACAACGAGTTCCAAGCGAAGTTCCTGGAAGATCAGGCGAAAGAAGAGCGCAGGAAGCTGCTCGAGGAGGAGGAGCGGCGGGCGCGGGTGCGTCGGTCCAGGGACGGCTCGACCCAGACAGCCGGGCCAGGCGGCGAGGCGTCCCCAGATCGCTGAGGGCTTCCTCGCCGAAGCGGGGATTCAGTCCTGCTGGGCGATGCACGCCTCGGTCATGTTGCCGCCACCGTCGGGGTGATCGTGCACGCCGACCCACAGGTGGTCGCCTGACCAGGAGGACAGGTCTATCTCCAGCAGCTGGCCGGAGTAGCTGCAGACCAGCTGGTCGACGTACTCCAGGTAGTCCCAGGCGTTCATGCCGTTCTCCTCCCAGCCCTGGCAGCGGTTCATCCCGTCGCTCATGGTGGGACCGGTGTTGGTGGAGACATAGGCCACGCCGCCGTTGCCGTTCAGGCAGACGATGGCCATGGGTACGTAGGGGTAGGGGACCGTGAACGACTCGTCGTCGCAGACCTCCGAGCCATTGCGCATGCTGGCGTCGCAGGTCCAGGTCGGCTCCGGATCCGCGTCGGCGTCGCTGTCGGCATCCGCGTCTGCGTCTGCGTCTGCGTCTGCGTCTGCGTCGGCATCCGCATCGGCGTCGGTATCGGTGTCCGCGTCGCTGTCGGTGTCCGTGTCGCAGTCGGGTGGCGCGCTGTCCTGCTCGCAGGCGCAGGGCTCCTGGGGTTGGGAGCAGGCGACGGTGAGCAGGGCGGGAAGGATCAGGGTTCGTAGGTGCATGAGGCCTCCGTGCAGGGAAGTCGTCAGCAAGGGCCGTGCCAGGGTGGTAGCGCCGCTACCACGGGTTTCAGCTGCGGCGGTGTGGTCGCATTGGGATCGAGGTTCCGTGACCCTTGCGCCGCACCGCGAGCGAGATCAGCAGGGCGCAGAGCGCCAGGGCGCGGCTCGCTCACGATTCCACGACCCCGCAGCCCTCGCCACCGCAGCCCTCGGGCTCTTCGTCGTCATCGCCGGTATCGACGGTGCTCGGCTCGCCGGAGTCGCCGGTGTCCTCGGTGCCTCCGCTGTCTCCCGTGTCGTCCGTGGTCGGGTCGCCGGTGTCGGTGTCGAGGATGGTCACCTCGAAGGGGTAGGTCGTGTCGCAGAGCTGGTTCCCGTCGAACTCGACGGCGCCGAGATCGTGG
>CAZVHW010000641.1:0-4335 GCA_964626835.1 uncultured Enterobacterales bacterium
GGCTCTCGGTCGATCAGTAGCCCTTCGCCTGGCCCGTACGCCGCTGGCCGTAGGACAGGCTGTTGAGGGTCTTGGCGAAGATGTTCTGGCGGTCGGCCTGGTCCTCCCCCTCGAACTGCTGCTGCACCTGCTGCTCGAGGGCGGTGACCTCCTCGAAGTTGTCCCAGACGGCCTGGGAGCCCACCACCTCGTTCAAGGGGCGGTTCCGATCGCGGTAGTCGTCGATGAGCGCCTGGGCGGTCTTCTCGTCGCCCGCCTGCACGGCCTGGCTGACCTCGTTGCGCATCACGTTGTACTCCTCCTCGACGACCGAGCGACCCCAGTTGTCGGCGTCCAGGGAAGCCAAGAACCGCCGCTGCTCGTTGACCACTTCGACCGAGCTGGGCTCGAGGGTCACCGAGGCGACCGTGACGCTCTCCGGGGCCCGCCAGCTCAGGCTGGGTACCGCCACGCGCCGCTCGCCGGCCCGGTCGGCCGGTACTCGCAGGGTGATCCAGAAGCTACGCTCCTGGCTGGCGTACAAGGTCCCCACGTCGAAGACAGCACGACCGCCCACGACATGGACCGGGTAGCCGGATGCGTCCACCAACTCCACGCCGTTGCCCAGCTCGAGGCCCACCTGAAGCCCGGTGGCCACCGTCTCCTGGGCGGTGCTCAGCTCGTGGGCGAAGACCGTGGCCAGGTCCTGCCCCGCCTGGACCCAGTAGAAGTTGCCCGTGCCGGCATCCGCCAGCTGGACCATGAGCTGCTCGTCGTAGTCGTCGCCGATGCCGACGGTTGTCAGGGGGACCTCCGAGCGGGCGAAGCTGCGGGCCTGCTCCACGAGACCGCTCTGGGTGTCGGGAAGGCCGTCGGAGATGAGGATTGTGCGCGCGGCGCGGCCGGCCTGGGACCGGTGCTGCTCCGAGCCGAGGGCCAGACCGGCTTGCATCTGGGTGCCGCCCCCAGCATCCAAGCCCTCGATGCGCCGCATCCAACTCCGCTGCATCTCTGCAGTGGCGTAGCCAAGGGGGATGCGCAGCTGGGCGTCGCTGTCGAAGCTGACCAGGGAGAAGCGGTCTTCCTCCGAGAGCTGGGACAGCAGCTCCCGCGCCGCAGCCTTGGCCTCGCCGATCTTGGCGCCGCTCATCGAGCCCGACTCGTCCAGGACCACCACCAGGTCGGTCGCACGGCGGGTGGCGAGGGTCGGTTCGTGATCGCTGCCGATGCGAAGCTCCATGCGCAGGAGCCCATCGGCACCAGCCAGCAGGGCACCCCGGTCCAGCTCGCTCTCGAAGGTGATTCCTCCCGCGGCCTGGGACGCCGTGTCGGCCGCGAAGGGTTCGGCGCTGGCGACACCGGAGACGTCCACGGTCGCCATCGCCGGTGCCACGGGCGAAGCCGTGACCCGAACCTGGGATGCGTGGGCCTCCGGCTGGCCGACGATGCTGACCAGGTGACTGCAGCATGCGGCCATGATGCTGATGGCGACGGGAATGCTGCCAGCGGCGACAGCGGCGACGAGGGAGCCGGACTTGATGGACATGGAGATCTCCGATTGGGTTCATTCAACGAGATACCCCCTCCCAGCACGGTCTTGGGCAAGCGGTGCGTAAACGCTCCCCGACCGTCGGTTACACAGCATTTACTTGCCCCCCAGCGCGGCCGAACCGATACTCCCTCCATGAAGCCCCGCATCCTGATCGTCGAAGACGAGCAACCCATCCTGATGGGCATCTGCGACGTGCTCGCGTTTCACGGCTACGCTCCCCATGGTGTCGCCGACGGCGACGAAGGGCTGCGACTGGCCCTCGAGGGCGAGTGGGAGTTGCTCCTGCTCGACGTGATGTTGCCCGGCGTGGACGGCTTCTCCATCTGCCGTCAAGCCCGCGAAGCCAAACCACACCAGGCCATCCTGCTGCTCACGGCTCGCGGCGCCGAGCAGGACGTGCTCGAAGGCTTCGCCGCCGGGGCGGACGACTATGTCACCAAGCCGTTCTCGGTCGCCCAGCTGAGCGCACGGGTCAAGGCCCTGCTGCGCCGCGCAGGAGTCCGCCCTGCTCGGCGCTTCCGAGCCGGCTCCCTGGCGGTCGACGGAGATCGCCTGTCGGCGAGCGTAGGGGATCGCTCGGTGAGCCTCACGGTGCGCGACGTGGAGTTGCTCGCCCACCTGACCACGGCCGGGTCGAGGGTAGTGGGCCGGCCTGAGTTGTTGAAGGCGGTCTGGGGCTTCGAGCGCGTCGAGGGCGTCGAGACCCGCTGTGTGGACATGCACGTGGCGAAGCTCCGGCGCAAGCTGACCGAGATCTCACGCCTCGACGTCATCGAGACCGTGCGGGGTGCCGGCTACCGGCTGAGAGTGCATGCCGATGACCGGTGAGCCCCACCGGGGCTCCATGGCCCGCGTGGGCCTGCTCATCTCTGGGCTGGGGCTCCTGCTGCTGCTGGGCGTGGGTGCTCTGCTGGCCCACGGCCTGCTGCGCATCGCCGAAGAGGAGAGCCTTCGCCACCAGATGGTAGCCGAGCGGCTGTTCGACGAGCTGGAGCGCGAACTCACCGACCTGACCCTGCGAGAGGAAGCCCGCTCCTTCCTGCAATATCGCTACTTCTACGTGCCCGAGACCCAGCTACCCGGCTTGGCCGGTCTGGCTCGCTCCCCCCTGTCCGAACCGTCCGACGATCCCGCGGTGCTGGGCTGGTTCCAGATCGAACCCGATGGCACCCTCTACACCCCCTACCGACCACGGCCCGGAGAGCAACAGCTGGCCGCGGACAACTACGGCCAGGAAGTGGACCCCACCGTCCTCGCGGTCGAAGCCCGACTCATGGCCCTGTTGGCCCAGGTGGAGTGGGCCGGCGAGGGACCCGCCGCGACCGCCGCGACCGCCGTGGCCCAGCAGGCCGCAGAGCAGCAGGCGCAGCAGGTGGCGGCGGCGCCCCAGCAGGGCAAGGCGGAGAGCCTCTACAACACCCTGAACCGCGCCGTCACCGGTCGCCAGCGTCGCGACGTGCAGTCCTACAACACCCAGCAGCAGGCCATCGACCCCTTTCGGCGCAACGAAGAGGACATCCAGCAGGTCGTGGAAAGCAACCTGTGGAGCCAAGGGGAACGGTACCGCGACAACCAGCTCCCCGGCGACGAGCGGAACACCCAAGCCAAGACCGCAGAGGGCGAGGTGGGCGTTCAGATCGCGCCGCTCGAAGGGATGCGGCTGGACGCCGACCACCTGCTGCTACACCGCACGGTCACGATCGGTCAGGAGACCTGGCGCCAGGGCTTGGTGCTCCTGCTGCCCGCCCTCGAGCACAAGCTGGGCGAATTGGTGCTCGGCGCCAGCGCTTTGGAGCCCTGGGTGGGCCTGGACTGGGGGGTGCGCTCCGCTCCCCCACGACACCACGCCTTCTCCCACGCCTTCGCGGCCCCCTTCCAGGATCTGACCCTCACGGCCCAGCTCGGGCGCATCCCCGGTCAGACGCCAGCGGGGAGCGGCATGATCATCGGGCTGACCGCACTGCTGCTGGCCCTCTGCGCTGCGGGCGGCCTGGCGCTCTACCGCACGGTCGCGGCGCGCATGGAGCTGGCCCAGCGCCGAAGCGACTTCGTCGCCGCCGTCTCCCACGAGCTCAAGACACCCCTGACCGCCATCCGGATGATGGGGGAGATCCTGCGGGACGGCATGGTGCCGAGCGAAGACCGCCGCCAGCAGTACTACGAGACCATCACGGCGGAGTCGGAGCGCCTGTCGCGGCTGATCGGCAACGTGCTCGAGCTCGCCCGCCTCGAGCGGGGCGGTGGGAAGGTCGAGCGGGTGGTGGGCCCGGTGGGCGAGGTGCTCGAGCAGGTGTTGGAGGTCTTGGGCCCCCATGCCCGACAGAAGGGCTTCACCCTCGAGCTGATGCTGGCCCCGGACCTACCCGCCGTGTCCATGGACCGGGACGCCCTGCTGCAGGTGCTGCTCAACCTGGTAGACAACGCCTTGAAGTTCGCCGTTCTCGCCGACGACAAGAGGATCGTGCTGCAGGCCCGCGCTCACGGCGCCGAGGTGGTGCTGGCCGTGCGCGACCACGGGCCGGGCGTGCCCAGCCGACAGCTGCATCGCATCTTCCAGCCCTTCTACCGAGGCGAGCGGGAGCTCACCCGCCGCACCAAGGGCACCGGCATCGGCCTGGCCCTGGTAGCCGGCTTGGTGCAACGCATGGGTGGCCGCGTCGAGGCGCTGAACCACCCCGAGGGGGGGCTGGAAGTGCGGGTGGTGCTGGCGCAGGCCTGAGTTCGGCCTTCAGGCCCGGCTGCTGCTCCACGGGGTAGCTACCACCAACAGTCCTCCACCTGGGGCGGCAGGCTCTCCACCTCCG
>CAZVHW010000642.1:0-4319 GCA_964626835.1 uncultured Enterobacterales bacterium
GGTTACTCCGCGGCCCAGACCCCCGTGCTGGACGGGCTGGCGGAACGGGGCACGCTCTGGGAGCGTGCCTACAGCACCGCACCCCTCACCATCCCCAGCCACTCCACCATCCACACCGGCCGCTACCCACCCTCCCACGGCGTGCGGGACAACGGTGACTTCAACCTGGGGGCTTCCGAGATCACCCTCGCCGAGCGGCTGTCGGAAGCCGGCTATCGCTGCGCCGCGTTCACCTCGGCCTTCCCCACCCAGGCGCGCTGGGGCTTCGACCAGGGATTCGACGTCTACCACGACCCCCTCGAGCGTGCGCCCTCGCAGCTGGACTGGAGCGACCAGCGCCGCGCTGAAGACGTGGTGGACGACGCCTTGCTCACCCTCGATGGCTCCTCGGGCCCCCACTTCGTCTGGCTGCACTTCTTCGATCCCCACTGGCCCTACGATCCCCCTCCGCCCTTCGATCCCCAGGGGCCACCCTGCGAAGGGCTCGAGGATCCCGAGCCCGGCCAGCCGCGGCCCCCCGAACGCGACGCCTGCGACATGGCCCGCTACGACGGCGAGATCGCCTACACAGACCACCAGCTGGGCCGCTTCCTGGCGTGGTGGGACCAGCAACATCCGGACAGCTGGGTGGTCGTGACCGCCGACCACGGCGAAGGCCTGGGCGACGGTGGCGAACGCACCCACGGCTTCCTGCTCCACGACGGCACCATCCACGTACCTCTCATCGCCCGCGGCCCCGGCTTGGAGGCGGGCTCGCGGCCCACACAGCCCGTCAGCCACGTAGACATCACCCCCACGCTCCTGACACTGGCAGGCCTCGAGGTCCACGCCGAGGTCCAGGGCCTCGATCTACAAGAGGGTGGCAGCACCTACCCCTACTCCGAAGCCATGACCGGCCAGTACAGCCTGGGCCTCGCTCCGTTGAAGTCCTACACCGCCAACGCCGGCCGCTACATGGAGGGTGGCTGGGGGGCCTGGTACGAAGCGGAGGGTTCCGCGGTGGCCTTCGAGCCGACCGAGGGCTGGGAGGCCGGTGACGAGCCCGCGACCCTGGCCGACCTGGTGGCGTCCCTCGAGCCCGGTACCGCTCCGGAGGCTTCGTTGGATCCAACCGCCCTCGAGCAACTGCAAGCCCTGGGCTACGTGGGCGGCGATCTGGTCTCCGAGGCGGGCGAGATCGACCCGCGCGACGTCATCGAGGTGGTGCCGCTCACCTGGCGCGCCCGCCAGGCCATCGCGGCGGCCCCTCCCGGTGTGGCCGAGCGCATCATCGACCGCCTGGAGGAGCAGCTGCCCGACACCTTCGGCGTGGACCTGCTCCGGGCCCAGCTGGCTCGCCGCCGCGGTCACGTGCACGAAGCATCCCAGCGCTTCGCCGACCTGTTCTTGCGCTCACCCAGTGCCACCATCGCCCTGCACCTGGCGGACATCTCCGCCAGCCTGGGCGACTGGACGGAAGCTGCCTCCTGGTACCAAGAGGCGCTGGACATCCAACCCGCCAGCCCCGAGGCCATGGCGGGCCTGGTGCGCGCCGCCATCGCCCGAGGCGAGCCCATACAAGGCGAGGTGTTGGCTGCCCACTACCTCGAGATCTATCCGGACCACGCCGAGCTGCTGGTCACCCGTGCCGAGCTGGCCCTGCAGGCCGGCCGCCTGGACGAGGCGGACCACTACGCTCAGCGAGGCCTCGAGCAGCTCCCTCGCTCCACGTGGGCCCAGAGCATCTCGGCCCAGGTGCTCTGGGCGCGCGGTGACGCCGACCGCGCCATCGAGCGCCTCCAGGACGCGCTGCGCGTGGACCCCTACCACCTGCACCTACGCGCCATCCTGACCGATTGCCTGCTCGAGGTGGGCCGTAACGCCGAGGCCGTGCGCACCATCCGCCCGGTGGCCCGGTTGTTCCCCGACCAACAGCAACTCCAGACCCTGCACGCCCGGGCCATGGTGGCGCTCGAAGACGAGCGGGGGGGGCGCTAGCGGCGCAGCAGTCGGCGCAGCAGGCCGGGTCGCGGGCCCTCGGCCCCAGTCATGTAGTCCCGCACCACCTTTCCACGGTGGAGCTCGAACCCCACCTCGGCCGAGAAGGCACACAGGCAGCGACCTCGCAGGAAGGGGGCCGGGTGGTGGCAGGCGACGCGCGGATCGCCCAGGGCGTGGATGCGCTGCACCGCCGACATGTGGATGGGGACCTCGCGCAGCTGGTCCACGGCCCAGACCTTCCGCGCCTCGCCCTGGACAGCCGGGACCTGGCGGTGCACCAGCACGGGAAGCGCCACGGGAAGGCGGCGGTCGGGCAAGCGCGCAGCGAGGGCATGCACGGCCTGGGTGATCCCACCAGCGAGGGTGGCCAGCGCGCGGTTCCCTCCCGAGCGCTCCACGACCTGACGGGAGAGGTCGCCAATGCCACAGGGCTCGCGTCCGTGCCAGCTGGCGCGCACGGCCAGCCGATCGTCCACCAGCAGATCCACGCGGTCTTCCCGACGCACGGTGACGCCAAAACGCTTGGGCAACCCGTACAGCTCGCGACCGATGGTGATGGCCAGGTAGTTGTCGGGGTACAGCTCCGGGCAGAACACGGCCGGCGTGCCCCGAGGCCCGATGCAAGGCACGAAGGGAGCGGCCTCGCTGTAGCGAAAGGAGCGTCCCTCACCCAAGGGGTTGGTGGTGGCGAGGCTCTCTCAGAAGCTGAAGGTCAGGACGAAGACACCCTCGAGGCCGCACCCCCGGAGGCATGAGCGCCGCCATGTCGGCAGGATCACCCTGCATGACGAGCAGGATCATCTCGTAGGGCGCTGCTTCGTAGGGCCCTGGGACGATGAGGGCGTTGGGGGACTGGAAGAAGTCGGCCATGTGCTCGAGCCACGCGTGCTCGCGGCGGTACATACGCCCAAGCTCCCCGCCCAGGTAGCTCAGCAGGCTGGCGGCAAAACTCGGCTGCTCACGGTTGAGCTGCAGCAGACAGCGCGCGGAAGCACCAGCAGCTCCACCACCGTCGCCGCCTCGAGGCTGGCGGTGCGATCCCCTTCCTGGAGCAGGGACTGCAATCCGAGGACGCAGGGAGCGGGAGCGAGACGGGTGAGCCGCCGGTCCTGGAGGATGGCGATCTCGCCCGACACCACCAGCAGCAGGCTGTCTGCCGGCTCTCCCTGCTGGACGATGAGCTGCCCGGGTTCGTAGCGGACGGAGCTCACTGCCCCCGCGACCGCCGCCCAGGCGTCCGGGTCCAACGCAGCGACGAGGGGGAGTGTGGAGAGCCTCTCGAGGGCCTGGTGCGTTTCCATGGCTTCCGACTAGCACACCGAACGGGTGGCGCCAGCCCCGTCGGTGGATACTCGGATGAAGACGCGGTCTTCCATTCACGCAGCCGGAGCCGTCATGAGCGAATCCGAAGCCACCACCTGGAATCCGACTGTCCCCCCGGCCGCGTGCTCACCGACCGCTACACCATCGGCCGCATCCCCGAGGCCCCCTTCGCCTAGGTCACGCACGCGGTGAAGGAGCTGGTCGGGCGCGATGGGATCGTCGAGGAGCTGCTGGTGAGCAACGCGGAGTTCTGAGGATACAGCGCTCTCCCCATCCGACAGGGAGCGACCATGCAAGCCATCCACGAAGGACGCCAGGATCTGGCGAGCTGGGTCGAGGCCCAGCCCGGAAACTTCTACGACGCCGATCCTCTGCTCCAGGCGCTGGTGCGCGGGGCTGGCCTGGGCAGCCGCGAGGCAGCGTTGCGAGCCTGGGGCGCCCAGGTGGCGGGCCCCCTGGACCGAGCGGCACGCGAGAACAACCTCGACGCCAACCTGCCTCGGCTCGAGGCCTGGGACGACATCGGGCGACGCGTGGAGCGGATCGCCCACCACCCCAGCTACCACCACGCCGGTGCACTGATCTACGGCAGCGGAATGCTGGCGGCCTATGACGAGCGTCCCAACCCCCACCCCTTCATCCTGTCCCTGTTCTACCTGTCCAGCCACGCGGGCGAAGCGGGCCACAACTGCCCGATCGCATGCGCTGCAGGAGCCGTCCGCGCCCTGCAGGCCCTGGGGACCGACGCGCAGAAGGTCGCCTGGCTGCCCAGGCTGCTGAACCCGACCTACGGCGATCACGCCGCCGCGGCCCAGTTCCTCACCGAGGTGCAGGGCGGCTCGGACGTGGGCTCCAACGCTTGCGTGGCCGAGCGCCAGGCGGACGGCTCGTGGCACATCAGCGGCGAGAAGTGGTTCTGCTCGAGCGCCGATGCCGACCTGTTCGTGATGACCGCCCGACCCGCAGAGGCGCGAGGTGGCACCGCAGAGGCGCGAGGGCTGGCCGCGCAGGGGGGT
>CAZVHW010000643.1:0-4306 GCA_964626835.1 uncultured Enterobacterales bacterium
GGGGGGGAGGTGGCGGGAGCGGCTCTGGTTCTGGGTCTGGCTCTGGTTCTGGGGGGGGAGGTGGCGGGAGCGGCTCTGGTTCTGGGTCTGGCTCTGGTTCTGGGGGGGGAGGTGGCGGGAGCGGCTCTGGTTCTGGGTCTGGCTCTGGTTCTGGGGGGGGAGGTGGCGGGAGCGGCTCTGGTTCTGGGTCTGGCTCTGGTTCTGGGGGCGGAGGAGGCGGGAGCGGCTCTGGTGCTGGCTCTGGGTCCGGGGGCGCCACGGGGACGTCCGCGACGGATGGCGGTGTCCAGCCGGGGAACCAGACCTCGATGGTGTCTCCGGCTCCGACATGTTCGTGCAAGCCGTGGGGGCGCAATCCACTGCGGGTGGTGCCGAGGGTGCCCAGGAACTTCGGAAGCTCCCAGGGGCTCGACGGACCCTCGAGCTCCGTCGTGGGGATGGCCCTCCAGTCCAGACCGAAGATCATGATCCGCCCCGTGGGGCTGCGCAGGAAGCCGGCCTCGGCGGCCTTTTTCCACCAGACCTCGTCGGGAAGGCTGGGAAGAAAGACCCGGAACCGGAAGTCGTGCAGGGCCCTCAAGGCGGCAGGCCCGTCCGGAGAAGGTTGGAAGAAAAGGGGTGCGTCGGCCCCGCCCAGCGAGATGGCGTGGGCGCCGAGGCGGAGAGCATGGAAGATCTTTCGGGCCAGCAGCGCCCTCACCACCGGCTCCTGACGTCGCTGCTCCCGCTCGCGCCAATACGAAGGGACCGTTGGGCCCGCCTGGGCCAGCATGCGCGCCAGCACTTCTTCGGCCAGACTGGAGGCCCCCGCTGCCTCGCGGCCGTTGGGCATGACCAGCTGGGCGATGGGTCCGTGGATCCGGAGATGGGGCCCGTCACTGCTGATGACCCGCTGGTTTCCGCCGGTGGCTCGAGCCACCAACCCCTCGAGGGTCGTCAAACGCCATCCCGCGGCGCCCCAGGGCTCGAGCAGCTGCGCGGCCAGCTCGAGCTCACGCCAGGCCGCTGGTACGGCGAGGATGCCGGGTTCGCCAAGCTGCTCCACGCTCCACGCCGCCATGCCGGCCGAGAGGTCGGCCAGTGGGGGCAGGGGAGGGGCTGGGCTCGCTCCGGGGCTGCCCGAGGCGACCACCTCGACCCGTGGGCTCTCCAGCCAACCTGGGCCCGGAAGCCACTGCTGGGTGGCATTCACCAGGCTGGAGAGACAGACCGGGCTCTCGCCGGGCAGGATGCGGCTGATGTCCAGACCGTATCGGACTCCACCCTGGGACAGGCCGATCCAGCTGCCGAGGGAGCCGACCTGGCGCCGGCGGCCTTGGCCGGGCTCCAGGCGCGCCCAGGGCAAGCCCCCGCAACCCCAGCAGAGCAGCACCCGCGGCTGGCTCACGGCGTGGCCCGAGCGGGGAGCTTGTGGCTGGGGAACGAGCGCGGCATCGCGGCGACCCGGGAGGAGCGTGAAAGGCGGAAGATGGCGCTCACGGCGCGGAGAACGCGGGATCGTAGCAGCGTGGGGGGAGGGGCGTCAATGTTGGGGGTGGCGCTGGACGGTTAGGACACTTCCGCACCTCCTGCCCTCTGCCCACAACCCCATGTCCCCCCGCTTCAGCCCCTGCCCCGACTGCGGCTACGCGGTCGAAGCCGACGCTCCCCACTGCCCGGAGTGTGGGCGGATGTTCGGGCCGAGACCTTCCCTGCTGGGGCGGCTGTTCCGCAAGCGGGGACCCACGCATCACCCCGACAACTTCCGGGCCCTCGAGGAGCGGCTGAACGCCGAGATTGCGCGGCTCGAGGAGCAGCTCGAGCACCTGCGGAGTACAAAGCGGCCCCTCGAAGAGCGGCTCCAGGTAGCACGCCGCCAAGGTCGCGAACCGAAACCCTTGCTCGAGGCGTTGTCGGGGCTCGAGGACGCCATCGTGGAGGCCCGCGGGCTGATCCTCCGTCAGCGGACCGTCCTGGCGGGCGTCGCGGTGCAGCGTGAGCACAACGACATCCTGGCCTTCATGGACGGGGTCGAGGAGAGCTCCGAGCATCGAAATGCCTCGGCCATGCTGCAGGACCGGCCCGACACGCGCGCGCTGTCGTCCATCGAACTGTCGGGTCCCTTGCTCGCGCTGGCTTGGTCACCTCGAGGTCGCTGGCTCGCGGGGCTCACGGGCGTCGACCTCCTCGGAGGCCGCAGCACTCAGCAGCTCCTGTTCTGGGACCTCCAGGCGGACCCAGCCGTGCTGCGTCGTCTCGATCTCCCTTCCTCCGGGGCAGATTCGCTCCTCTTCTCCCCCAGCGGTGAGCTGTTGGTGGTGGGTTGCGCCGGGGGAGCTCAGGTCCTCGGCTGTGCCATCGCCCGCTGGATCGGAGAGGCCACCCTGCCGGGAAACGAACGCGTGACCGCGATGTGCTTCGGCCCCTCGGACGGTTGGCTGGTCGTGGGGACCGATCGCGGCGATCTGGTGCGCTTTTCGTGCGAGCATCTGGACGATCGGGTCATCATGCGGGGCGAACGTCCGGTCCAGGCCGTGCGGGGTTTCCCCGTTCGGGGGCTGGCGGTCCTTCCCGATGGCTCCAAGCTCTTCTCCGTGGCTGGAAACGGCGTGCGGCTTTGGTGGGTTCGGGACCGAAAGCTCATGGGGTTCTCCGGCCGCGATCTCGCGGGCCCGGGCCTGCTGGTCATGGACCAGGGTGGGCGGCAGCTGGCCGTGGCGGAGCAAGGCTTCGTAGCCGTGTACGACGAGGCCCTGACCAAGCAGGTGGGGCGCTTCCGCGTGCCCGGCCCTGTCCAGGCGCTCTGCTTCCACGGTGACGGAGAGCGGGTGTTGGTCCAGGTGGACGGGCGGCTCTTGCTCGGCTCGCCGGATTCACGCCGCGTGCTGGAGCTTCCCGTGGGCGAGGCGCCCTTCGAGGCCGTTGCCTTCTCCCCTGACGCGCTTCGGGCCGTCTTGGCGAGCGTGCCGGCTGCGGGCCGAATCGAGCCTCGCATCGTGGACTACGGCACCGGTGGGCTGGTCGGCTTCACTCGAAAGGCTGCGGTCGGTCTCGAGTGGGCCGTGGTCGAAGCCCGCCGCTTGCGGGCGGAGTTCGAGCTCGACCGCGTGGCCAGCTACAAGCACGAGCGCAACTGGGCGTTGAAGCGTCAGCTCGAGGGAATGGTCCGAGACGCGGGGCTGGCCGCCATCTACGCGGTCACCCGCCGGGCCCAGGCCGCCGAGGAGGTCACGCGTGGCTCCGGCGATTTCGACCTAGTGGGGCGCCAGCTCGGTGAGCTGTTCGCCGAGCTCGAAGACCTGCACGCACAGCTGGGCCGCGCCTTGGCCTTGGCGCCGGATCTCGAGCCTTATCTGGACAAGCTGCGGGTGCTGCCGGTGGCCGTGCTGCGGGGCCAGGTGGACGCGCTCATGCAGGCCATCGAGTCCACGCTGCGGTCTACCCAGGGCGCCAGCGAAGACGACCAGCGCGAGGCCCTGGCCCAGCTCGAGCGCTTCCAGGCTCACCTGGGTGGCCTCGAGCGGCTGGCCAACGACCTGTCTGGTCCGTTCTGGGGCAACCCGGAGCGGCCCCTGCTGGTGGACGGCCTGCGCAAGCTGGCCCGGGACTTCCCAGGCTGGGTGGACACCATGTTGGCTACCATCGCCAGCTCCGCGATCGGCCGCATCGACGCGGTGGAAGAGTCGTTTGGGCTCGACCGTCTTCGCGACCAGCGCGCCCGCATCGCCGGCCAGGCCCACGGGGGCGGCGACGTGGCCGCCGAGGCCGACTACCTGCTCGAGAGCGCCCTGGGCCATGGTCCCATGGGCAAGGACGCCACCGAGAACGAGCGCCAAGACAACGAGCGTGCGCTGGACGAAGAAGCGCGCAGGCTAGACGCCGAGACCCGCGCTTTTCTCGAGACCCAGAGCGTGGGCAAGGACCGTACGCTGTAGCGCTGGTCGCCGTGGCTAGTGCCCGAAGATTGGGGGCTTGGCGTTCGGGTCGATGGGGATGGGGTCGTTCAGCGGGCAGCTGAGCCAGTCCTGCAGCCAGGCCATCTCGTCCATTGTCGGGGCCGAGGGATCGGCGCGCCATGCCCGGGAGCCGAGGGTGTCGCAGATGGTTGAGTCGAGATCCCGCAGCTTCTGGCAGTCATCGAGGGCGAGCAGGACCAGCTGGTTTGGCTGCTCGGCCAGGACCACGCCGGCCCCCACTTTGCGGGCCAGCCTGGGTGTGGTTGCCAGGTAGCAGGCCTGTGGGAGCCCCTCGGTGTTCCAGGACAGGCGGGCGAAGCTGTTGGCCAGGGCGGCGAAGAGCCAAGGTTCGTGGGCGTTTCCCCAGGGCC
>CAZVHW010000644.1:0-4285 GCA_964626835.1 uncultured Enterobacterales bacterium
CTCGAGTTCCTGGGCATCGACGACACCAACGGTGACGCCGAGGGCCTGATGACCCTCTTGCCCGCCGAGTACGAAGAGATCACCGTCTCCTACCTGCCGCTCGACGAGTACAACGACATCGCCTACCTCAGCATCGATTCCAACGATCCCTTCACCGAGACCGTCCAGGTCACCCAGCAGGGCAACGGCGAGTACTACGGCACCAACCTCGACGTCTTCGAGCAGCCCATCCAAGGCGCCACGGACATCATCTTCGCCGTGGACAAGTCCGGCTCCATGAACGAAGACCTCTCCTCGGTCATCAGCAACTTCGGCGTGTTCGTCACCACCATGGTCAACATGGACTCAGACTTCCACGTCGCGGTCACCCAGGCCGACGATGGCTGCATCAACGGCTCGAGCATCTGGATCGACAACACCTTCACCGAGTCCGAGGCCGAGTCCACCGTCGAGACCATGGTCAACATGAGCGGGTCGTACGCGTCCAACACCGAGCGCGCCTTCATGCTCCTCGAGGCCTGCCTGGCCGAGACCGGCACCGGCGGCTGCAACGAGGGCCTGGTCCGCGACAGCGCCAAGCTCAACCTGGTGGGCGTCTCCGACGAGCCTGAGCAGAGCGTCAACTCCTGGTCCTACTACCTCACCCTCTTCCAGTCCTACAAGGACGACCCGGACGATGTCGTCATCCACGCTGTCGGCGGTGACTACCCGTCGGGCTGCGGCAGCAACTCCGCCTACACGGGCATGTACGAAGCCACCGTGGCAACCGGCGGGCTGTTCCTCTCCATCTGCGCCACCGACTGGGCATCTCACCTCACCGCCCTGGCCGAAGCCGCGGCCGCCACGCTGGACACCTTCCAGCTCACCGCAGACGCCGTGCCAGAGACCATCGTGGTCCGCATCGACGGCGTCACCTCCACGTTGGGCTGGGAATACGACGCCTCCCAGAACTCCATCAACTTCGAGACCGACTACATCCCCGAAGGCGGCTCCACCATCGAGGTCGAGTACGCACTCATGGGTGACTGCACGATGTAGCGCTGCCGCTCGACGCGTCATGTCTCCACGAGGGCGCCCGACAGCGGCGCAAGCTCTGGGAGGTATCGCCATGCGCCTGGTCCCGCTCATGTCCCTCGCCCTCTGCGCCTGCAACGCTGGCTATCTGTCCACCACCCGGATGGAACGCCCCGAAAACCAAGACGACACCCACTCCCCGGCACCCGACGACCTGCTCTCCTCCTGGACCGGCAGCTGCCACGTCAGCGAGGTGTCCTACCCGGCCACGCCCGAAGCGGAGGAAGGGATCGAGGTGACGGTGGCACTCCAGGTCTCCTCGCTCGAGCAGGATTGCTCGACGGTCCTCGGCCAAGACGAGACCTGCTACAAGGTCATCGCCCCCTCGGTCCACGCTGACTGGCCGGGCAGCGGCGAAGGGCAGCTCCGGCCCGACGGCTCGGGTCCCATCGATGTCCTGGTCCAAGCCGAGACGGACCACTTCTGTGACTCCTACCCGCACCAGGACTGCGATCCTGCCTGGGAGCTCTACCTGTGGGGCGATCTCCAGGGCGACACCCTCTCCGGAGACTGCCAGACCATCTCGAGCGGCACCGATGGGCTCTACCCGGTCACCTGGGGCACGGGAGCGTTCGAGCTCACGCGAGCGGATTGAGGGGAAAAGCGACACATCGCGACACGCCGGGTGATCGTATCCCGCCTCTCTGAGCACTACTGAAGTGAAGGGTGTGCCCCCCTCTGTGATCGTACGAGAGCTTCCGGAGAAACGGAGATGAAACGCAACTCTACCCTGGCCGTCGTGGCCGGATTGGTCCTGTTCGCCTGCAAGCCCGAATACCTCGTCACACCCGACGACGACATCATCGGTCCCATGGACCGAGAGGGTGTCCCCGTCATCGAGGTGGACCCCCTGGTCATCGACTTCGAGAGCGTGGACGTGCTCGAGGACCTGGAGCAGGTCCGCCTGGTCCGGGTTGGCAATGTCGGCGACGCCGATCTTCACATCGAGGATATCAGCCTCGTGGATGCCACCGGACCCTTCGACATCTCGTCCATACAGTCGGTCCTGCTGGGCCCGGGGGACACTACAGAGCTGCAAGTCAGCTTCGATCCCGGCGCGTCAGGCGGCTTCGAGACCTGGCTGCGTATCGACAGCGACGACCCGGTGACACCCACCGCCGAGGTGAAGCTGCTGGGCGAAGGCATCGCTCCGGCCATCGAGCTGGATCCCGTAAGCTACGACTTCGGCACCAGCTGGGTCGGCTGCGAGAGCGAGCTCGAGCTCACCGTCACCAACGTCGGCAGCGCCGAGCTGGTGGTCCACGGCCTCGAGTATCACACGGCGTCCGAGGAGCTGAAGCTCGGCGAGATCGGGGACCTCAACGGCGCGGACGTGGGCCTGATGACCCTGGCCCCCGCGGAGTTCCAGGAGCTGTTCGTGAGCTACCTGCCCACCGACGAGTACGCCGACACGGGCTACCTCCAGGTGGACTCGAACGATCCGGACCAACCCACGGTCCAGGTGCGCCAGGATGGCAGCGCAGACATCTACGGGACCCAACTGGATGTCTACGAACAACCCATCCGTGGCGCCACCGACATCCTCTTCGCCGTAGACAAGTCTGGCTCCATGGACCAAGACCTGGCCAGCGTGCGGGACAACTTCGGCGTGTTCGTGCAGACCATGGTCAACCTGGACTCCGACTTCCACGTCGCCTTCGTCGTGCGGGACGACGGCTGTGTCAACGGCTCGAACCTCTGGATCGACAACACCTTCTCCGAGACCGGGGCCGTGAACGCGGTCTCCGACATGCTCGAGGCCCCGGCGGGAAGCCACACGGAGATGGGCTTCACCCTGCTCGAACACGCCCTGGCCGAGACGGGCAGCGGCGGCTGCAACGAGGGCTTCCTGCGCGAGGGTGCCAAGCTCAATGTCGTCGGCGTGTCCGACGAACCCGAGCAGAGCGCCAACTCCTGGAGCTACTACGTGACACACTTCCAGAGCTACGTAGCCGCCGCCGACGACCTTGTGGTCCACGCCGTGGGGGGCGACTATCCCAGCGGCTGTGGCGGAAACGACCCCTACATCGGCTTCTACGAAGCCACCGTCGCCACCGGCGGCCAGTTCCTGTCCATCTGCGCCAGCGACTGGGCCAGCCACCTGGCCGCCCTGGCCGAAGCCTCCGCCGCCATCCTGGACAGCTTCGCCCTGACCGCCGAGCCCGTCCCCGAGACCATCGAGGTCCACGTAGACGGCGTGACCGCGACCCTGGGCTGGAGCTACGACGAGGCCGAGAACCAGGTGGTCTTCGATCCCGACTACGTCCCGGAGGGTGGAGCTACCATCGAGATCTCCTACGCGCTGCGGGGAGACTGCGAACGATAGTCGGCGGTGATCTTTCCGAGCACGATGGCGCACTGCCTGAGTGGGAGCCTTCCCTCCCAGGCAGGTGCGCCATGTTGCTTCGCGGCTCGCTGCTCCTTCTCGGCCTCTCGGGCTGCATGACCTCCGTCTGCGTCGAAGAGGACGACGGCACGATCCACGAGCTGGATGACGGCAGTGTGCCCGACATCGCTCTGACACCGCGCCGGATCGAGTTCGGCTCGGTGGAGGTGTCGGACGAACTGGAGCAGGTGGAGATCCTGACCATCGAAAACCACGGCGATGCCAACCTCCACGTCGAGCGGTTCGAGGTCGCTCACGCCGACACGCCCATCGCCGTGCGTTCCATCCAGCCGCTGGTGGTTCGACCGCAGGATGCCACCGAGATCGAGTTGGTGTACGACCCGGTCACCGCGTCCGAGGACCAGACCCGCCTCCACGTTCACAGCGATGACCCTGACGAGCCGACGTGCCAGGTGCTCCTGACCGGAACGGGGATCGCCCCGGTCCTCGAGGTGGATCCCCTCTCCCACGACTTCGGAACCGTCACGGTGGGCTGCGAGAGTCGCCTGGCCGTCACCCTCACCAACGCGGGCAACGCCGAGTTGATCGTCTACGAAGCCAGCTACGACACCGTCGGTACGGAGCTGGCCTTCTGGGCAACCGACGACGGCGCGGGCCTGCTCGAGCTCGGTCCCCAGGAGTCCGCCCAGGCATCGGTCACCCACCGGCCGCTGGACGAGCTGGACGACATCGCCACCCTCGCGATCGCGTCCAACGATCCCCTCGACCCTGAGGTCCAGGCCAGCCAGATCGGCGCGGGGGTGTACCTCGGGACGACCCTCGACAGCTTCGAGCAGCCCACCGAGGTCGCCACCGACATCATCT
>CAZVHW010000645.1:0-4281 GCA_964626835.1 uncultured Enterobacterales bacterium
CGGTCCCCCGGCTCCACGCTCAAGCCCTTCCTCTTCGCCCGTGCCATCGACCGCGGTCTGGTGTTGCCGGGAACCCGCGTTCCCGACGTGCCGACGACCCACGGCGGCTACACCCCCCGCAACTACGACGGACTCTTCCGCGGCACCGTGCGGCTGGACCACGCCCTGTCCCAGTCCCTCAACCTGCCCTTCGTGGACCTGCTGGCCCAGGTCGGCGTGGTGGATTTAGTGGGCCTGCTGCGGTCGGCGGGAGCTCCGAGCCTCTCCCCGGATCCCAGCCGCTACGGCCTCTCCCTGGCGGTCGGAGGAACCGAGATCACACCGCTGGAGCTGGCGAGCCTCTACACCACCTTGGCAAGGGACGGCAAGGCCGCCCCCCTGGACTGGCACGGCGATCGATCCGCAACGACCGGCCTGCCCGTGCTCTCTCCCGGCGCCACCTGGCTGACGACGCGGGTGCTCGCGCAGCGGGACCGCCCCGACTTTCCCCGCAGAGCGGAGCTGGCGGGGCGGTCACCCGTTCTTCGATGGAAGACCGGGACCAGCCAGGGCCACCGGGATGCCTGGGCCGCCGGCTACGGGCAGCGCTACACCGCCGTTGTCTGGTTGGGCAACCTGGACGGTACCGCCAGCAGGGCCCTGGTAGGTGGAGAGCTGGCCGCGCCGGTACTGTTCGACCTGATCACGGCGCTGGAGCGGAACGAAGGTCCCAGCCCCGGCCACGACGGTGCCCCCCCCGAGGACTTGGTGGAAGTCCGGGTCTGCCCCCTCTCCGGCCTTCCGGTCGGGCCCGCGTGCCCCCATGCGGAAGAGGCCCTTGCGCTGCGCTCCAGCGTGCCCACCGAGACCTGCGACCTTCACCGGGAGCTCGAGATCGACGCGGCTTCCGGTGAGCGCGTGGAGCCCGGTTGCCGCAGCGGGCGGGTGACCCGACGCGAGGTCTTCGTGGTGGAACCTCCATCCGTGCGCCGCTGGAAGACAACCCGCGGGATGGCTGGGGCCACCCTGCCCCCCATGGCGAAGGACTGTTCGAATGCCGCATCGCATGCCCCCCCACGCATCCTGCACCCCCGCGAGGGCACCGTGCTCGTGCTGTTGCCCGATCTCGAACCTACGCATCAGGAGCAGCCCCTCATCGCCGAGGCTGACCACCCCGAGCCGCTCTGGTGGTTCGTGGATGGCCGGATCGTGGCCCACGCCGACGCCGACGAACGCGCCTGGTGGACGCCCAGCCCAGGCCGCCACGAGCTGGTGGTGATGGCCACCAGCGGCCGCGCCGACCGACGCTGGGTCGAGGTGCGAGAGGGAATGTAGGCTACCCTCCCATCATGCTCAGGCGTTTCAGCCTCTACGGTTTCCTCAAGAACCAGCGCTACTTCGAGCCCTTCCTGATCCTCGCGTTCATGGACAAGGGCCTCTCGTTCTTCGCCATCGGACTGCTCATCGCCTTCCGCGAGCTGATGATCAATCTCTTCGAGGTGCCCTCGGGAATGGTGGCCGACCTGTACGGTCGACGCCGGTCCATGATGACCTCGTTCGCCGCCTATATCGTCAGCTTCGCCATCTTCGCCGCAGCCAGTCGCTTGTCTCTGCTGTTCGTGGCGATGCTCTTCTTCGCCGTGGGCGACGCCTTCCGCACGGGAACCCACAAGGCCATGATCTTCTCGTGGCTGCGCTCAGAGGGGCGGGAGGAGGAACGCACCCGGATCTACGGCTACACCCGCTCCTGGAGCAAGCTGGGTTCGGCTCTGTCGGTGCTGGTGGGGGCGAGCATCGTGCTGCTGGGAGGCAGCTACGCGTGGGTCTTCGTGGCCAGCATCCCACCCTACGTGCTGGGCCTGGTCAACTTCGCGGGCTACCCGCGTTCGCTGGACGGACACCAGGAGGTCCAGGCCTCCCCGAGGGCGGTGGCTGGCCGTCTATGGGCCGTGCTGCTGACCTCGGCCCGTGACGCGAAGCTGCGCCGCCTGGTGGCGGAATCCATGGGCTTCGAGGGTGTGTTCAAGGCTGCCAAGGACTACCTGCAGCCTCTCTTGCAGACCGCAGCCGTTGGGGGCCTGGCGGGGGCGGCGCTGCTGGGTGGGCTGGACGATGCCCGCCAGACCGCCTTGCTGGTGGGGCCGGTGTTCCTGGTCCTTCACCTGCTGTCGGCCGCGGCCAGCCGCCGTGCTCACACCCTCGTGGAACGGGCGGGCTCCGAAGAACAGGCCGCGCGCCAGGCCTGGGCAGGTGCGGGAGCCCTGTACCTGCTCCTGCTCCCCGCCCTGTTCGCCGGATGGTATGGCGCCGCCATTCTGCTCTTCGTTCTGCTGCACGTGCTGCAGAACCTCTGGAGGCCCGTACTCATCAGCCGCTTCGACGCCTGTGCTCCCGAAGCGTACGGGGCCACCATCCTATCCATCGAAAACCAGGCGAAGTCCGTCTCCACCATGATCGTGGCGCCACTGCTGGGCCTGATGGTGGACTGGATGGCATCCAGCGGTCCCGGTGACCCGTATTGGCCGGCCGCAGCCGTGGGACTGCTGGTGTCCTCGGTCTTCTTCCTCGCGAGCCGACCACGACAAACCTCCACCTAGGCGGCTCACGGGGCCTTTAATCGCAGGCGGAATTCGCGTAGGATTCCGTCGCTCACCCGCCTACAGGCTCGGAAACAAGTGCATGCCCAAGCACGACCCACGCCGGATCGGCTCAGCCTTCGACACGGGGATCTACGCAGTCTCACCTGCCGACCTGGCCCGGCTCGACGAAGACGCGGCCCCCGAAACGAACGCGCATGAGGATCCCAAAGCGGTCCTTGTAAGGAGCGTACGGCGGTTGGTGTGGCTGGCACTGAACGCAGGGGAGTTCGTGCCCCCCAGGCTCCCCAAGGTGGCCACCGAGGTACTCCGCGTGGCCCAGGATCCGCGCAGCTCCGCAGCGGGGCTCGCCCGCGTCGTCCACCAGGACCAGTTCCTCGCAGGCGCCGTGCTGCAAGTGGCAAACTCCGCCTTCTACGGCCCCCGCGGCGGCCGTAGGATCTCGCGCCTGCCCCAGGCGGTGGCCCGCTTGGGCATGGAGAGCACCCGCAACATCGTGCTCTCCTCGACCATGCGCCAGTCGATCTACCAAGGCGAACACGCGACGACGATGGAGGCCCTCTGGCGCAGCGCCCTGGGGTCCGCAGTGGCCTTCAACCTGTTGAGCGGCGCCGCGGGACGCGACGGTGAACAAGCCTTCTTGATCGGGTTGCTCCACGATGTCGGCAAGCCGGTGCTGGCCAACATCCTGGACAGGATCCTGCGCAACTACCCCGGCCAAGTGGACTTCGAAGAGGTGGCCGACAAAGTCTTCCACCTGATGCACGCCCGAGCGGGGGCCGCCGTCATCCACGGCTGGAAGCTCCCCGCCTCCTTCGCCCAGCTCGTAGATCACCACCACGATCTCCAGCCCCCGCCGAAGCTGCGCAGACCCGCCGCCTTCCTGCGCCTGGCGGACCTCATCTACGAAACCTGGCTCGAGGAAGGTGACGACCTGTCTTCCTGCAAGCGCCTGCTGGAGCACCATCTCCCAACCCGCCTGGGGATACCGTTCACCAAGCTACAGCAAGCGCTGGCCCTCTACCCAGGGGCGCTGGACGGCATGATGATCCGTTAGGCTAGTAGGGGAACGCCAGGGCCACGAAGCCCGGATCGGGATCCACCGCCTGCAGCGCCGCGACGATGGGTCCGAAGCTCTCCGAGAGCTCCAGGACTCTCGCCTTGGCCTCTTCAGGGTCTCCATCGGCCAGCGCTGCATCGAGACGCGCGAGACAGAGGAACCAGGAAGCCTGGTCGGCGGCGGGGTCCCCCTTGGTTGCCGCCTCGAGATCGGCCAGCACCTCGCGGGCAGCTGCTCGCTCGTCCTGGGTCCGGAGCCACTGGATGTGCCACCGAACGGCGGAGTACCGCAGGTGGATGTGCCGGCCGAGGGTGGTTGAGAGTTCCTCGAGGGTGCGCTGGCTCTCGGCATCGGCGGAACCCAGCTGCACCTGCGAGCGCGCCCGTGCCAGCTGGACGAAGGGACGTCCCGCATCGGCTTGCTCGAAGGGACGGTGAAAGTCGATGAGGTCATCGGCCTCGGCGAGCACCTCGAGCCCGACCTCGCCCTGCAGGCAGCCCGCGAGGCGGTACCACTCGGACAGCTGGTAGGACACCTCCCCCCACTCTCCGATCTCGGCGAAGTAGCGCGCGACCTGCCGCTGCAGGTCGAGGGCCCGGCCGAATTCCCCATGCCGGGACAGGTAGCGCCCCTTGGCGCCGATGA
>CAZVHW010000646.1:0-4268 GCA_964626835.1 uncultured Enterobacterales bacterium
GTTGTTCGCGGATGAGGGTGAGAAAAGCTTAATTGTTGGTGTCTGACACCGCTGTTGGTGTCTGACACCGCTGTTGTTGGTGTCTGACACCGCTGTCCGAGGCGGCTCTACGCTCCGAAAGTCCACACCCTTCACGCTGAGCTCCGACGAGCCCAGTCGGCTGGAGAATCTCGCCGGCTTTCTTGGTCTTGGAGTCAGGCATCAGGAACTCAGCCTGGAGCGAGAAGTGCTCGGCGTGGCGGTGCGCGAGCGCAGGGTGAACTCAGCGTCACAGGATCGACTCGCCTCTCGGCAAGACCTCTTCGATTCGACACTCCCGGCAGTCGGCATCATGTCCATCTGCGCATCGCAGGTGTTGTTCGCGGATGAGGGTGAGAAAAGCTTAATTGTTGGTGTCTGACACCGCTGTTGGTGTCTGACACCGCTGTTGTTGGTGTCTGACACCGCTGTCCGAGGCGGCTCTACGCTCCGAAAGTCCACACCCTTCACGCTGAGCTCCGACGAGCCCAGTCGGCTGGAGAATCTCGCCGGCTTTCTTGGTCTTGGAGTCAGGCATTGGGAGCCGGGCTCTGCCCTGGGTGCCCCCCGTGGCGATTTGTGACACACTTCGCGACCGCCCCTCTGCCCAGGAGAACCCCATGGAAGCCTTCGTCGCCTCGGTTCCCTTTCAGCTGTACGTGTTCGCAGCTGCCTTCACCGTCATCAAGTTGGTGTTGATCGCCTTCGCCACCATCGCCGTGCGGAACAAGACCGAGTCCACGACCCTGCCCGAGGACGCCGAGAAGTTCGGCAACGAGTTGCTGGAGGCCGAGGCCGCGCCGGTGAACCGCCTGCAGCGGGTCCACCGCAACGCCCTCGAGAACGAGCTGATCTTCTTCGCCATCGGCCTGGTCTACGTGCTCAGTGGAGCCAGCGTGCGGGGTGCGGCCATCTACTTCGTGGTCTTCGTCGGTGCGCGCCTGCTGCACTCCATCTGTTTCCTGTTGAAGCTGCAGCCCTGGCGTTCGGCCATGTTCGTGCTCGCCGCCCTGGCGCTCATCGGCATGGCGGTCGGCTCCGTGTTGCGCGTCGCGACCTGATCGTTCCGTTTTCGGAGGTGTCCCCATGAGTACCGATTCCATCGAGGTCTCGGGTGTGATCCCCGCGACCCCTGCCCAGATCTGGGAAGCTTGGCTGGACGGCGAACGTCACGCCGCCATGACCGGGGCCCCCGCCACCAGCGAGGGCGCTGAACCAGGTGATCGTTTCACCGCCTGGGGTGGCTACATCTCGGGGCAGACGGTTGCGCTCGAGCCCCCCAGTGTCATCCGGCAAAGCTGGCGCACCCTGGATTTTCCTGCCGAGGCCCCTGACTCGCGGGTCGAGGTCCACCTCGAGGCGGTCCAAGAGGGTACTCGGGTGACCTTCGTCCATGGCGGCATCCCCTCCGGCCAGGGGGTGAACTACGAGCAGGGGTGGGTCACCCACTACCTCGAGCCCATGACGGCGTTTTGGTCGAGCGAGGCCGGGTAGGTCGAGCCTCCTAGCGCTGCCATCCCATGCCCAGGTGGGCCTCTAGGCGCTGGGCTTCTTCGACAAGCTCGTCGTCGTCCAGCAGATCGTCCAGGGGCAGGATCTCGGGGCCGTCTTCGCCCTGCACCGTGGCTTGGGCTGCCCAGCCCAGCCCCGTGACGTCCGGATCGAGGCTGACCGTAGCCACCAGGCCCGTCTGGCAGGGCTCCGTGGCCATGTCGGTGCCGAAGTTTCCGAGGCTGTAGAGGATGGCGGCGGTGCGGGGTTCGTCGCTGTCGTCTCGTACGCTGCAGGTGCCGACGCTCGGGACGATGTCGGGCCGGTTGACGTCGCAGATCTCGGGGGGCTGCACCACGTGGGGCCCTTGGCCCACCACCAGGTCGGCGCCTGCGGCCACCATGCGGCGGCCGAGCACCATGAAGTGCGGGTGGGGGTAGTACTCGTACTCGAAGCCCCAGTGGGCGAGGACGACCACGGTGTCCGCACCGTCGGCTCGCGCGTCTGCGACGTCCGATCGCAGCCCAGACAGATCGATATCCTCGTCGAGGTGGCCAAAGGGGACGATGAACAGCTCGTGCTCGCTCTCGGTGTCGCGCTGGTTGATGCCCCAGGTGTAGGACAGAAAGGCGACCTGTAGGCCCCCCACGTCCTCCGTGGCGTGGGCGTCGACCCCTGTGTGGACCATGCCCCTGTCCTCGACCTCGGCCATGGTGTTTTCGAGCCCTTGGTCTCCGGCGTCGATGCTGTGGTTGTTGTTCAGCTGCAGCAGGTCGAGGGGGAGCCCGTCGAGAATCTCTGGAGGCGCGTTGAAGGCGTAGGTGCCCAAGTCTCCCTGCATGGTGGAGTGGTCGACGGACGTGGGGGTCTCGAGGTTGCCCACACGCAGATCACCGTCCAGCAGTGGCTCGGCCCCCAGGGCGTAGGAGGACCAGTTGCCGCCCACCCACATGGCGTCGCCTACGAAGGAGAGGGTGGTGCCCTCGGCGAGCGGGGGGAGCTGGTCGCGCATGAGCTCGAAGTGCTCGATGGATTCCTCGGGCGCGCCTTCGCGGTGCTCGAGGGCCTTGCGAATGTACAGGCCCGTGGTGGTGGGGTCGTGTTCGGGGTCCCAGGTCTCTGTCTCCCACCGCACGTCTTCCCACTCCTCGAGGTCGGTCTCGGGGGTGTAGATCCAGGGAAAGACGGTGCCCTCGTCGGGCCAGGCTCGGTAGGGGTCGCAGGCGATGCAGAGGACCAGCGGCAGGTATCGCGACATGACGGTTGATTAGCGAGGATCCAGCACTTCGGCCGTGGCTGCTTCTTCCATCGCGACCCTGGCTTCGTTTGACCAGGAGGGAGCCCGGCAGGCCCGCCTTGTCCAGGTCACGGCGCAATCGTTTGAGCACCGTGGTGACGGCCTTGCGGTCGGTGGGCAGCTGGCGGCCCCAGACCAGCGGCATGAGCACGCCGTCGGGTAGTGGATCTCCGGGCCGGTAGGGCTGCGGCGGTGCCAGCAGCGCCTGGAGCAGGTCGAAGCGCACACCGGGTACCCATGCGAGACGAGGTGCTGGAGATCCCCTCCGACACCTCGCTGCGTTGGAGCTATGGGTTTCGCGCTGGCCGCTGGACGGGCGCCCAGACAGCGGTGGACCCCAAGGGCGGGCCTGTGGAACTCCCGCTGGTGGGATCGCGGCTTCCCAGCGACTACGTCCACTCCCTCGCTGCCGACGGACGCTACCTCCACGCCGTTGGACCCCAGGGGGTGGTGTCGCTGGATCTGGGCGGTGACGATCCGGGCCGTTTCGTCGTTCGACAGGGTCTCTCGGTGCGAAGAGGGCGCCCTCAGCAGCTGCCCACCGTCCTCGAAGGGGGGGCGAACACGTGGGTGTGGAGCTCGGAGTCGGCGAACTGGACACCGGCGGACGACGCGGACGTGGCCCCCGAGCGATCATGGGTGCTCGACCAGGGGAGCCGCCCCGGAACACCCGAGCCGTCCAGAGACGGGGGCTTCGTGCTGAGCTGGTCCCGAGAGCTGGGCGTGGAAGTGCAGGTGCTGGTGCAGGAGCCTGCGAGCGGCGAGAGGCACTATCGATCTCTCGAACTCGGTCGGCGCGGTTGGTCCGTGGATCATCCACAATCTGCGCTGGCGGACGGCCACGCCGTGACCTTGGCCTCGGGCGAGTGGCTGGAGCTGCACGGGGCGGCCGATCTCGACCTCGAGCAAGCACTCTTCGTGGAGCTGGACGGGGTGGAAGGATGGGACCGTGTCGTGGACGTCGAGTTGGAGCCTGGCGCAGCGCGCGGCGAGGGGTTGGTGAGCTTCCGTGGTGTGGGTGAGCGGGAGGAGCGCGAGAGCTTGTTCGACGGATCCCTCGGACTGCAGCGTCTTTGGTGGCCCCACATCGAGCTGTCCCGCGACGAGCTGTTGGGTCACTGGCAGCTGTGGGAACGAGCGGAGTTCGATCCTGACCGGGGCTCGAACCGCAGCTCCGGCCTCGTGGACGGCGAGGGGCGGGGGCGCGCCTGGTCCGCCCTGCACGAGCGGTTCGCGGACGACGTGATCTACGATCTGACGGTGCTGGGAGAGGAGATCCTCGGCTCCACCGAGGCTGGTCTCGTGGCGTGGAGCTGGCCCCAAGGGCGCTAGGGGTGGGCAGCCTGCGGAGCGGGCGTTCGAGCTTCGGGGTCTGTGGTCCGGTGGGCGGGCCGAGCGTCCGGCGGGGGGAACCGTGCTTGCGACTCGGGAAGCCGTGTTCGTGCTTGCCCCGAGCGACGAG
>CAZVHW010000647.1:0-4265 GCA_964626835.1 uncultured Enterobacterales bacterium
CTCGAGGTGGGTGTGCGAGAAGCCATCGATGCGCTCGGCCCCGTGCTCGTAGGCATCCACCGAGCCGGCCTCGACCTGGCTATCCGGTGACAGCTTCACGAAGCCGTGGGGTACCAGGGCTCCGGGCACGGCGTTGCCGCTGCCTTCGGTGCCGATCATGGGGTCCACCCATTGCAGCAGGTCGGCTCCGTCGGGGCAGAAGGCGCTCCAGGTTTTCTGGCGCTCGCCCAGGGCGCACTCGGCCTCGGTCTCCGGGGCGCTGTCCACCGGGTCGGGCTTACAGGCCGGGAGCAGCAGGAGGGGGAGCAGGAGAAGGATGCGCATCGGCGATACCCATGGTCGACCAGAACGAGGTCGCGAACTATCCTTGCATCATCGGAGGTCTCGATGAAGCAGTTCCTCGTCATCCTGGGAGACAAAGGTCCCGGGGGGCCCGATCGGCAGCAGCTGCTTCTGCACGTAGACCACTTGCGCGGCCTCTCCCGGGCGGGATCCCTGGTCAGCTGTGGCCCCTTGGGGGATGGCGAGCGGGCCATCCAGATCTTCTTGGCGGCATCGCTCGAAGAGGTCCGAAGCATCGTCGCCAGCGACCCCTTCGTCGCTGGGGGCTACTACCGCAGCCACGAAATCCAGGAGTACATCGAGGGCAACGAGGCCAACAACTGGCTCCTGGGTCCTATGGGGTAGCCTCGGGCAGCTGCCAGACCTTGCGCGCCACGGCCACGGACTCCTGGTCGATGGTGGGGGTGCCCAGCTGGAGCGGCAGGGTCAGATCGATGTCGGCCCCGACGCGCTCGCCGTCGGCCAGCGGCCCGTCGGCGTTGGCGGTGGAGTAGGTGATGCGGACGCTACCGGAGCCGTCCTTCAGGTCGAACGAGCGGGTATCCGAGTCCTCGTCGTCAGAGCGCAGCATGATGACTTCCCCCACGGAGCTCTCGTTGACCACCACTCCCTGCAGGCGAGCGGATCCGAGCCGCGCGAAGCGCTGGGACGTGCGCACCTCGCTGGCGGTCTGTTCGGGGGGATGGCAGGCGCTGGCTGCCAACAGAGCGGCGCAGAGGACCGACTTCGAGGCGCTCATGGAAGCTCCGTGTTCCGGTGTCGTCTTGCCGCGGTCACGCCGCGGGAGATCTCAGTCTCAACCGCAGCCCTGGGGTCGCAGCTTCAGGACGTCTTCCTTGATGATGGCCACCAGGCAGCCGGTGCCCTTGGTGACCATGATTGCCCCGGGCGCGCAGTTGAGCTGGCAGGCTCCACACTCGATGCAGGTGTCCTTGTCCAGGAAGGCGGCCTTGCGCGCCGCGATCTCGAGCACGCCGTGGGGGCAGACCAGCGCGCAGTTTCCACAGCCGGTGCACAGGTCGGAGTCGAGCTTGATCATGGGGTGGTTCCCGCGAGCAGGAAGGTGACGATGGACGCCAGGAACAGGATGACATCCACGGGCAGGAAGTGCGCGATCTCCTTGCGCACCTCGCTGTAGTTGCTCACCGCGGAGTTGCCCGTAAAGGACAGCCCCACGAAGATGGCCATGGCGATGGTGAAGGTCGCCGCGGCGGGCAGCAGGGCCATGGACATCCAGCCAGCGGCGGCCGCCCCACCCAAGGCGAGGGCGGTGGCGCCACCGAGCCAGAGGCCTTTCACGGCAAAGCGGCGGCCCGGGATCCAGGGGAAGAGCAGGGGGTAGGCCGTGCCGAGCCACGCCACGATGGCCAGCAAGCCGACGGGGGCCGCGGGGCCCCCGAGAGCTTCGACCCCCAGCAGCGCGAAGAGGACCAGCATGCCGTTGCCCAGGTACTGCACCAGGCCGGGCAGCCAGCAGAACAGGCGGGCCACGATGCCGAAGTTCACGAGGTCCTTGGCGCGGTGTTTCAGGGGTGTGTCATCCAGGAATCCCGGCAGGTCTCGGGCGTGCACGGGACCCACGATGGGTCGGAGCCCTTCTTTGCGCAGGTCGGCCAAGGCGACCCCGGCCAGGCCCAGCTTGGGCAGCACGATGGTGGGGCGCTTGCCCGGTCCCCACAGCTCGCGGGGGTAGCGGTTCAGCTCCGCCATGACGATCGGAACCGAGAAGCGCCCTTTTCCCGAAGCGCACCAGACGTTGATGCCATCGCTGTCCACCACGAGCAGACGGACGGAGCGCCCCGCGAGGGCACGGTGGACCGACAGGACGGTGAGCAGGTAGTTGCCGGTGACCAGCAGTGGGGTGTCCGTGTCGTAGCGCTCGCCGGTGTAGTACAGGCCCGGTTCGACGGCGTAGGTGCGCTCGAAGGCGTGCAACCACATGAGCGGAGCGCGCAGCAGGTCGCTCGTGCCCAGGCGCAGCGGGCGCGGTTCGTCGCTGGCGCGCAGCCAGCGCGTTTCCTTGGCGAGGAAGCCCGGGGTGGGGGCGAGCAAGGCCAAGGCGGCGCCACCGAAGAGCAGCAGCCATGGCGCGTGGCCTGTGAGCGGCTCGATGTCGGTCCATAGCCCCGTGACCCCGAGCAGGGTGGCGAGGAGAGCGAGCAGCGGTGCGAGGAATCGTGGCATGTCAGGAGCCTATCCCGTCGCCAAGCCGACCTATGTCCCCGGAATCTGATCACGGGGCGACCTATCCCAGTGATTTCCGATCACTTTCCCCCGCAGGGCGCCTCCCGGGGAAAGTGGACTGACGGTAGAAGGCCGGTTTTGGACGATTGCGGTGCCGCCCGCTGGGTGGCGAGCCGGGATGTGGCGGCCTGGTGATCAAATCCTGGGGGCATGGGTTCGCCCGTGATCAGTTTTGGCGGGCATAGGTCCCTCGTATCCGAGCGGGGCCCTGCGCCTTCCCCTTTGGCACCCACCAATCGACCGGCATACCTTCGGGCCATGAAGCTCTCCACCACCGTCCGCAACGAGCCCTTCGACTTCCCGGATCTCCGGATGGTCATGGGCTGTGCCAACGAGCCCAAGTCGGGCGACGTCCTGGCCGGCGTCGCGGCGCGCAGCGCCACCGAGCGCGTGGCCGCACGGCGGGTGCTGGCCGACCTTCCTCTGTCGATCATCCGCGAGAACCCGGCCGTGCCCTACGAGGACGACGAGGTCACCCGGCTCATCCAGGACGATGCCGACCGCGCGCGCTTCGCTCGCGTCAGCGGCTGGACCGTGTCGCAGCTGCGCGAATGGGTGCTCGCCCCCACCACCACCGGGGCCGACATGCTGGCCATGGGCCGAGGGCTCACCAGCGAGTGCATCGCGGCCTGCGCCAAGCTCATGACCAACCTCGACCTGATGATCGCGGGTCGGAAGATGCAGGTGGTCACCCACGCCAACACTACCCTGGGCCTCGAGGGGCGCCTGTCCGTGCGCCTACAGCCCAATCACACCACCGACGATCCCCACGGCATCCTGGCGTCCGCCATGGAAGGGCTGTCCTTTGGTGTGGGAGACGCCCTCATCGGCGTCAACCCGGTCATCGACTCACCGGAATCGGTCACGGCGGTGCTGTCGCTGTTGCACGAGTTCACCCGCTCCTGGGGCGTGCCCACCCAGCACTGCTGTCTGGCCCACATCACCACCCAGATGAAGGCCCTGGCCGGCGGCTCGCCCATGGACGTGCTCTTCCAGAGCCTGGCGGGTTCTGAACACTCCTGCCGTGCGTTCGGCGTCAACAACGCCATGCTGGCCGAGGCCTGGCAGATGATCCGCGAGCTGGGCACCGCCAGGGGCCCCCAGCTGATGTACTTCGAGACCGGCCAAGGCTCGGAGCTGTCGTCCGACGGCCACAACGGGTGGGACCAGCTCACCATGGAGTCCCGCTGCTACGGGCTGGCCCGGCACTACGATCCCTTCATGGTCAACACCGTGGTGGGCTTCATCGGCCCCGAGTACCTCTACGACGGCAAGCAGGTCACCCGGGCCGGCCTCGAGGACCACTTCATGGGCAAGCTGCACGGCCTGCCCATGGGCATCGACGTCTGCTACACCAACCACATGGAAGCCGACCAGAACGACCTCGAGAACATGGCCGTTCTGATGGCCGCCGCCGGGGCCAGCTTCTTCATGGGGTTGCCCATGGGCGACGACGTCATGCTCAACTACCAGTCCACCAGCTACCACGACAACGCCGCCGTGCGAGAGCTCATGGGTCTGCGCCCCACGCCTGAGTTCGAGGCATGGATGGAGCGGTTGGGCTTGATGCAGGAAGGCAGGGTAACGGGCTTGGCCGGCGACATGGGGGTCTTCGTACGATGAGCGACAAGCGCCTCCAAGACCTCATCCGCGATGTGGTCATGAGTGAGCTGGGCGCT
>CAZVHW010000648.1:0-4242 GCA_964626835.1 uncultured Enterobacterales bacterium
CACCGACCGGCACCTGTGGCGGTTTTCCTTCGATGGGGGAACCAGCCAGGAGTTCTGGTTGTACAAGCACCCCGCCCGACAGCAGGACGAGGTGACCGTAGGCCTGGACAGCGCTGGAGAAAACTACGATCTGTACATCGCGCTCCAGGATCGCCTCCGTGAAGAGGTGAAGACCATGGTCACCGGGGTTACCGTGCAGGCCCCCTAGGCCCCCCGCTCACGTGCGGGGCGCCCGTTCCCCGGTGATCCATGTCCGAGGCGCTGCGCCCGGATCTCATCCAACGTTTTCAGCGCTGGCTCGTCTGGGGCCTGGCGATCGCCGTCGTGCTCTACCTGGTGGGGTCGGTCTACGCAGGGATCGGAGAGGTTGGCGCAGCCCTGGCCACCTTCGCCTGGTGGCTCATGGTGCCCGTGCTGCTGCTGGTGCTGACCAACTACTTCCTGCGCTTCCTCAAGTGGCACTACTTCGTCGGGCGCCTGGGCATCCATGTCCCGTTGTGGGACAACCTCGTCATCTTCGGCGCCGGCCTGGCCATGGTCATCTCTCCCGGCAAGGCCGGAGAGGTGCTGAAGCCCTACCTGGTGCGGGCGCGCACCGGGGCCAACATGGCCCTCAGCATCCCCGCGCTGGTGGCGGAGCGCCTCACCGACGGGATCGCGATGCTCATCCTGGCGGGGCTGTCGGTGTCCACCTATGCGGGCGACAAGGTCCACTACATCGCCATTCCGGCGGCCATCGGCGTCGTGGGGTTGGCAGTCCTGGCCTGGAAGGGGCTCTCCCTCGCGATCCTGGGGCAGCTCGTGCGATTGCCGTTCTTCGGCCGCTTCGGGCAGAAGCTCGAGGAGATGTACCTCGCCATGCGAACCTGTCTGGCACCGGGGCCCCTGGTGGTCGCGGTGCTGGTCTCGGTGATCGCTTGGTGGGCTGAGTGCGTGGCCTATTGGCTCGTGTTCAGGGGTTTCGACGTGGCGGCTTCCATGGACGTCTGCACCTTCCTCTACGCATTTGCCACGGTGGCCGGTGGCGCCATGCCGGGCGGGCTGGGAGTGGCCGACGGTGCGCTAGGAGGCGGCGCCCTGACGCTGGTCCCCGGCATCACCGAAGCCCAGGCGGTGGCCAGCGCGCTGCTCATCCGCGTCACCACCCTCTGGTTCGGCGTGGGGCTGGGTGCCCTCGCTCTCTTCCGGGTAGGCCGCATGCTGGAAAGCGTGGTGCCCGGTCCGGACCAACCGGCCGGCGCCGGGTCCTGACAACGCCCAACCCTTCGACTGGAGAGGACATGTTCCTGGCAGCCTGCATCCAGCTTCGCTGCACGGCAGACGTGGAGCGCAACCTGGCCACCTGCGAGAAGCTGGTCCGCCGGGCGGCGGGCTATGGCGCCTCGTTGGTCGCCACGCCCGAGAACACTCCGTATCTCGGCCCATGGGCGGACAGGCCTCGTGTCGCCGAGCCCTTGGATGGGCCCATGGCCTCCGGTCTGGCCAACCTGGCCCGCGATCTGGGCATCCATCTGTTGGTCGGCAGCTTTCCCGAGCGAGCGCTGCTTCCTGACGGCAGCCTTGATGTGCGACGAACCTACAATACCTCCCTGCTGTTTGGGCCCAGCGGTCGCTTGCTGGTCAGCTATCGCAAGCTTCATCTGTTCGACGTCGAGGTGCCCAACGGTATCTGTATTCGGGAGTCCGACACGACCGTGGCGGGTGCTGACGTGGCGAACCGGGACACGGCCCTGGGCAACATCGGACTGAGCATCTGCTACGACCTCCGCTTCCCAGAGCTGTACCGGGCGCTCGTGGACCGAGGCGCAGAGATCATCACCGTGCCTGCGGCGTTCACCTACGACACCGGCAAGGACCACTGGCACGCCCTGCTGCGGGCGCGGGCCATCGAGACCCAGACCTGGGTGCTCGCTCCCGGGCAATGGGGGCACCATCACGATGGGGGCCTGCGGCGGTCCTACGGCCACTCCCTGATCGTGGATCCCTGGGGCGCGGTGGTGGCTGAGTGTGGCGATGGCGAGGGGCTGTGCGTCGCCGAGATCGATCTGTCGCGGGTGCGGACTACCCGCTTGGGAATGCCCGTGGCGAACCACCGAAGGCTGTAGTCAGGGGGTAGGCAGCCGCAGCTTCCAGCGCACCAGGGCTTCCCACACCGGCCAGGGGAGCAGGCGGGCCGCCAGCAGCTCGGCCTTGGCGCTGGCCGTGGGGACGACGCGAATCGGTGGCGAGGGAAGCTCGAGCGCCCGGACGATGGCCCGCACGCTGGTGTGAACCGGCGCCGCCTTGTCGGACTGGGCGCCGTGAAGCTCGCGTAGGCGGCGGGTGATGGCGGCGTAGGGGCCCTGCCCGGCGTGGGCTGCGCTGCGGCGGGCAGCTTGGAAGCCGGTGCGGGTGAGCCCTGGTTCGACGAGCACGACCTCGACACCGAACGGCGCCAGCTCGTGGCGCAGGGACTCGGACCAACCCGTGAGGGCGTACTTCGAGGCGTTGTAGGCGCTGGAGCCGGGAGCAGCCCGCCTGCCGGCGATGGAACCGAGCACCACCAGGCGACCGCGTGAGGCGCGGAGTGCGGGCAGTGCGGCGCGGACGCAGGCCGCGGTGCCGAAGAAGTTGACCTCCATCTGCGCCCTCAGATCGGCGTCGGTCAGGTCCTCGAAGCAGCCAAAGAACCCACAGCCGGCGTTGGCCACCAGGGCGTCGAGTCCGCCGAGAGAGTCGACGATGGAGGCGGTCGCTCTTTCGGGTTCGTCCGTTAGGTCGAGGTGGGCGACCTGGACCCCGGCCGCTTCGAGGGCCGCGCGCCCGTCGTCGCTTCGTAGCGTGGCCACCACGCGATATTCTCGGTTGGCTAGCTCGAGGGCGGTGTGGTGCCCAATTCCGCTGCTGCAACCTGTCACGATGACGCGGTGTCGGTTCATGGGCCCCAGATCTCCTTGGTCTTCAGTTCGATCTCCTGGTGGGCACGGACCATGGTGTCGGTCAGCGCCTTGTGACCTGGAATGTCTGGATCGAGTTCTACCTTGCGGTCCAGCGCCCGCACCAGCTTTCCGTCCTCGATCCACAGCCGCAGCTCGCCCAGGCGTTGGGTCTGGTGGTGTGACTTGACCCAGATTGCGTCGCCCACGGTGAAGGGGGGGACACTCTCGTGGTGGTGGTAGGCGTCGATGACCACCGTGATCTCGGGGTGGTTTTCCGCCAGGTTGCGGGCTTCGTCGATGGCCTGGAAGGCCAGCAGCACGATGATGTCCACGCGTCCCTTCATGTCCTCGAGCACCGCCTCCACCGCGGGGATGGGGGGCTCGACGGCGTACTGGGGCGTGGGTACGAAGGCCACGCCTGGGGCCGTGATGCCAGTGACCCCCACCTCGAATTCGCCGGCTGGCAGCGCGACCCAGGGCTCGATCGGGGGGACGCCAGGCCCCCGTGCTCTCACGTTGGCGCTCACCAGGGGGAGCGCGGGGAACTCCTCGCCCAGCTCCACGATGCCGGGCAGATCGGTGTAGGCGGGGCTGATGGCTGACCAGCTGGCCTGCTGGTCGAGGCCTCGGACCATCCAACGATTGATGAGGGGAACGTCTTCTCGCAGCTGGCCCCCCAAGCCGATGGCGTCCTCGAGGAAGTAGCCCGCGTTGAGCAGGAGCCATGGGGTGTCGGGGTTGGCCTGGACGGAGGCTTCCAGGTAGGCCTGCAGCCGTGGAATGCTGCCCCGGGGCTCCTTGGGGCAGCCGCAGGGCTCGAGGGATCCCTTCTGCTCGGACGCGTAGAACATGACGAGGTCCGCGTCGTCTCGAGCGAGTCGATCCTGGACGGTGCCGTCGGTGGCTTGTTCGCCCGAGAGCGTGGCGGTGGAGCCGTACAGGGTCCGCACGGGCTCCACCCGCTTGCTACGCGGGCAGCCGGTCAGCGGGAGCAGGGCGAGGATGGCGATGGAGCGGCCGAGCAAGCCCGCCTCCTGGTTGGAGAACGCCAGCACAGTAACGGAATACAGTGGGTGTGCCCTCCGGTCGAGGTCCGTGTGAAGCGTCTCCTGCCCTGGTTGCTGCTCGCCTGCGTGGCGGCCTACGCCGTGCAGGCGTTGGGCCCGTGGAAGGCGCGCACCTGGCGGGCGGGGCACGCGCGGGACTTCGCCAGCTACTACTACGCGGTCCAGGTCGCTGGCGATGGCGGAGACCCCTACGAGACGCGCGCGTTGTCCAAGCTCGCGCGCACGGACAAGACCCGAAAAGGGGGGGTGCACCCGTT
>CAZVHW010000649.1:0-652 GCA_964626835.1 uncultured Enterobacterales bacterium
GACAACGACTGCGACGGGGACATCGACGACGACGACAGCGACGTCGACACCAGCACCGGCAGCAGCTGGTACCTGGACAGCGATAGCGACGGCTACGGCGACGCCCGCACCAGCACCAGGGCCTGCGACCAACCGTCAGGCTGGGTGGACAGCAGCATGGCCAGCGACTGCGACGACATCGACGCGTCGATCAACCCGGTCGCCACCGAGGTCTGCGACGAAGTGGACAACGACTGCGACGGCGACGTGGATGACGACGACGCAGACCTGGACACCTCGAGCGCCGGCTCCTGGTACGCCGACGCGGACGGCGACGGCTTCGGCGACGCGAGCAGCACCACCGCGGCCTGCGACCAACCCAGCGGGTACGTCGAGGGCACCACCGACTGCGACGACAGCGATGCCTCGGTCAATCCCGACGCCACCGAGGTCTGCGACGGCGTGGACACCGACTGCGACGGCGACGTGGACGACGCCGACGGCGATCTGGACACCAGCACCCGCACCACCTGGTTCGAAGACGCCGACGGAGACGGCTACGGCAACGCCAGCATGAGCAGGGACCTCTGCGCCCAACCCAGCGGCTACCTGGAAGACGACACCGACTGCAACGACGCCGACGCGACGGTCAACCCCACCGCCACCGAGGTCT
>CAZVHW010000649.1:662-4212 GCA_964626835.1 uncultured Enterobacterales bacterium
GACAACGACTGCGACGGCACCACGGACAACGACGACGAGGTGCTGGGTGACGACGGCTGCGCCGCCACCGACTGCACCGACCTGCTCACCGCCAGGCCCACCGCTGGCGACGGCCCGTGGTGGGTCGATCCCGCCGGCACGGGCGCCTACGAGGTGCTCTGCGACATGAGCACCGACGGCGGCGGCTGGGCCCTGACCGCCGTGGGGAGCGACGACGGCCAGACCACCTGGTACTGGGACGCCCGCCACCAGTGGGACACGGACACCACCACCTTCGGCGACCTCGACTTCCCCAACGAGGACTACAAGTCAGCGGTGATGCACGAGATCCTCTTCGAGGACCTGCTGTTCGTACACCAACCCTCGGGTATCTGGGCTGCCTACAACGGTGTCGGGGACGGGTCGGAAGCCTTCGCGGACTTCATCGGCGCCCTGGGCGAATCGGTCTGCTACGACGGCAGCGACGGCTGGGACATGAGCGCGGGGACCCTCACGGTCACGGGAGACCTCTGCAGCACCCAGGTGTTCTTCAACGCCATGGACAACGACGGCGCCTCCTGCTCGAGCCACGACGACAGCCACGGCCCGGCCTGGAGCGCCGCCAACAACGCAGGCTGCCCGCTAGACGACGTGGGCCACTACGGCTTCGGCAACAACAGCCTCTACCCGACCTACGAGAGCGACGCGTCCGGGGGCACCAACTTCGGCGCCGGCTTCGGCGGGCCCCTCGGCGAGAACACCGGCACGACGGCGGCGGCGGAGAACTACATCCAGCTGTGGGTGCGCTAGGGGGACAATTCAAACAGACAGGGGCCTCCCGTGCAGCGAGGTCTCTGCTTCGACCCGAACCTCGCAGACCCCGCTGCGGTGAACAGGGTTGCGGCGCCCGATGCGGCCTCCGAGAGAGCAGGCGTGTTCGGGGCGCAGCGACCCTGACCGCTGCATTCTGGGGGGTGGCGATGAAGCACGAGGTGAGCCGTAGCGAGTCGTCCTCGGTTGGCGAACGGGCAGAGGCCGCGCGACTCCAATCGCGTCGACGAATGGCCCCTCCGCCCGCGGAGCGTAGAGTGTTGGCGCCGTCGACGCCAAGGGTGGCCTCTCCGCCCGCGGAGCGTGGAGTGTTGGCGCTGTCGACGCCAAGGGTGGCCTCTCCGCCCGCGGAGCGTGGAGTGTTGGCGCTTCGGCTCCGGAGTGGCGCCGCTCGCTGGCGGAGGCGTTGGCGCTCCTCCCTGCGCCGCTCGTGGGCCCGGCCTTGGTGCGCGAACGGGCCTCCTGCCGGCACGCGCCTCACTCCTCGAAGTAAAGCACTTCGCAGGCCCAACTCGGCCCATCGGCCCGTGGCAGGCTGGGGCCCGAGGGCCAGCAGCAAGCACTCCCTCCGCCGCAGTGGGCGTCGGTGCGACATGCATCCCAGGCCCCGCGACACGCCGTGCCAAAGTGGGCCGAGTTGTCACCCACTGCCCAGGCTGCGCCGCACTCGCCGCTGGTGCAGTCCTCTGGGCCGCTGCAGCGCAAACTGCGACAGCTGGGCACGTCCAGGTGGGAGCCGCCCTGCTCGGGGGCTACGCAAGCCGCATCATCGCGGCAGTCCGCGTCGCTCTCACAAACCTGGACACAGACGTTGGTGTCGCTCCAGTAACCGTGCTCGCAGAGGCAGTAGTTGAGCCCGTCGTCACCACAGTCCGCGTGCTCTTCGCAGTGGTGGCCGGCGTCGGGTGTCGGGTGGGTGCACGGCACGAGGTCCTCGGTGTACCAGTCCAGGTCCACGGGCACCGAGGCTACGCGGATCCTCGAGCCATCGACACAGCGCTCGTAGCCGCTGGGCGAGCCGGCAACGCCGAGGATCGGCTGGGGATTCTCGCAGCCCGGACGGGGCACTGGGGTGGCTGTGTCGCAGGAGGCCAGGGCCAGGAGCACCGTGAAGGCGTGGGACGCGGTCATCGAGCGGCCAGGCCCTGACCCCGAACCGAGATCTCGAGCGGGTAGCCGTCACTGTCCTCGTCGTTACAGTCGATGACCACGGCATCCTCGGACACCTCGCCGGCCTGGGGAGAGAAGGAGACCTCGAAGCTCGAGCAGGCCTCCGGGACCACCAGGACGCTCTCGAGTTGGCTGAGATCGAAGGCCTCGTCACCATCGCGAAGCTGGTGGTTCTGGATGCGCAGGTCCGCCGTGCCCCGGTTGCAGAGCGAGACCGCCTGGCTGATCTCGGCCATCGCGGCGGGGTCCACCTCGCCGAAGTCGATCGAGGGCGGGTCTACCTCGATCTCGGTTCCGGAGCCGCGGTTCTCGTCGGTGTCGGGGATGGGTTGGCCCGTGTCGCCGCCCTTGTCGCCACCGCAACTCCACATGGGCGCGAAGGTCAGGGCCAGACTGGCGATGAGCAGCATGCGGGGCGGGGTGTAGCGCTTCAAGGGCTTGCGTTCCATGGCATCCTCCGCATCCAGTATACGCAGCCGCGCGCTCTTCTCGGGGCTGGTGGCGGCGGCCGGCCTCCGAACTGGTGTTCGCCGATCACCGAGGACGCCTGGACCCATGACAGGCTCGTGCTCTTCGACGCCCGCCGCTCCAAGCATCGCTGGGGAACACGATGCCCGCACCCCGGGTGCTGGCGCTGGAGCGCGAGCTGCTGCCCTCGCTGCCCAGCCACGCGGCACACCCGCAGAACGTCATGCCCAACTACGTCGGCATCAACCTGCACCAGGTCGACGGAGACAACTGAGTGGGGCCCCAGGAGGACCGACGACATCCCCACCCTACGGCCTCGATGGCTGACCTGCCGAGGACTCGCCAGGTAGTCATGCGCGCCCGCCGCGCCAGTCATCGTAGGTGCGTTCCCCCTCCACGACACAAGGCGCCCTGCCACCCAACGCGATCAAGAAACAGTACGCCCCGATCCACCTGTACCCGAAGCCGCTTGTCAGCCGCCGTGTTTGCGTCTTGGCTGGATCTCTGCAGTAGGCGAGATGTCGTTCTTTCACCGCAGAGGGCGCGGAGGACGCAGAGGCTGCCGTGCGCCTCGAACCATGGATGGAGGCAGGCGTCGAGAGGGAGTGGAGCTGGGCGGAGGAGGGCTTTGGGCTACCGCTCCGGCTGGCGAGGCACGGTGGCGGGAAGTCGTTTCATTCCTCGGGGAGGGGCGCCGTGAGCCGCATGGCGGCCAACCCGTCAACGAACCAGAATCTGTCCGGGAAGTCGCCGAAAGCGCAATTAAGACGGACAGTTTCTGTCCGTCAACGAGCTTGCATGGGGTGGCAATGGGGATACGTTTGTGTGGAGAAAGACATGGCAAGTGCACACACATCCAAGCGGGAACGTTCCGCGCTCCGGCGCCGGCTGCGGCGTGGTTTCGAGCCACGCCCCGCGCTGCGGATTCCGGGGCTCGACGGGCGGTGCCCGATTGGCGATACGGTGGATCCGGCCGACGGTGTGCCTGGCGGTCCGGGTCGCGGCGGTCCGGGTCACGGCGGTGCGGGGCGCGGTGGTCCGGGGCAAGCGGGACTGGGCAATGACGGCTCCTCCCGAGAGCGGCAGGGCGACGACGGCCTGG
>CAZVHW010000650.1:0-4195 GCA_964626835.1 uncultured Enterobacterales bacterium
GTCGATCCCGCCGGCGGTCTTCATCTGCTCGAGCGTCATGGAGATGGCGAAGCTCTGCACCACGCAGATGCCGATGGTCATCAGGCGGGTGTACTGGATGACCTTGTTCTTGCCGGTTTGGCCTTCCTTGTTGATGCGCTCGAGCTGAGGCACCACCACCACCGCCAGCTGCATGATGATGCTGGCAGAGATGTAGGGCATGATGCCCAGAACGAACACGGAGAACTTCTCGAGCGCGCCCCCTGTGAACATGTCGTACATGCCGAACAGGGTGCCTTGGTTCGAGGCGAAGAACTCACCAAGAGCGATGCGATCCACGCCTGGCGACGGGATGAAGATGCCCAGACGCCAGATGCCCAGCATCGCCAGCGTGAACAGGATGCGATTCCTGAGATCCGGAATCCTCATGATGTTGGCGAAAATCTGCGTCACGGCGCTCCCCCCTGACTCAGAGGGCTCGGGCTAACGTTGGGGTGTCGGTGCAGGAAGGTGGCGGCTCTACTCCCCAACGGCGGTGCCGCCGGCGGCTTCGATCTTGGCACGAGCCGATTCGGAGAACTTGGAGGCGTGGATCTCGAGCGCGGTGCCGATCTCGCCACCGCCGAGGACCTTGAGGCCGTCCTTGCCGATGCGGGCGATGACGCCGAGCTCCTTCAACAACACCGCGTCGATACGCGTGCCGGCCTCGAAGCGCCCTTCGAGCTTGCCGACGTTGATGGCCGTGTAGTCCTTGGCAAAGACGTTGTGGAAGCCACGCTTGGGAAGGCGGCGAGCCAGGGGCATCTGGCCACCCTCGAAGCCCGGGCGGACACCACCGCCAGAGCGGGCTTTCTGGCCCTTTTGTCCTTTGCCGGCGGTCTTTCCCCAGCCGGAGCCGGTACCACGGCCGATACGCTTGCGGCCCTTGGTGGAGCCGACCGGAGGCTTCAGGTTGGTGAGCTCATCCGCCATTTTCGACTTCCTTCACCTCCACCATGTGGATGACCTTCCTGATCATTCCGCGCACGGCGGGGGTGTTCTCGAGGACACGGGTGTGATTGGGCCTGCGCAAGCCAAGCCCTTGGAGGTTGGCCCGGTGCATGGGCTTGCTGCCGATGGGGCTACGCTTGAGGGTCACCTGGAGCTTTTTCATGGTTCACTTCCCGTCAGGCTTGGGGGGCCGAGGACTTGGGGGCGACCCACTGCCGGAACTCGTAGTTGTCCAGCACCCGCTCGACATCCTGGCGAGTGCGGATTGCGTACTGCTCGGGGGACTCGAGATCGCTCAAAGCGACCATGACCGCCTTGCAGACGTTGTGCGAGTTGGGGGACCCGATGCTCTTGGTGAGCACGTCCTTGATTCCCGCGCAGTCCATGATCGCGCGCACGGCTGCACCTGCGATGACGCCGGTACCCGGGCTGGCGGGGCGGAGGATGACCTTGCCCGCGCCGTAGCGTCCCTGAACCACGTGAGGGATCGTGCGCCGTACAAGGGGGATGTTGACCATCTCCTTGCGCGCACGCTCCGTGGCCTTGCGGATGGCTTCCGGCACTTCGTTGGCCTTGCCGTGTCCGATCCCGATCTGGCCTTCGCCGTCGCCCACCACCACGATGGCGCTGAAGCTGAACCGACGTCCACCCTTGACCACCTTGGCTACGCGGTTGACATAGACCAGCTTCTCGATGAGGCCGGAGTCTTCTTCGTCGCGCTGTTGCCTGCGTCGTCTGTGCTGCATGATAACACTCCAGAGGACTCCTAAAAGAGGAGTCCAGCTTCCCGGGCGCTGTCGGCCAGAGCCTTCACGCGGCCGTGAAATAGGTATCCGTTACGATCGAACACGACGCCTTCAACACCGGCTTCCTTGCCGCGGGCGCCGATGAGGGTGCCGATTTCCTTGGCCGCCGCGATGTTGCCGCCGAAGTCGCCCTTCTCGCGGAAGGACGGCTCCATGGTGGACGCGGATGCGAGGGTGACACCGGCTACGTCGTCGATGAGCTGTGCATAGATATGCCGGGCGCTGCGGAACACCGTGAGGCGAGGACGCGCAGTGGTGCCGGACAGCTTCTTGCGGATGCTCTTCTTGCGGCGGATCCGCTTGAGGGCGTTGGGATTGGTCTTGCCCATTGTTGTCTCGCTTTGCTGGCTAGGAGGCGGACTTGCCGGCCTTGATGCGGACATACTCGCCGGAATACCGGACGCCCTTGCCCTTGTAGGAGTCGGGGGGACGGTAGCCGCGAATGGTCGCGGCGGCCTGGCCGACTGCCTGCTTGTCGATACCTCGGACCACGACCTTGAGGGGCTGACCGGGTTGGATCTCGACGCTGATTCCCTGTGGGATCGGGAAGATGACCTCGTGGCTGTAGCCGAGACCGAGGACCAGTTCCTTGCCCTTCACGTCGGCCTTGTAGCCCACGCCGTGGATCTCGAGAGACTTCTCGAAACCCTTGGACACACCCACGACCATGTTGTTGGCGAGTGAGCGCGCCAAGCCATGGTTGGCGCGGGTCTGTTGGGCTTCGCCAGCGCGCATGAAGGTGGCCTTGCCACCCTCGACGACCAAGCTGATTTCCGCCGGGATGCGTTGCTCGAGCTGGCCCTTGGGCCCCTTGACCCGCACGACCCGATCGTTCAGCGACATGCTGACGCCCGAGGGGAGCTCGATTGGAAGCTTGCCGATACGCGACATGGCTGTCTCCCTGGCTACGAGGGTTACCAGACGTAGCAGATGACCTCGCCACCCACGCCGTGAAGGCGGGCGTCGCGGTCTGAAATGACGCCCCTTGGGGTGGTGAGGATGGCCAAGCCGAGGCCGTTGCGCACATAGGGAATCTCGTCCTTACGCACGTAGAGACGCCGGCTGGGCTTGCTGATGCGCTCGAGCCCGCGGATGATGGCCTTGCTGTCTGCGCCGTAGCGCAGGCCGACTTCCAGCCACGTCTCGATTCCACTGCGCCGCACGTCGATACCATCCAGGAAGCCCTCGCTCTCGAGCAGCTTGACGATGGCCTCTTTGAGGCGCGAGTGGGGAATCAGGACACGCGCGTGGCCTGCATGGCCACCGTTCCTGATCCGCGTGAGCAGGTCGGAGATGGGGTCGCTCATGGACATGTCATGCTCCTTTCGACTGCTACCAGCTGGCCTTGGTCACGCCCGGAATCTGACCCTCGAGGGACAGCTTTCGGAAGCAGATGCGGCACATGTCGAACTTGCGGAGATAGGCGCGGGGACGACCGCAGAGAGGGCAGCGGTTGTACTCGCGGACCTTGAACTTGTTCTTCCGCTTGGCCCTAGCACGGATGGACTTCTTGGCCACGGTGCACTCCTTACGCCCGGAAGGGCATGCCCAAGCTCTTGAGCAGGCTGCGCCCTTCGCTGTCGGTCTTGGCGGTGGTGACGATGGTGATGTTCATGCCCGTGATCCGCTCGACCTTGTCGTAGTCGATCTCGGGGAAGATGATCTGCTCGGTGAGGCCGAGAGAGTAGTTGCCGCGCCCATCGAAGGCCTTTGGGTTGAGACCTCGGAAGTCGCGGATGCGAGGAATGGCGACGCTGATGAGACGGTCCAGGAAGAACCACATGTTGTCGCCACGGAGGGTGACCTTGGTTCCGACGGGCATCCCCTCGCGGAGCTTGAAGTTGGCGATGGAACGACGTGCGCGGCGCAACACCGGGCGCTGACCGGAGATGAGTGCGAGCTCCTTGCCGGCCGTTTCGAGCACCTTGATGTTGGTGATGCCTTCCTTGAGAGAGACGTTGAGGACGATCTTCTCCAGGCGGGGCACCATCATGACGTTCTTGTAGCTGTGCTCCTCGCGCAGGGCGGGGACCACCTGCTCCGTGTAGCGCTCTCTGAGACGCGGATTCATCGGAGACTCCATGACACCTATGGGTTGTCGATCAGCTCGCCGGTCTTGCGATCGAAGCGAACCTTGCTGCCGTCGTCGAGAAGCCTCCAGCCCACCTTGACGGCGCGCTTGGTTTCGGCGTCCCAGAGCGCGACGTTCGAGGCATGCAGCGCGGCTTCACGCTCCTCGATGCGGCCAGGCTGTTCAGGCGTGCTCTTGACGTGCTTGCGCACCATGTTCACGCCTTCGACGAGGACGCGGTCCTTGTCGGCGAGAATGCGGACGACGCGGCCCGTGCGCCCGCGGTCCTTGCCGGCGAGCACGACGACCGTGTCGTCTTTGCGAATCTTGAACTTGCGTCGAATGGCCA
>CAZVHW010000651.1:0-4174 GCA_964626835.1 uncultured Enterobacterales bacterium
CTCCGCTCACCGCGAAGTCCTCGAGGCTCTGCTCGAGCTGGTGGAGGATGCCGGGGAAGACGCCGGGTGCGACGACTCGGCCCGGCCCGTAGCGGTCGACGACCTGCGCTTCCACGATCTGGCCGAGCGGGCCGACGACCTCGCGCTGGACTATGCCGTCGTGCTGCAACGCCGATGGCGGCGCGGGCTGGCCCTGCCTCGCTTGCTCGGCGGCGGCTCCCAGGGGGATCCCTACCATGTCGTCTGCAGGTCACTCGGACGTTTCTGCGCGCGGCTGAAGGAGGCCGGCGAGGAGACGGTGGCGCTCTTCACCCCGCGGCCAGGTGGTTCCGAGCTGGCGCTGTTTTGCCGCGATCCCTCCGTCTGGCTGGGTCCACGACTCGAGGAACTGGGGGGCTCCGTGGGGTTCTCGGGTACGCTCGAGCCCCTGGACCTGCATCGTACGCTCCTGGGGCTGCCCAAAGGCCACGTCGAGCTGATGGCCGTGCCCTCGCCCTTCGAGCCCGAGCGGCAGGCGACCATCATCACAGGCTCGGTCTCCACACGCTTTCGGCACCGCGAGAGAGATCGCGCGCGCACCGCCGACCTCGTCGAACGTGTCGTCCAGGTCATCCCCGGCAACTGTGCGGTGCTCTTTCCCAGCTTCGCCATGCGCGACGACGTGGCAGCCCTTCTCGAGCTCGAGGGGCGCGAGAGGCTGGTCCAGTCGCGGGACATGCCAGAGTCGGCGCGGCTCGAGCTGCTGGACTTGCTCACCGAGGCCCGCGGTGTCCCCTGCGTCTTGCTGGGGGTTTCGGGTGGCATCTTCGGGGAGGGGATCGACCTTCCAGGTCGGGCGCTGCTTGGCATGGTAGTGGTTGGACCTGCGCTACCAGCCGTCAGCGCTCGCCAGCAGTTGGTCCGAGACTGGTATGGGAAACGCTGGGGAGACGGTTTCCGACTCGCGTACACGGTTCCCGGCATGACCCGCGTCGTCCAGGCCGCGGGGCGCGTCATTCGCTCGGCGGAAGATCGGGGCGTCGTCGTGTTGGTGGGGCAGCGTTTCCTGCAGCACGACTATGCGGCGTTCTTCCCGCCCCACTGGCAACCGCGCAAGAGCTCGCGGCCCTGGGTGGAGGTGGAGGCTTTCTTTGGTGGTGATGGCGAACCGGAGGTGGCCGAGCGGGCGGTGGCTCCGGTCTGTCCGGTGTAGAATGCGCACTCGCACGAGGAAGAAATCGTGAAGGTCGAGCGTCATCTCGAAGTCCGCAGTCCGCTGGACAAGCTGGAGATCGAAGCGGTCCGACGGACGCTTGCGCGTCCAGACGAGACCGGGCGGGAGCTGCTGGCGGGGCTGCGCTACGTGTTGTCGTTCGCTCGCCTCACCGTGATGCGCAATCAGGAAGGCCAGGACATCGAGGTCGCCGGCTTTCTAGCGCCCCACGCCTGGCGGGTTCGGAATCGCCTCGAGGCTCACCTGCAGCCCGATGACGGACCATCGCTCTGGGGCGCCGTCCGCGAATTGCCGGCTCTGGTGGCCGCCACGCGTGAGCAACGACGGCAGCTGCTCGAGCGTTTCCCTCTCGACCGTGACTCACTCGAGGGCGAGGTCTGCGAGCGCAAGCTCGTGGTGGTCGCCGGAGGCGGGGGTGGCGCGGGCTACGGCTACGTCGGAGCATACGTGTTGTTCCACAGGAACAACCTGGACCCTGCGCTCATCGCCGGCACCAGCATGGGCGCTCTCATCGGGCTGTGCCGCGCCCGGCGCAAGCGCTTCGACGTGGCGGCGACGTTCCAGATCGGCAAGCGCCTGACGTGGCAAAACCTCTTCGACGTGCTGCAGGTGGACAGCCGCTACGGTCTACCAGCGGGGCTGCGCTTGGACTTGCACCGCGTCTTGGGGCCCCTCTTCCTCGACGGCAGCGGCGGGACCATGACCATGGCGGATCTGCCGATCCCCATGCGCATCGTCACCACGGGCATCAAGCTCGACGCCTTGCGGCACGACCTGTCCTACTACGAGCACTTCCTGGACGAAGCGATGAGCCCGGACCGAGGCTTCACCAGGGGTGGCCTGCGGCGTGTGGCCAACGTGGCAAACCTCATTCGTGAGTTCACCGAGCAGCCGGAGCTGCTGACGGAGATCGTCTTCGGTGGAGACGACATCACCGATACCGCCGACGTGCTGGACGCGGCCGGTTTTTCGTCCGCCATCCCGGGCCTCATCCACTACGACGTGACCCGTGCCGATCCCCGCATGAAGCGACTCCTGGACCGCCTCTATGCCCGCTACGGCATCGCGCGTCTGGCCGAGGGTGGCATGGTCAACAACGTGCCCGCTCGCGTGGCGTACGAGACGGTCATGTCGGGTGAGCTTGGGCATCGCAACTGCTTCGTGGTGGCCATGGACTGTTTCTCTCCCCAGCCTCGCAGCTTTCTGTTCTTCCCAGTGCAGCAGATCGTGCGGCCAAACGTGCAGCGCAATCTCCCCTATGCACACCTGTATTTCCCGCTGAAGCGTGTGCTCAACGCGCTCAACCTCGCCCCCAACGTGCGCTCGTTGGAGAAGGCCATCCGCTGGACCTCCGAGGAGCTGCGGCCGTCGCTTCCGCTGATCAAGGCGATGGTCACCCGCATCCCGATCCTGTCAGACTAAACTCGGGTCGGGCGGTCTCCTTCTGTGCGGGTGCGCGGGGGGTTACATGTCATTGCCTTTTCCAGCCCAGAGGTGATGAGTGGCGGGTATGGTCCTGCGAGTCGAAGCCGGTGGCGAGCTGCTCGGCGAGTTCCCCCTCGATGGGGCAGAGCTCGTCCTTCGGCTCCAGGACGGGGAAACCGGGCGTGTCATCTCTACGCTCACTCTGTCACCGGGTGTGGGCCTCCAGGCCCCGGCCCCGCTGCCCCCGCTCCCCCCACTCCCGGAGCCCACGGCGGGCCGCGGCATCTACCAAGACAAGACCGTCGACCTCTCCGTCTCGGGTGAGTCCACTCTGGCCGAGGGAATCGAGCGAATTCGCGAGGCCGCGCGAGGCGGTGCTCCGGGAGTCATCAACTTCCAGCTGCCCGCTGCTCCACAACCGAAGCCCATCGCCCGGCCAGAGCCGGTCGTGCCCCCCCCCTCCGACGAGTCCGAATCTCCTACCGAAGACCTCTCGAGCCTGGATGAGCACGAGGGCACGGCCGAGGGGCCCGAGCTGGGGGAACGCAGCCTGGCCGACGTGGATGCGAGCGCACGACCGCTCGCTGCCGGAGCGCCGCTGCCCCCCCCCGAGCAGGACCGCTCCATCACCCGCACCCTCTCCAACGGCATGGTGGACCTCATCCATTCCGTCGAAGCCGGGGCCCACCCCGGGGGAGACCAGCTCTCCGAGAAGCGCCCCACCGTCACCGAGTCTCTCGGCAACGGACTCGCCGGTCAACCAACCAACATCAAGCACGCCTCCGTGGACGATCCCGCGCTGGCCGATGCGGGACGCCCCACGCGGGTTGGCGACGATCCGGGCCCCCCCTCACGGACCTTCGAGCGCGTGCGACCTGCTTCGCCCGTGGTGCCCACCGACTTCGCAGACGAGGAGGACGAGCCCGTCACCGTGGTGGCCCGCTCCCCGCACGACGACTTCACCCTCGGCCTGCCGGTCGATCCCGGCATGGTCGGAGCGCCCGGCGGCTACGACGAGGTCCCGGTACCCGAGCAGCCGCGGAGGGGTCCCCAGGACGATCTCTCCCTCTCGCTACCCTACGAGCCTGCCTACACCGAGGGCTCGGTCGACGATCTCTCGCTCTCGCTCGCGATCGAGGCCACCGCCAGCCCGCCGAACGACTCCTCCCTCTCGCTCTCCTTGTCCATGCCAGCGGAAGATTCTTTCGCGGCAGCCGACGACGACGACCTGACCCTCCCCTTACCGGAGGAGACCTCGGACTCGGCAGCCTTCGACGACCTGAACTCCGAAGCGACGGTCACCCACGAGCACCGTGGGCTCGAGGTCAGCGGTCTTGGCAAGCCTCAAATGGTGCCACCGCGCTTGCTGGACACCACCGCCGGCTTCGTGCGTGATCCCAGCACCGAGCGGCTCGAGGGCGCCGAGGTCTGGTTCCGGCGCCACGGCGAGTGGACACCCAGAGGTGCCCTCGGCCTGGGCCAGCACGTCCAGGCCTTCGGCGGCATGGTCCGCTGCGACGACGCCGGTGGGCTCGT
>CAZVHW010000652.1:0-4158 GCA_964626835.1 uncultured Enterobacterales bacterium
TCCGGGTTGACGGCGGGATCGGTGTCGTCGCAGTCCTCGCCATCGTCGAAGCCGTCGTTGTCGATGTCGTCGTAGGCCCAGCCGGTGTAGTCTGAGTAGCCATTGTATTCGCCGGTTTCCCAGACCCCATAGTCCATGGTAGCCGTCTCGCAGCCGGAGAGGGCGCCGAAGACGGAGGAGGCTAGCAGCAGCAGGCGGCGCTTCATGGGGGCTCCAGGGATCGTTCGGGATCAGGGGTGCGGTTATAGTACACCTGTCCAAGGCCGGCCGCATCCACCGAGGGAACATGAGCACCGATCGTACCAAAGACCTCGTGCAACGCGCCCGCCGCGTCGCGGTGCCCCCCTACCAGCACCTGCAGCGCCAGCTGCACGACCTGCGCATGCTGGTCTTCGAGGTCACCCAGCGCTGCAACCTCACCTGCCGCCACTGCGGCTCGGACTGCACCCGAAGCGCCACCGTCCCGGACCTACCGGCCGACAAGATCCTCGAGGTGCTCGGAGAGGTCCGCGACGCCTACGATCCCAAGCGCATCACGGTGATGATCGGTGGGGGCGAGCCCCTGCTGTACGAGGGCCTGTGGAAGCTGGGCCGCCAGATCCGCAAGCTGGGCTTCCCCTGGGGCATGGTCACCAACGGCGTGCTCTGGGACAAGGCCACGCTCGAGCGCGCCCGCAAGGCCGGCGCGGGCAGCATCAGCGTCAGCCTGGACGGCCCCAAGGAGGCCCACGAGTGGCTGCGGGGCCGCGAGGGCAACTTCGAGACCACGGTGAACACGGTGAGGATGCTCGTCGAAGCGCCCTGGCTCCAGGTCATGGACGTCATCAGCGTGATCAACCCGGAGAACGTCTACCGGCTGGACGAGACCTGGGAGATCATGCGCCAGGTGGGCGCGCACGGCTGGCGCCTGATCCCCATCTCGCCCATCGGCCGCGCCAAGAACAACGACACCCTGCTGCTGAACACCGAGCAGTGGCAGCTCCTGTTGTCGAAGATTCAGGACTTCCGCCAGCGCTCGGACATGCCGGTCTATCTGAGCGAGTCCAACTACGTGGGCGGCCCGCTCGATTTTCGCGTGCGGGACCACCACTTCTTCTGTCGGGCGGGCGTCAGCTTCGGCGGGGTCATGGCCAACGGAGACATCCTGGCTTGCGCCAACATCGATCGCCGCTTTGCCCAGGGCAACGTCTTCGAGGACAGCTTCGTGGATGTGTGGGAGAACCGCTTCCAGGTCTTCCGCGACCGCCGCTGGATGAAGACCGGCCGCTGCGACGGCTGCGATGAGTGGCGCCACTGCCAGGGCAACTCGTTTCACAACTGGGACCTCGACAACAACCAGCCCGCCGCCTGCCAATTCCACGACCACGAGCTGTGCGCGGTCCCGCTCCAAGGCAGCCCCCCCTTGCGCCGCAAGCGGCCTGGACCCCTGCGCAGAGGCTAGCCATGCGCGTGCCCTCCCTCGTCCTGGCCCACGCCCTCGCGCTACCCGGCTGCGTCAAGTACGCCACCAACTCCTACGCTGACCGCTACGTCGCGCCAGCCGCCCTCGCAGAGCGCGCGGCCATGGCGGGTGACCGGCCCTTGGTGCTGCTGGTGCCCGGCTCCAACATCGTCGGCGAGTTCTACGACGAGCTGGTGCCTTGGCTCGAGGCCAAGGGCTACTGGCCCGTGGTCTACACTGCCCCCGATCTCATCACCCGGCCCATCCGCGAAGCCTCGCCGCTCATCGGCCAGGCAATCGAAGCCGTGGCCCGAGGCTCGGGGCACGACCGCGTCCACGTCATCGCCGAGTGCGATGGCGGTATCGCCACCCGGTACCACCTCGAGAAGCTGGGGGGGCACCCCCGCGTGGACCGCTTCGTCTCCTTCGTCTCGGCCCACAACGGCACCACGGGCTTCCCGCTCACCTACTTCCCCGCCCTGCGGGACATCCAGCCCGACAGCGAGCTTGTGTGGGAGATGAAACACAGCCGGCTTCCCCGCAGAGCCGAGACCCTGGCGGTCAGCATCTCCTTCTGCGGCGACGAGGTCATGAAGCCTCACACCACCTCGGACATCCCCGGTGCCCTGAACATCACCATCTGCGACGAGGGCGTCACCCGGCGGGCCAACGAGAGGGAGCCACCGAACGTGAACCACGCCCTGGGCCAAGCCCTGATCCCCCGGTACCCGCAACACTTCGCGGGTTTCTGGGACCCGGCCGTCTTCGAGCTCTACCACACGATCCTGCAAGGCGATGAGGACGCCATTCGCGCCCACCAAGGCGTGACGTTCGATCTCCGGGACGACCGCTAGGAGCACCATGTTCGGCATCGCCATCGAGCTGCGCGGCGAGTGTCCCCACTGCGGGCGGCCCGTCATGGTCAACGCCCTGACCGACCGAATCCACTGCCCGTCCTGCCTGAAGGAACGGCCCTATCCCTTCACGGAGTGGGCCGATCTGCTCGAGAGCGCCTGGAACCTCGGGCCCGACAACAACCCCGGGCAGGGGGGAACCACCACGGTGCTGGGCGAGAACTGGCACCTGCTCTATGCCCGCTTCGATCCCTACTGCTACGCCTGCAAGTACGACTTCGACATGGACCTGGTGGTCGCCGCTCCCGCCCCCTACGCCTGCCCGAAGTGCGGCGCGCGCTGGCACCACAGGCCCGCACCCCAGGGCGCCAACGCGGCGCTGCCCGGGGTCAAGTGGCTGGTGGCCGAAGACTCGAACCAGCTGTCGGGCGGTGGGCCCGAGACCCCTGCCCCCCAAGGCTCGAAGCCCATCCTCTTCTCTTGCATGGGGTGCGGCGGAAGCCTCGAGGTGGACGGCAGCGAGCGAGTGGTCAGCTGCGGGTTCTGCGACGCCTCCAACTACCTCCCCGACGATCTCTGGCTTCGCATGCACCCGGTGGAGACCGTACGCCGCTGGTTCCTGTGGTGTGACAAGGAAACCCTGCCCCCCGGTGACGAGGAAGACGAAGAGGACGAGGAAGACGTGGAAGAAGGCGAGTTTTTAGCCGACCATGACGATGGGGATTCAGAGCTGGAGCGGGCCCTCACCGAGACCGAGGAGCTCACCGATGCCGAGCTCACCATGGAATCCCCCGAGCTAGGCGCGGACCGCGGGGTGAGCTTCCAACCCGACCGCCTTCGAGGCGATGGGCGGGGCTCGGCTCGGCGCACCGGGCCGCCGGGCACGACGCTCTACTTCCTCCTGGCGGCCATGCTGCTGGTGGTCGGCGTCATCTGCGCAGCCATCTGGTACGTGACCATCGTCGTCCCATGACATCGAAGACATCGTGGACCTGCAACACGCCGAGGGCCCAGTCCAAGGCGCCACGGCCATCGAGCAGTTCCGGGTCCCCGACACCGACCCCTACGCCATCCACGGCTTCGCGGCCCGGGACACCCTGGCCGGCCAGGCCGACCTCGAGCAGATCCTGGGCTTCGTGGACTCAGCGCTGGCAGGAGAGCCCACGATCGAGCATCCCGAGGGGTGCAGCGAGGTCACGGAAGATGGGAGCTGCGATTTCTCGGGGATGTGGTAGGGGCGGGGGTGGGGATCCGCAGCGTCCTCGCCGTGGAACCGCAAACCTGGAGGTAGAGGCATGGGTGAGGGTTGGCCAGACGTCCTGGACTGGGACTGCGCCGAGGTCTTCACCCGCGAACTGTACCGAGAGGAGACTCGAACCCTTGGACTGGATCACCGACGCCATCGCCATCGGAAACTACAAGGACGCCCTGGACAAGAACATGCTCGCGCGCGAGGGCATCCGCTCCGTGTTGGGGCTGGTGGGGACGTTGGCCGACATCGAGCCCGACGAGCACGGCCTGGACGAACTCGAGGTCATCGAGCTCATCGACGGACGCGGCAACCGTCCCGAGACCTTCATCGACGCGGTCGACGTACTCGAGGACATGCTGGAGCACAGCCCACCCGTGATGGTGCACTGCCACGCGGGCCGTAGCCGATCCGTGGTGGTAGTGGCCGGCTACCTGGTGCGCAGTCAAGGTCTGTCTCGGGCGGCTGCCCTGGCCATGGTCTCAACCCGCCGCGATGCCCAGATCACGCCGGGACTCCAACAAATTCTATCCCACGTGAAGTAGCTACGGCCCACCGTTATCGCATAAATCGTTATCATAACGACCTGACCCCCCTCTCCCCCTCCTCTCCAC
>CAZVHW010000653.1:0-4150 GCA_964626835.1 uncultured Enterobacterales bacterium
TGCCCGACAGCACAACGCTCCACGTGGCACCCACCAACCCCAGCACCCTAGCTGCGCCCCCGCACCCGCCCACCCCAGCACCCTAGCTGTGCCCCCGCACCCGCCCACCCCAGCACCATAGCTGCGCCCCGGCACCCACCAACCCCAGCACCATAGCTGCGCCCCGGCACCCTCCCACCCCAGCACTTCTCTGAGCTATCGACTCTCGGACAACGGCACTGGGGGCCGCTGGCTGTCGTTGCGGACCCTGACCCACTCCGCCGCCACGCTGATGGCGATCTCGGCAGGGGTTTGGGCGCCGATGTCCAGGCCCACGGGGGAGGAGATCCGCTCGAGGGATTCCCGGGGCACACCCTCCTTGCCCAGCTTCTCGAAGAAGGTGGCGACCTTGCGGCGGCTGGCGATTGCCCCCAGCCAGGCCAGGGGCTGGCCTACCAGGGCCCGGAGCACGTCGAGGTCCTGCGCGTGGCCGTAGGTGACGATGAGCACCCAGACGTCCGGTGCACATTCCATGGATGCAGCCACGTCTCGTGGATGCTCGATTCGAATCTCGCAGCCGGGGAAACGCTCAGGCGTGGCTTGCTCTGGGCGTGTGTCCACCACGGTGACCGCGAAGCCGAGTCTGAGCGCGATGGGTGCTGCCTCGTGGGCGACATGGCCGGCTCCGAAGATGAGCATCTGGGGTTGGCGGACGAGGGGATCGATGAAGATGTCCATGCTGCCGCCACACGCCATTCCCAGGTCCTTGCCCAGGTTGGGCGCGAAGCGCCGTGGCCGACCCTCTTCGATGGCAACCATGGCGAGGTTCTGGGCTTCGTACTCCACGGCCCCGCCCCCGATGGTGCCTTGGGCGCTGCCGTCGGCGTAGACCAGCATGCGGGCCCCGGCTTCGCGAGGTGTCGAACCCTTGGTGCCCACCACCGTGACCAGCGCCGCGGGGCGCCCCTGTTGCATGGCCTCGAGGGCCGCCTTCAAGACTTCCATGTCGGTCTCCTACGGCATGTACTCCATGGGGTCCACTGCCTGGCCGTCGATCGTGAGTTCGAAGTGCAGATGGGGGCCGGTGGTGCGGCCAGTGGAGCCGATGGTGGCGATGCGATCCCCGACATCGACGACGTCACCTTCCCGGACGAAGTGCGAGGTGTTGTGGGCGTAGCGGGTCTTTACCGAGTAGCCGTGCTCGATCTCGACCATGCGTCCGTAGCCGGAGTTGTAGCCGGCGAAGCTGACGACACCGGGAGCCACGGCGAAGATTGGGGTACCCCTGGGGCCTGCGATGTCGATGCCGGAGTGGAACTTCCAGCGGCGGGAGAAGGGTGAGCGGCGGTAGCCGAACTCCGAAGTGAGCATGCCGTAGGCCGGCCAGATGGCTGGCAGGGCGGAGCGGTAGGAGCGCCAGTCCTCGAGGTCCTGGACCATGGCGGACATCCGGGGCTCCATCTCGTCGACCATGCCCACCAGCTGGGCGGCGCGGTCCTCGACCGCCATGGCCCAGAGCTCGGCTGGGCGGATGTCGATGGGGCCGACGCCCGCCGAACCCGGGACGGACTCAGCGCCGTCGAGGCTTGGTACCGCCGGTTGCTCGTTCGGCAGGGTGGGGGCGTCCACACCCCACAGCTCGGTCCAGCGTTCCTGCTCGTCTTCGTCCACCGGACCGAAGCCCGGCAGGTCGGCGTCGTGGCTTAGGTGGCGAATCTGCGTGTCGTACAGCCTGATGCGTCGTAGTGCGTCGTCCACGCGCTCGAGCTGGTTGTCGATAGACTCGAGGTGCTGCCGAAGCACGAGGTTTTCTTGCACGAGGTCGTCGTACGCCCAGATGCGCGCTCCGAACAGGGCCAGGCCGGTAACGAGCAGCGCAAGCACCACGGCCGACGCGGCGCCCATCGTCCTGGCAAACCGCAGTTGGCGAGGCGTGAGGTGTAGCTGCCGCACGGCCTTGGCACCCCTGTCGGGCACTACGAGGATGGTGTAGCCCCCCCTTTCCGGATGGCTGGAAGGGGGGCGAGACATCAGTGGACTTCCTCGACGCGGCAGATCACCGTGGTGATGTTGTCGTCGCCGCCGCGGTCGCAGGCCAGCTCGATGAGCGTGCGTGCGGCGCCTTGGGGAGAGCCTCCCCGTACGGCTTCGCCCAGCTCACCGGTTTCGACGAGGTTGGACAGGCCGTCGGTGCAGAGCAGGAAGGTGTCGTTGCGGCGAATGGCGCGAACCTGGATGTCGACGTCGACGTCTTCCTGGTAGCCCAGGGACCGGGTGATGATGTTGCGGAGCTTGTGGGTCTTGGCTTCTTCGGGGGTGAGCACGCCCGCGCGGATCTTCTCGTTGACCAGGGAGTGATCTTCCGTGAGCTGCTCGATGAGATCTTCTCGTACGACGTATGCCCGCGAGTCGCCTACGTGTGCCACGTAGGCGTTGCCTCCGTCGACCAACATGACGATGACGGTGGTGCCCATGCCCTTGAACTCTGGCTCGGCGATGGCCTTTTCGTAGATGCGCTTGCCAGCCAGCCGGATCGCGTAGCGGATCTTTTCGCGGGTGGCTTCGATGGGATCGTCGGGTAGCTCGGCGGCGGGATCGGCTTCGATCGTGGAGAGGACCTCCTCGACGGTGTTGACCGCGATGCTCGAGGCCAGCTCGCCCCCCACGTGTCCGCCCATGCCGTCACAGACGACGAAGAGGTTGAGCTCGTCGTTGATCAGGTAGGCGTCTTCGTTGTTGGTGCGCTTCATCCCGACGTCGGTCATGCCACATGACGTGATGCGCATCGTTGGGCTCCTGGCTCGAAGGACGCGGGAGAGGGCGAGGGGATTCCTCGGGACCCGGTCGGTTTGCCGGCCTCCCATAACCCGTGCCGGGCGGTGGTAAACCCGGCCCAGCGGGGAGTGGTCGGTGTCGGTAGAACACCCGGCTTCGCCGTGCGGCATTGGGCGTGCCGTAAGGGGTGGACCCTGTGGCCAAACGCCTTATCTTTGGGGGCCTCGAGTACCCTGCCAGGAGTTCGCGCCATGTTCGACCGGATCACAGGTATGTTCAAGAAGGTCGTCGGCACACGGACCGAGCGCGAGGTCAAGCGCATGCAGCCCGCGATCGATCGCATAAACCAACTCGAGGACAAGTACAAGAGCATGGGGGAGCGACAGCTGGCTGGCTGCTACCTCGAGTTCAAGCAGCAGGTCGACAACGGCGCACCCTTGGACGACCTGATGCCCGAGGTCTTCGCCATGGTGCGCGAAGTGGCCCATCGTCAGCTTGGCGAGCGCCACTACGACGTGCAGCTGGTTGGCGCCATCGTACTGCACCAGGGCCGCATCGCCGAGATGAAGACCGGCGAGGGCAAGACCCTCGCGGCCACCATGCCCATCACGCTCAACGGGCTCGCGGGCAAGGGCTGCCACGTGGTCACGGTCAACGACTACCTGGCCGACCGCGACGCCGACTGGATGGGCAAGATCTACAAATACATGGGTATGTCAGTGGGCAAGATCCTCTCCGGCGATCGCAACGACGCCAACAAGCGAGCAGCCTACGAAGCCGACGTCACCTACGGAACCAACAACGAGTTTGGCTTCGACTACCTGCGCGACAACATGAAGTTCCGCCTCGAGGACTACGTTCAGCGGGGCCACAACTTCGGGATCGTCGACGAGGTTGACTCCATCCTCATCGACGAAGCCCGCACCCCGCTGATCATCTCCGGCCCCACTCGCGATCCGCTCGACAAGTACTACCTGATCGACTCGGTCGTGCCCGCCCTGCAAGACGAGATCGACTACATCATCGACGAGAAGGGCAAGAGCGTCACCCTCACCGACGAGGGCATCACCAAGGTCGAACGGAAGCTCGGCGTGGACAACCTGTACGACACCCAGAACATGGAGGTGCTCCACCACGTCAGCCAGTCGCTGAAGGCCCATCACCTGTTCAAGCGTGATCGCGACTACGTGGTGCGCGACTACGACGTGGTGATCGTCGACGAGTTCACCGGTCGGCTGATGCACGGGCGCCGATGGTCTGACGGCCTGCACCAGGCGGTAGAGGCCAAGGAGAAGGTGCCCATCCAAGAGGAGTCCCAAACCTACGCCACGGTCACCTACCAGAACTACTTCCGCATGTACGACAAGCTCTCCGGGATGACCGGCACCGCCGCCAC
>CAZVHW010000654.1:0-4143 GCA_964626835.1 uncultured Enterobacterales bacterium
CCGCCACGGTTTCCACCAAGGCACTACCGGACGAACTGGCTCCCCTAGGTCGCCCCGATGCAGCCCAGCCCCAGGACGGGAAGTCATCGCGCTTCGCGGCACTGCTGGGCCGCGTGTTTGGCGGGAAGAAAAAGGGCAGCGGTGAGGCGCTCGATGTGGAAGACGACGCCGAGATGGTCAAGGAAGTCCGTCTCGTTGGCGCCGCTGCCATGGGCAAGGGCGTCGAAGACGACGACGAGATCGGCGAGGTCGTGCCGGAGAACCCGGACGCGGAACCACAGGCCCCAGAAGCCTACAGCGACATCGGCATCGACCTCACCCAGGTCGCACCCGAGCCCGCAATGGTCGAGGAGGTCGCCGAAGACCTTGGAGCCTTCGACTCTCTGGTGGACGAGCCGGCGGGCAAGGCCACCCTCGGGCTGGCGGGTGGGTCGCTGTCCGAAGGCGACGCCTGGGACGGAAAAGACGATCTCGAAGATCTCCCCGTGGGGAACCTGGGGACCGACGACCTCTTGGGGCTCGACGATCCCGAAGGAAACACCGACGAGGTCCCCCTCTGGGAAGATGGCGCCATCGCTCCGAAGCCCGTGGCTCCCGAGCCACCTCAGGCCGAACCCGCCCCTCCCAAGCCTCGCAAGAAGCCTGCCCGTCTAAAGATGAACTATCGAAGCCTCGACGCCTTCGTGCTCGAATACCGCGAGAACCTGCGGCGCGGAGGGGCGTTCATTCGCACGCCCAAGCCCCTGCCCGTGGGGCGCGAGTGTATGTTCGAGGTGCGGGTGCCTGGCGTCGATCAGCCCTTGCGTTTCCCCGGCGTGGTCACCTGGTCCAGCGCCTCGCTCACCGGGCTCTCGGCCGGACAGGAAGAAGGCATGGGCATCGAGTACCGCATGGACGCTGCCACGCGGGAACGCATCGAGGGCATCCTGTCGGAGCTTCGGTAACGATCGGCTGGCCTACACCTTGACGCGGCTGACGTAGTCTCCAGTTCGGGTGTCGACTCGAATGGTCTCGCCCTGTTCCACGAAGAGCGGGACATTGACCGAGGCACCACACGCCAACTCGGCAGGCTTGGTCGCACCGGTGGCCGTGTTGCCACGAACGCCAGGCTCACAGTAGACGATCTCGCTCTCGATGAAGTTGGGGAGGGTGATGCTCACCGCGCGACCCTTGAAGAACATCACCGTGATCTCGAGGTTCTCGGTGAGGTACTTGGCTTCGTCCTTGATGCCGTCCCCGAGTATGCCCATCTGCTCGTAGGTTTCGACGTTCATGAAGAAGTAGGACTCGCCGTCGCTGTAGAGGTACTGCATGGGTTGCTCTTCGACCTCGGCGGCCTTGAGCTTTTCGCCCGTGCGGTAGGTGCGCTCGATGGTGTTTCCCGTGAGCATGTTCTTGAGCTTGCTGCGGGTGAACGCGTTGCCCTTGCCGGGCTTGACGAACTGGAACCAAACCACGATGTAGGGGTCGCCATCGAGCTCGACCTTGAGGCCGTTGCGGAAGTCGGAGGTGTCATAGGTAGCCACGAGAGTCCCTCATGTCGGCTGCGGGGGAGCCGGGTGGTATCACGGCTCCCGGGTGGGGTGCCATAGCCGCCCGGGTTGTGTTGAGCCCTGGTGTCCGAACCCGGTCGGATCCAACGGCGCTGGCTGGTTATCTTGGTACGTGAGGTGAAGTCATGGCGGTACGGCAAGCCACGAGGCGGTACGACAGCATCACCGAGTTCCTGGACGAGTGGCAGGGCACCCTCTCTGCCGGAGCGATGGCCTTGCGGCCCCAAGACCTCGACGGCGAGGCCGCGCCCAATGTCCGGGTCGACCTCGTGCTCCCCATCGTGGGACGCCTGGGTCCCATCCCAACCCAGGTGGTCAGCCGCGCGGCCGATGGCAGCACCTATCTCAAGATCCCCGAGCTGCCGGACGAGGTTCGCAAGGGCATCGATCAGCTCTTGGGCATCGTCACCGAGGTCGCGCAATACCTGCTCGACAAAGGTATCCACGTGCCCCGCGACAGCATGGAACAAGCTGTCCAGCAGGCGGTGGTCGTCACGCAGCGCAAGTCGCAGGAAGAGGTCCGCCGCTTGCGTCGCGAGCTGACGGAGCGGCCCGCCGCGGGCGCAGCCCCTGCCCCCGGTGCGGCTCCGGTCGCCGCTGCCAAGCGCCCCGGCGAGCGAGGCTTCGTCATCCCCGACGTCTCCCAGCTCGAGCCCATGGCCGAAGGGTCGCTGGGCGACCGCTCCCTTCGCGACGCCATGGTGCAGTTCGCCATCAAGCGCACAACCGGCCTGATGGTGATCATCGGCGAAAAGGGCGACCGGCGCTTCGGTTTTTGGGAGCGCGGCGGTCCCGTCGGCTGGCGCATCGAGCCCCTCGACCAACGCTCCGTGTTGGGCGTGTTGCTCTATCGAGCAGGCAAGGTGGACCGTGCACAGCTCAAGCAGAGCCTGCAGATCATGGAGCAGCAGGACATCCGACAGGGTGAGGCGCTCATTCAGCTCGGTGCGTTGAACTTCCCCCAGCTGGTCATGGCGCTGCAGAAACAGGTCGAGCTGCACCTGCAGAAGATCATGCGGGTCGATGCTGGCGTATGGGCCTTCTTCGAGCTCGAGTCGCTGACGGAGCGCTTCATCACGCCGCCGCTCAACGTCCCCTCCATCCTGTTCCGAGCCCTGCTGCAGTACTCCCGCCAGCTCTCCATGGAGCAGATCGCCAAGGCCCACCGGCCCCACATGGACCTCTACGTCTACTTCGCGGACGGCGTGGCCGACGCCGCGGCCGAGATCAACTTCAAGGCCGCGGAGCGAAAGTTCATCGAGATCATGGCCTCGAACTCCTGGCGCCTCCGCGAGCTGTTCTCCGTCTCCAACCTCAGCCGCACCGACACCTCGGCGGCGGTGTGGGCCTTGACCGAGATGGGCTTCCTCGACTTCCGCAAGGAAGAGACCATGGAGCGCTACATCAGCAGGGTCAGCCACCGCATCGATCAGAAGACAAAGCAGCTCGAAAAAGGCAGTCCTTTCGACATCCTCGAGGTCCACTGGATCTGCCTCACACCCGAGGTCGAGGTCGCCTACAAGCGCATCCAGCGTGAGTTCGCGGGCCGAGAGTACCAGCGCCTTCCGCAGGAGCTCAAGGACAAGGTCGAGACGATCCTGGCCCGCGTGCACGAGGTCTTCGACCTCCTCATGGACGAGCGCAGGCGCCGCACCTTGCGCCAGGAGATCATCGAAAAGGACATGATCGCCGCCTCCGCCGAGATCCTCTCCAAGAAGGGGGAGATGGCGATCCTCAAGGGCGACTCCCGGGGTTCCCTGGATTGTTGGGGCAAGGCTTGCGAGCTCGAACCCAACAACGGTTCCTACCGTGACGGCCTCTCGCGAGCGCGTGGCGTCTGAAACCTTGTCAACGGAGTCAGCCATGACCCGCCTCTTCGTCCCGCTTTTCATTCTCCTCACGGCATGCGATGCCCACCAGGAAGCCACCCGTCCATCGGAATCGACATCTAGCGGCGGTGGCGCTGCCGAGGTCCCCCCTATCGACGAGATCCAGGGTGGGCCGTTGGCCGAGGTGGGTGAAGCCGAGATCCCCGAGGCTACCGAAGCGGAGCCCGAGCAGCCTCCGAGCGACCTTCCCGTGGATCAACCCACGCCCCGGATGCTCTACGACCAGTGCCATGCCCGCCTCGAGGGCGCACAGCAAGAAGGCGAATGCAGCGTCGATGCAGACTGCGGCACCGCTGGCTGCTCACAGGAAGTCTGTGTGCCCACCTCGAAGAAGGGGGACATCATGACCACCTGCGAGATCCTGCCCTGCTTCAACGCCGTCGAGCTGTGCGGGTGCCACGAGGGCCAGTGCACCTGGAGCGTGAAAGAAAGCATGGAGCTCATGCTCCCCAGGATCCCCATCCAGGTGCACTAGGAACCGGCCCCAGGGAGTTCCCCTCGTCCCGGTGTCACCGGGCGCTGTCGTAGACGCCGTTGCGGGGCGTCCAGCTGGCCGGGGGGTGCAGAGGAATCTCGGGCAACGGCTCGGGGAAGAAGGTCTCCAGCTCGCCGCGTCGGGACTGCAACACGTGGGAGCCCAGGCGCAGGGACACCCGCGCGAACTTGGTGTTGTAGCAGTAGTGCTCGCCGCCCCTCGGCTG
>CAZVHW010000655.1:0-4138 GCA_964626835.1 uncultured Enterobacterales bacterium
GGGACCAGGGACAGCAGGACCTGCGCCAGCTCCCCCAGGGCCCGCTCGTAGCCCGGGTCGTCGGAGAGGCCGGCCGTGGCCAGGACCTTGCGAATGGCGGGCAGGAGCTGCACATGGGCCTCGACGTAGTCCCCGAGCGGGATGCCCTGTTCCACGCGGCGAGCTGCCGCGGCGTGCAGGTGCAACCTGAGCTGCGCAGTGGAGCCCTGGTAGAGCAGGTTGAAGAGATCGTTCACCAGGACGTTCACCGCGGGACCGAGCTCCCGGAGATCCATGGTGGAGTAGACGGGCAGGTGCTCGATGATGACGTCGAGCAGGGCCGCTTGCAGTTCGTCCTGGCGGGTCAGCAGGAAGGCGATCAGGCGGTGAAGATCGGGCGACATGAGACCTCCTGTCTTCCATCAGCCTACCAGCTTCGTGTGGAGGGACCCGACAAAGGTGCGTGGTCGGTCACCCATGGAGGCGAGAACGGGGACACCACGGTTCTCCCGTACGATCAGCTCCTGACGCAGGGAGCGGACGCCCTCCCCCTCGCGGCGGGAGATGTCGTGTTCGTGCCCCAGAGCCTCGTCTCGGTCATGGGGAGCGTGGGTAAGCCTGGCGAGGTCACCTTTCGCGAAGGGCTGACGGTCTCCCGCAGCATCGTGGTGGCGGGCGGTGCGCTCCCCACGGCGAACCTGAGGAAGGTCTATGTCCTCCGGGGCGAGGAACGCATCCGGGTCAACCTGCGGCGGATCCTCGATGGTGAGGAGAGCGACGTTCCTCTCCTCGGCGGGGACGGCTCCGCCGGCCGGCCGGGGTGGCGCCCCGGGCACTATCCAATGACCGCCCAAGAAATCAGGGAGTACGGGGAGGTTCTCGCCACGGTCCCGTCCTGCGGCATGTTCCTGAACTGGGAATACGATGGCCAGGAGCAGTGGTCGGACGGCTCCATTGGCTCGGACTACTTCGACCAGCCCGAGCCGCAGGCTGCACTCTCCGATCTGGCCGCCCTGTTTGCCACCCACGAGCCCGTCACGTTGTTGAGAGACCCAAACGTCCCCTGACGTCCGCTAGTCGAAGGCGATCTCCACCGCCGCGACCTCGCCTGCCAGCAGCTCGAAGTCGAGCGAAGCCGTGACGGTCGCCGGTGGTGTCAGTCGGCCTTACCTGTTGATGTACTTGGCGAGGTCCTTGCCTGCCTTGGCGTAGGCTTCGCTGATGCGCTCGCCGGTGTCGGCCATGGAGACGACGGACCTACCCGGGGCGCGGTCGACGGTGAAGTGCGCCAGGACCGTGTCGGGCGCTCCGGTGGCCGTGACCGTGATGTCGAAGTCCACTTCGGCCGGCTTGTTCACCACGTAGGAGTAGAAACCGGGCTCCGTTCGGGTGACGGTGACGGTCATGAGCAAGGTCGGGGAGTCGGGAGCGTCGCCCACGGTGATGCTGCGCTCGGCGAGATCGCGGTTCATCAGGATGAAGAACTTGGGGTGGAAGCGCAGCTCGCGATCCGCCAACCAGCGACCGTGCCAGTATTCGCCCGAGCCCGCTACGTCAGCGTTCTTGTCGGCGATCTTCTCGGAGACATAGGCCTCTTCGGTCTTGGTGCCGACCATCATGCCGTCGTAGACGAAGACGACTTGGATGGTTTGCGCCGAGGTGAAAGCGGAGAGATCGCCATCGGCCAGCTTGACCTTGGCTCCCGCGAGGGCGTCGGTGGAGAAGAGAAGACAGGCGATGGAGAAGACCAGCGCCATGGGGAGACGGAGAAAACGCATCAGCACCTCGGGGTTGGATGATGTCGTGGGACATCAGCACTAATCGCGCAGCGCGTTCGCCGCTGCCTTGGAACTCAGCCTGGCTGGACTTGCGCCGGAAAGGGCCGCCCGGAAAACAGCGCCTGTCGACAGGGCGGCCGTCCGTGCCGCGGTGGGGACTGCCTGGCTCTTTCCGCCTCCACGCCACGCGTGATAGGTCGGCGACCGCCCAGTTGAATCCCGAGGTCCCCATGACAGACGAGCCCCGTGGCCCCATCGCGATCGCCCGCCAGCGCGCTGCCCAAGGCGACCTTGACGCGGCCCTGGACCTGCTCGAGCAGGAACGCGACACCCAGAACGCTCGCGGCGATCAGCGCGCCGTGGCCGCCGTGCTGGGCGAGATGTCTCGCGTGCGCTTCGCCCAGGGCAAGGTGGACCTGGCCCGGGACCTGCAGCGGAGGCGCCTGGAGATCAACCGCGAGCAGAAAGACCTGGACGGCATCGCCGCGGCCTCGTGGGACCTGGCTCAGCTCGACCTGGGCCAGGGACGCCACGACCTGGCCCTGCCCCGGCTCGAAGAAGCCTGGACCCTCTTCGGTCGCACCGGCCGCATCGAAGGGCTGGCCGCCGTGGGTACGGTCTACGGTCAGCTGCTCGCTGGCAAGGGAGACCTGGAGGCCGCCCGCGAGATCCTGGCGGTGGCCAAGCACGGCTGGACCACGGTGGGTCAAGACGAGTACGCGCGCAAGATCGATACCCTACTGGCAAAGCTGTCAAAGGCCAGCTGGGACCCCCGCGAGGAGGTGCGACCGGAGCCGCAGCACGAACAGACTGCCCAGGACCGCCTGCAGCAGGCCATCGCAGCGGCGGAAGAGGGCCGCGTGGAGCAAGCCGTCAGTGAGCTGACAGCCCTGGTGCAGGAAGCCATCGCCATGCAAGCTCCCGCCCAGGAAGCCTCTGCGCGCGGCTACAGGGCCCAGATCCTGGGTCGCCTCGGCCGCTTCGAGGAAGCTCTGCGCGACGCCCTGCGCGGATTGGAGATCGCGCAGCAGTTCGAGCAGAAGAGCGCCGAAGCCCACTTCCGCTCCTTGCTGGGGCAGATCCGGAAACAACTGCCGGACAATTGATCCACCGACCTTCCGTCTCCCACTACCAGTTCACGACACCGAGCAGGTACGCGGCGCCGCGGTCGGTGCCGCCGTCGCTGTAGTCCGGGGCGCCCGCCAGGATGTCGGCGCTGCCGTCTGCGTCCACGTCGCCGGCGCTGGAGAGGGCGCTGCCCATGCCATCGGAGGCCTGCTCGGCCTCGAGGGTGGCGTAGGCGGAGGCCAGGACGACCTCGCCGGTGATCGGCCCGAGCACGAGGAACGTGGCTCCGGCGTCGAGCCCCCCTCCGTCGTGGCCAGGGGCTCCCACCAGGATGTCGTCGAAGCCGTCGTCGTCGGTATCCCCCGCGCTGGAGACGGCAGCGCCGGCCCGGTCGTCCATCGCTACGCCCAGGAGGCGGGCGTGGGCGTTGCCCAGCGAGCTGTAGCCTCGGATCGAGCCCTGCAGGAGGTAGGCGATGCCGGCGTCGGAGGCCTGGTTGTCGTTGCCGCTGGCGCCGACCAGGAGGTCGTCCAGGCCGTCACCGTCCACGTCGCCAGCGCCGGCCACGGATCCTCCCGCGCCGTCGTTGGCCGCCTCGCCCACCAGCCTTGCGTCGGCGGCCCCTAGCCCTATGTTCGCGCTGATTGGCCCGAGCACGAGGTAGGCCGCGCCCGCGTTGCTGCCTCCTTGTGCGCTGCCGGATGCGCCCATGATGACGTCATCCAGGCCGTCGCCGTCGACATCCCCAGCGAAGCCCAGCGCGCGGCCCGCGGCGTCGTACTCAGCCTCGCCGACCAGCGCGGCGTCGGCGTCGGCTTGGGAGAGCGCGCCACTGACCGGTCCCAGCAGCAGGAAGGCCGCGCCCGCGTTCGAGCCGCCCTTGTCCGAGTAGGGGGCGCCGACCAGGATGTCGTCCGCGCCGTCGCCGTTCACGTCCGCCCCGCCGGCGACGGACCACCCGGTCCAGTCGATGGTGGATTCCCCATCCAGGCTGGCATCCGCGGAGCCCAGGTCGATCTCGCCCGAGACGGGGCCCAGGACGAGGTAGGCCGCACCGGCATCCGTTGCTCCCACGTCGAGGTAGGGTGCCCCGACCAGGATGTCGTCGAAGCCGTCGGCGTTTACGTCCCCCGCGCCCGCCACCGCGCTGCCTGCGCCCCCCCCGGCTTCCTTGCCGACGAGGCGGGCGTCGGCGGCGCCCAGGCCGATCTCGCCTGCGACCGGGCCTAGCACCAGGTAGGCCGCCCCCTCGTCGGATTCACCCTGGTCGAAGTACGGAGCTCCGATCAGGATGTCGCCGAAGCCGTCGGCGT
>CAZVHW010000656.1:0-4112 GCA_964626835.1 uncultured Enterobacterales bacterium
GGCGGCCCGCAGCGCTGCCCGGCGCGGCGCCTTGCCGAGGCGCTCGCGCTCTGGGAGCGAGAACCCGCGCCGGGTGGCCCTCTGGGCCGCCTGGCGCGGCCGCGCCATCGCCACCGGGATAGTCGTCCTCTCTCACACAGGCTTCCTCCGATGCACGCCAAGGTGATCACCCTCCACCCCGATCCCGACACGGGCCGCTTCGACGACGCGGAGCTGCAGGGCTTCCTCGAGGGCTCCCCTCGGCTTACCCAATCGCGAATGGACATCGTTTCGGGCACCTCCCCAGCTTGCGTTCGTTGACGTTGGATAATGGGGCGGACGCCTTGGTGCTGCCTCGGCAGCTGACTGCACTCAGTTTGAGGTATATCAATGCACCATCGAGTGGCACGGTTGCCTCCATCGCCCCCCCGGACGCGCTGCAGCACCTGGAGGAGATCGAAGTTCATTTCCCGATGATCTACGCCTTTGGAGCAGTCCAACCACCGCCCAGGCTACAGCTGCTGAGAGTCCATTCGCCGCAGAAGGGTGCCTGGCCCGCGTACTTCAACGAGTTCTTTCTGGACTGCGCTGCTACCGTGAAACACATGGAGATCTGCGACAAGAGTTTCGCTCTGGATCTGAGCTCTGTGCTGCCCAATCTTCTCACACTCGATCTGGTGATCCGTAGACTGCGGATGGTGGGGCAACCGGCTCTAACAGAGGTGTCTTTGGCCATTCAAGATACGCTCGAGCTGGGGGATTGCCCCAGTCTGTTTCGTGCGACCATTGAATTCCGAAATCGAGAAGCCAGAGTCGCGCTGGAGGGCTGCGCGAACTTAGAAGAGCTCACGATGGTGGGGCACTTTAGGCATGTAGAGGGTCTGCCCCTGTTGCCCCCCACGCTCTCCAAGCTCCGGATCCTCAAGGTGACGGGTTGGAAGGAGCTCGCTGGCATTCCACCCCTGACGTCCCTTGAGCGCATTGAGGTGGAGAACGAGGCCCTCATCGAGAGCCTTCACCCTGCGTTGCGCGCACGGGCAGTGCTGGTGTAGGTGACCCGGAGCGTGGGCGTGCTCCGGAGAAAGGGCTTCAAGGTGTCGGCTCGGGGGGTGTTCGCGGCCACCACTCCAGGGGCAACCCTAGAAGGCCTGCAGCACTGACGCGGGGATCCCGAACTCCTTGGCCGCGGCCGACTCTGCAGCCATGGTGTTCATGTCGTACGACCGACCGTCAGCGGTGTAGACGGTGTACATGAAGCGGGCCACCTCGGACTTGTACCAGGACACGGAGGTCACCCGCAGGACCGCCCCCTCGGCCAAGAGCTTCACGAGGGCCTCTACAAAGTCGACATCATCGTCGAGGTCGTCGTCATAGTAGTCGAGGCGGGTATCGAGGCAGTCAAACATCGTGAGCCTCACCTGACCATCGCGTTGATGCACGGTGAGCGTCTCGCCAGAGCCTTCCCGAGGCTCGCATTCGATTCGCCCTACGAGGGCTTGCAATTCACTGGTGTCTGAGACGGTGAACCAGTTGGTGGTCAAGCTCTCGATGTAGGCGGGCATGGTCTTTTCTCCAGATAGTCGGGATGGCTTCATCCAAGCGAGTTTCACGCACCTGATAGTTGCCCCCCATACGATAGCACGGCCACACACCGGACCGGGCTAGCCCTTCAGAGACCGCGGGGGCCCCGGAGCGAGGTCCTCGACGCCCAGGCCCAGTTTCTTCAGGGTGGGCTCCATGAAGGCTTCGTCGATGAAGCTGGCGTCCAACATCTGCAGGGCTTCGTCTCGGGTCATCAGATCGCGGCGGATCAGGTTGCTCAGCTCGATGTGGTAGTGCGAGAAGCCGTAGTCCCGCAGTGCCAGCCAAGAGGAGAGGAAGTTCAGATCGCAGTTGGTGGTCTTGCGCGGGTACGAAAACTCCGGGTAGCTCCAGTTCACCTCGTCCTTGATGGTCTCGATGAACTCCGCGGTGTCGATGGGCAAGAACCAGTGGGGGGACAAGGCTACGGCCTTGGTCTTGTGGCGCTTGCGCGCAATGCGCAGCACTGCCTCCATGTCCGATGGGAAATCGCGGTACGCGGGCAGCGACTTCTTGACATCGCGCATGAACGCCTTGGTCGCTGCAGCCATGGACTGGTGCTCCTGCGAGGTCTGGTTGCAGGCACAGGTGGTCATGGCGCTCCGGCTTGACCCCGTGGTCTGTCCCTTGGTCCAGCCGGACACGATGAGCGGGATTCGATACCGCGCGGCGATCTCGTAGGTGGTGTTCATGTACCAAAGCGAGCATATGGGGCAGATGATGGTTCCAGACCGCGAGCGCACGATGGCTCGGAACATCTCGTGCATGCTGCTGGTGTCGAAGTAGAGCCAGTCCACGCCGAGCGCGCGGACCACGTTGCGAACGATCTCGACGTGTTCGTCCGGGACGAAGCCGTGGTTGAACGTGAACGCCAGCGGGTTCATGCGATAGCGGCGCACGATCTGGTACAGGGCCGCGGTGCTGTCCTTGCCACCACTGCACATCACCAGGCAGTCGTACTTCTGCTTGCCGCGGTGCTTGACGATAATCCGCGTGAGATCGGTCTCGAGCAGTGTACGACCTTCGACCGCCTGGGCGCCCGCCTGCTCCCACTCGACGCAGATGTTGCACAGACCCGACTCGCCCAGCCAGATGTCGGGTGGGCTCTCGGAGAGGACGCAGGCCCGGCAGATCCTACGGGATCCCGAGGTGGCATGCCGTGGGGAGACCGGGCTGTTCCCTGTTGTAGCCATTGGACCTCATCGGAGACGGGCCGCGCCTGCAGCGGGCACGGCGGAGGTGGAATTCGCCGAGGATGCTACCATACCCAGGCCACACCGGCCTCGTCACGGGCGTATTGAACGCCACCATGCCAAGATATGGGATCATCTGAAAGATCCAAGGTGTTCCCGACGTATTCCCTCCCCCACGCCCGGAGGTACCCGTGCATCGTGCCCTCGCTCTCGTCTGCATGGCGGTCCTGCTCGCAATGTTGTGGGTGCTGCGCGCGCCCAGTCCACACCAGGCTGGCCTCGACAGCGCCCCGGGTCCCGTTGCCCTGGGTGAACCCGGCGTGCTGGTGGTCGACTTCGTGGACGGCACCAGCGAAGAAACCATCCAAGCCCTTGCCGAACGCACGGGCATCCCTCTGACCTACAGCTCCGCGGTCTCGATGGACGAAGCCCTGACCAGCGCAACCGTGCGAGACCTGGCCCAGGCCCTGGCTCTGCTTTCAGGCGAGCCTGGAATCGAAGCCGCCGAGCCCGCGGTGGCCATGCAAGCCATGGGCTACCCCGACGACCCGCGCTACGACGAGCAGTGGAACTTCGAGATGGTGGGCGCCCCCGTGGGCTGGCGTGTGGGCGAAGGCCACGGCGTGAAGGTGGCGGTCATCGACACCGGCGTCAGCCAGGGCCCCGACCTCGAGGGTGTGGACGTGCTCGAGGGCATGAGCTTCGTGCCTGGCGTCGAGACCGCCCGTGACGACCAGGGCCACGGCACTCATGTCGCGGGCACCATCGCCCAGGCCACCAACAACGGGCTGGGGGTGGCGGGCTTGGCCCAGCGAGCCACCATCATTCCTTACAAGGTGCTCGACTCCCGGGGCTCCGGTCGATCCGACCACATCGCTGCCGCGGTGGACGAGGCCGTGGACGCGGGCGCCGACGTCATCAACCTGAGCCTGGGCGGCGGGCACTCCGACGTGCTTCACCTGGCGGTCGAGCGAGCAGCCGAAGCGGGCGTCATCGTCGTGGCGGCGGCAGGCAACTCAGGCAGCGAAGGCGTCATCTGCCCCGCCCACGCCGTCAGCGTACTGGGCGTGGGATCGGTGGGGCCTGGCGCCGAGCTGGCTCCGTACTCCACCTGGGGCGAAGGCGTAGACCTGGTGGGCCCGGGCGGCGACACCACCCAGGAAGGTGGCGGCGTGCTGCAGGAAACCATCGCCCCCGATGGCGGTGTGCAGTTCGCGGCCTGGCAGGGCACCTCCATGGCCAGTCCCCACGTGGCGGGCGCGGCCGCGGTGCTGCTGGGCGCAGGGGCGGGCAGCCCCGAGCGCGTCCGAGACCTGCTGCTGTCCATCACGCGCGACCTCGGCGAACCCGGCTTCGACA
>CAZVHW010000657.1:0-4107 GCA_964626835.1 uncultured Enterobacterales bacterium
AGATGGTCTACATGGCCGTGGACTGCCTGGGGGTCTGCAAGTACCACACGGTCTTCCTCTCCCCGAACATGCCCGCGTTCGACGAGTTCTCCCGCTGGCTGGCGCTCATCCCTGGCATCGAGCTCAGTCCCCGCCAGGTCTGGGACGTGGCCGAGCGCAGCTACAACCTGGAGCGCATGTTCAACCTGCGCGAAGGCATGACCCGGGCCGACGACTGGCTGGTGGACCGCTACTTCGACGAGCCCACCACCATGGGCTTCGAGGTGGTCCGAGGCAAGACCATCGACCGCGACAAGCTCAGCCAGATGATCGACGAATACTACGCGCACCACGGCTGGGACGAGCAGGGCCGCGTGCCCTCCGACACCCTGGCCCGGCTGGGCCTCGAACACGAACCTTCCCTCGGCCGATAGCAGGAGCCAGCCATGTCCAAGATGATCGTCATCGACCAGAGCGCCTGCACGGGCTGTCGCCAATGTGAGCTGGTCTGCTCCGTGAAGCACACCGGCACCGCCGATCCGGCCCGCGCGCGCATCAGCATCATCAAGTGGGAAGCCGAGGGTTTCTACCTGCCCATGCTCTGCCAGCAATGCGAACAGGCCGCCTGCGCCGCGGTCTGCCCCAAGCGGGCCATCAGCCGCGATCAGGCCGCCGGCCGGGTGTTGATCGACTACCAGCTCTGCATCGGCTGCCGCATGTGCGTCATGGCCTGCCCCTTCGGTGCCGTGGGCGTAGACGTCCAGGAAGGCCGCCCCATCAAGTGCGACCACTGCGACGGTGAGCCCACCTGTGTGGACTTCTGCGATGCCGCCGCGCTGACCTTCGTGGACACCGAGACCGCCCACCTGGCCAAGAAACGTGCCTGCAGCGCCCGTTACTCTGCGCTGATGGGCATCCAGGGCAGGTAGGCCCCGCCTCTAGCTCGGCTCGAGCTTCAGACCGTGGAGCGCCGATTCCAAGCGCTCGAGCATTCTGTCGATGTCCTCGAGGCTGATGGCGCCTACCGCCATGCGGAACCAGCCGCTGTCCTGGGGCAGGTCGAAGGCCTGGAAGGGCACGACACCGAGCCCGGCGTGGTCCAACAACCAGCGTCGGATCTGCTCGTTGGTGTCGAAGCCCTGGCCGAAGAGGTTGACCCGGAAGCTCAAGTAGATGGCGCCGTAGGGCGGGATGATGCCCACGGGCAGGCCCTTGCGCCTGATGGCCAGGATCCCATCGTAGAGACGCTTGAGGCGCCGGCCGATGTGCTTGGCGTGTTCGGCCATGTAGGCGTGCATTTCCTGGGGGTGGTTCAGGAACCAGGAGGTAGCCACCTGGGCGGGGCGCGGTGCCCAGGAGCCCATGTGTCCCACCAGGGACTTCATCGCGGGCTGCAGGTAGGGCGGCAGCACGGCCCAGCCCACGCGCAGACCGGTGGCCGCGAACGACTTGCTGATCGCGTCGATGTTGATGACGTACGGGGCACACTCGGGAACGAGGGCCACCGGGTGGTAGTGTTGTACGCCTTCGGCGCGGACCATCCAGTAGACCTGGTCCAGCAGCAGCATGCATGGGCGCTCTCGGCCTCGGTTCTCTTCGACCAGGGCCTTGGCGATGCCCGTTATCACCTCGCGGGAGATGGTGGTGCCGGTGGGATTGAGGGGCGTGTTGAGGGTGACCAGGCGGGCCCCGCGCATGGCCTCGGCCGCCCGCGCCACCGTGGGGAAGAAGCGGTCCTGCGGTCGGGTGGCCACGAAGTGGTGGTCCGAGAGGGAGAGGTAGGCGTAGTAGCCCACGTTCCAGCCGGGAACGAAGCTCACCGTGCGGTCGCCGGGTTCCACGAACAAGCGCCAGGCGGCGTAGATCGGGGGCCTGGCACCGCTGCCGACGCAGACGGCCTCGGGCCCGTAGTCGAGCCCCAGCTCGCGGCTGTAGTGGCGAGCGATGGCTTCCTTGAGTTCTGGGGTACCGTCGGGCGCCGGGTAGTGCGTCTCACCCTCGCGAACGGCAACCGCCATGCGCTCGGCAAGCTGCCTCGGTACCTCGAAGTGAGGGGTCCTGAAGTCGCCGATGGTGAGGTCGAAGATCTCGCGGCCTTCGGCCTTCATCTGGCCGACTTGTCGGGCGATGTCCAGGATCTGAGAGCCAGGCATGTCCGCAGCCATCGGCGTGAGCGCCGACCTGGCGGCCCGAGCCGGCTCGGCGGGCATGTACTTGGCGATGTCGATGGACATTACGCCCGACTATCAAGGGGGCCCGAAGGGAGCCACGGCAGCCTGACACCCGCCCTGACTTCCCCCTGCCTGCTGCACCGGCCCATGCTACTCCCCGTGCTCCCCGTCGGAGGATCCGTCCGTGTCGCCTCTCGATCCAATCGCTCCGCCTGCTCGGGCTGCCGTGATCGGCGCCGGTCCCATCGGCTGCACCACCGCAGCGGCCCTCGTAAGGGCTGGCTACGAGGTGGCCATCTACGACATCGCAGCCAGCGCGGTGGAGCCGGTCCAGGCCGAGGGCGCGATCCATGTGCAGGGTGTGATGCAGGGGCGCTTCCCGCTGCGGCTCGCGTCCACGAACATCGGCGCCGTGTTGGAGGGGGCGCGGCTGGTGTGCTCCTGTGTGCCGGCCTCGGCCCACGAGGCCGTAGCCGCGGCCGCGGGCCCGCACTTCGAGGACGGCACGCTGCTGATGATCCAGCCGGGCCAGACCTTCTCCGCCCTGACCTTCCTCCAACTCGCCCGGGACCATGGACTGCGGGGAGAGCTCGTCCCGGTGGAGGTCCTGAACTCGCTGTACACCTGCCGCCTGGGCCGGCCCGGGCACGTCCGGCTCTACGCGGCCAAGCGCAGCAACCAGTACGCCGCCCTGCCTTCGACCCGCACGGCTTGGGCCGGAGCGATCCTCGAGCCCGTCTTCCCCTCGCTGACTCCTGCGGGTTCGGTGCTCTACATCTCGCTGCACAACCTCAACGCGGTGGTTCACCCGCCGATCACCCTGCTCAACGCGGGCCCCATCGACCGGGGCGCGCCCTTCCTGTACTACCGCGAGGGCGCCACTCGACACGTGTTGCGACTCACCACCACCACCGATGGGGAGCGTCTGGCCATCTGTGCAGCCTTCGGCCTGGAAGGATGCTTCTCGGTGCTCGATTGGTACCAACGGGCCTACGAACTGCCCCACGACGACCTCTTCGACCTGATGCAGGCCCTGGAAGCCTACCGCGACATCAGCGCGCCCACGTCGTTGCAGACTCGGCTGCTGCTGGAGGACATCCCCACGGGCGTGGTGCCCTATTGCGACCTGGCCGAGCGGGTGGGGTTGGCGGTCCCCAACCTCCAGGGTGTGCTAGCCATGGCCAACACGCTGTACGAGACGGACTTCCGCGAGAGCGGCCGCACCCTCGAGCGCCTGGGCCACCCGGATCTCGACGTCGAGGGGATCCGGGCCCTGCTGGGTTGAGTCGGGCGGGGGAGAGTTGCAGGGGGTCGGAGTGAACGTGGAACGTGGTGTCAGCCACGCAGCCCTCCTCCCGACACCCTGGCTCACGATGTACTCCGACGCCCGGTGATCCCCGCAGCGATGCCGGCACCCATGGTGAAGCCCGGCGCGTTGTCGGCGTGCGTGAATGGCACCCCGACGCGCGGTCGCACCGGGATAGGCTAGCGTATCCTGGAGCCACACCATGCGGATCACGCCCCTCCTCCTGGCAATGGCGGCCCTGTCTCCGCCCCTTCGAGCGGCCGACCCGTCAGATTCCACGACGCAATCCACCGAGACGCTCTACCTGGCACACCAGCTGGAGAATGGCCTGAAGGTGTCCATCTACGCGGATCCGCGTCTCCCCGTGGTGGCCACCCAGCACTGGGTGGACTTCGGCGCGGTGCACGAGCGAGAGGGCCAACACGGCTTCGCCCACCTCTTCGAGCACATGATGTTCGCCGCTACCTCCTCTCAACCGCGCGGGGAGTATGCCCGCTTCCACGTGCGCAACGGAGGCGCCCGCAACGGGTACACCAGCAGGGACTGCACCTACTACGTCTCCATCGTGGCCCCCCAGAACCACGACCGAGTCCTGCAGCTCGAGTCCGACCGTCTGCAAAACCTGGTCATCGACGCCGACGAGATGGCCAA
>CAZVHW010000658.1:0-4107 GCA_964626835.1 uncultured Enterobacterales bacterium
CCTTCGGGGTCATCCTGCTGGCCATCGTGAAGAACCGTCCCCAGGTCCTCGACCTCAAGGCCATGCTCTGTCACTACCTGGCACACCGCCGCGTGATCACGGTCCGCCGCACCCAGTACGAGCTGCGCAAGGCGCGCGACAGGGCCCACATCCTCGAAGGCCTGCTCATCGCCCTGGACTTCCTGGACGAAGTCATCGCCCTCATCCGCGCCAGCCGCACGGTCGAACTGGCAAACAACGGGCTGGTCGAACGTTTCGGTCTCACCCCCACCCAGGCCCAGGCCATCCTCCTCCTCCGCCTGCAGCGCCTCACCGGGATGGAGCGCGAGAAAATTGAAGCAGAGTAGAAGATCCTGGCTGAGTACAACGAGCTTCTCGAGCGCATCGCATGGCTCGAGTCCATCTTGGCCGACGCATCGCTGCTCACCGAGGTCATCCGCGAAGAGCTGGTGGCCGTCCGCGAACGCTACGCCGAGCCCCGCCGCACCCGCATCGTCGAGAACGAAGGCGAGCTGTCCATCGAAGACCTCATCGCCGAGGAAGACCAGATCATCACCCTGTCCCTGGCTGGCTACATCAAGCGCACCCGCCAGACCGAGTACGAGGTCCAGCGCCGAGGCGGAGTGGGCCGCAAGGCCATGGGCACCCGCGCCGAAGACTTCGTCACCGACATCTTCGTGGCCAACACCCACGGCGCCATCCTGGTGTTCACCGACCGCGGACGTATGTTCAAGGTGCCGGTCTACAACCTTCCCGAAGCCGGTCGAGCCGCCCGAGGTCGACCCATCATCAACCTCGTCCCAATGGAAGTCGACGAATCCGTCCGGGCCGTCGTCGCCATCCGCGACATGGAAGGCACCGACGACCTGCTGTTCTTCAGCTGCAAGGGCCTCATCAAGCGCACACCGCTCAAGGCCTACATCAACGTGCGCAGCAACGGCATCATCGCGGTCGACATCGCCGACGACGACGAACTGCTCACGGTCCGCATGGGCGGCGAAGGCATGCACGTGCTCATGTCCACGGCCCAGGGCATGGCCATCCGCTTCGCCATCACCGAAGACCAGGTGCGGCCCATGGGTCGGGTGGCCCGCGGGGTGCGCGGCATCGGGCTCCGCCCGGACGACCACGTCGTAGACGCAGAAGTGGTGGACTCCGAAGACCCCGACAGCCTCCTCACGGTCACCGCGTTCGGCTACGGCAAGCGCACCGCCATCGAAGAGTACCGCTCTCAAAACCGCGCAGGGCTCGGGCTCATCGACATCAAGACCACCGACCGCAACGGCGACGTCGTGGGTGCGGTCCAGGTTTCCGAAGGCGACCGCATCATGTTGGTGACCGACTCCGGCCGCGCCATCCAGATCCCCGCCGACGGTATCTCCCAGATAGGCCGCAACACCCAGGGTGTGCGGTTGATGCGCATCGACGAAGGCGAGCGCGTCGTCAGCGTCGCGCGCTTGGTGGAACCCGACGAAGAGGAAGACATCGTGGACCCCGATCTCGAGGTCGACGCCGACGATCTGGCCGGCACAGACACAAGCCTCGCCGAAGAATAGTCACCGGGCTCGCACCGGTTTCCCCGCACGCTCCTATGACCCGACGGACTCCGGAGCCCCGGCCAGGGCGCGCATGGTGCGATCCGTGAGCTGTGCCAGAGCCGACTCCACGAACTCGTCGAGCTCCAACCCATCGCGCGCGTAGAGCTGGGCTTGCAGCGCCAGGTCCAGCTTGTCGCAGGCTCGCACGAAGCGCGCCTCGAGGCTGCGATCCCCCTCGAACTCTTCCCACAGCTCCCACAGCGCGTGCCAATCTGGTGTGGGCCGCAGCAGGGAGCGAAGCGCCCGACCCTCGAGGAGGCGCTTTTCGTCGGGTTCGACACCGCAGTGGGGGGTCAGATCACCGGTCCGCACCTCGGCCAGGTCGTGCAGTACGGCCATGGCGATGGCGACCCCGCGATCGACGTGGCGCGGACAGAGCACCAGCACCAGCCAGGCGACACCCCAGCTGTGGGCGGCGACGGATTCGGGCTGATCCACGCCGACCCGCAGCCAGCCCGTACGAGGGATCTCCTTGAGCTTCAACGCTTCGAGCAGGACCTCGCGAAGCGCACCGTGGTTGTCGTCAGGCATCACGACAAGCTAGCCTCCCGGTGGCCTCGATGCGAGCCGGGATAGGGACGAGCCATGGTCCCAAGAAAGCTAGCCCTGGTCCTGGACCTGGACGGAACGCTGGTAGACAGCCTACCGGACATCCGCCGGGCCCTCGTCGAGACCTTGACCGCCCACGACCGTCCGGGCCTCGACCTGCCACAGGTACGGGGAATGTTGGGGGATGGAGCGGCCGCTCTGGTCGCGCGGGCCCTGGCGGCCACAGGGGACCCGGGAAACGCCCTCGAACAACGAGCCTTCTCGAACGACTTCCTCGCCAAGTACGGAGCGATCAGTTCGGCCACGACCGAGCCCTTTCCCGGCGTCCCGGCGACCCTGGCCAAGCTCCGAGAGGCCGGTCACCGCTTGGGAGTTTGCACCAACAAACCCCACGATGCCAGCGTCCAGCTGCTGCACGCCTTGGGCCTCGCTCCCCTGTTCCACGCCGTCCTCGGCGGGGACGCCGTCCCCTCCCGCAAGCCCGATCCGGCCCACCTATGGGCCACCGTCCGCGCCATGGGAGCCGAAGGGCTGCCCACGGTCATGGTGGGTGACGCCATGCCAGACGCCGATGTGGCACGAAGGGCCAGCGTACCCTTCGTGCTCGCGGCTTACGGCTACCACAGGCTGCCGCTGGACCAGGTCCCGAGGGACGCAACGATGACGTCCTTCGACCAGCTGCCCGCGCTGCTGTCCCGTCACCCCTGGCGTTGAGCCACCACGAGCGGGGCGGCCCCAGGCCTACTTAGCCCCTATGCGGTTCGGCTCGACGGCTCGCCGACCCAGCAGACGGCGTACCGCCTGGCCGCAGTTGCTGCCCACCTTGTCCTCCCGCGGATCGCCGATGGAGACCACGACGTCGAATCCCAGGGCGTGCAGTTCGCCCACGGCGCGCTCCATGACGCCGGGGGCAGCAGCCGAGAGCACGGTGTTCAGCCCCGTGTCCTGGCCTCGTTGGGTCGGATTCAGGGGGGTGAGCTTGACGGCGAAGCAGGAAGGATCGAAGTGTCGAGCCACATCGGTCGGATCGAAGGTCACCCCGGCGGCCAGTGCGAAGTTGAGCACCACCTTGCGGTCGCCCGGCTCGAAGAAGCGGCGGCCGTAGGCCGAGACCCACACGAAGGGCTGGTGAGGATAGGGCGTGAGCCGCTCGCGCTGCCGAGCACTGGTGGTGTTCAAGGAGAACTGCAGCTGGAAGCGACCGCGATAACGTCTGCGCTTGACGGCCAACAACCCCTCGAACCAAGCCTCGGAGCCGTTGGGCGCGATGGTCGGCACACAGCCCCAGAGATCGGGGCTCGGGACGAGGTCGGGTAGCCGATCGAGCACCTCGAGCACGGCAGGATTGAGGGCGGGCTCTCCCATTCGGGCAAAGTGCACCTTGAGCTTTCGGCAGCGCAGGCGCAGTGCAGGTGGATGACGCTCGAGCACTCGCTCGATCTGCTCGACCATCACGTCGGCGGAGACGTGGCCCCGGTAGCGAAAGCCTGCGTCGCAGAAGGGACAACCCACCGGGCAGCCGTACTGAGTGGAGACGTTGATGATCCACTTTTCCCGCCGTGGATGCCGGGGATCCAGACCGTCCACGAACTCGAGCACCTGGTCGTTGCATCCATCGACGCGCCCGACCAGGACATGCGCCACGTCCGGCATGCCCTCGCTGGACAATAGCTCGATGCGACGTTCGCTCATGGCACCTTACGCCAAAGGGTGCGTGGGCCGAGCGTGGTAACGCTCCAGGAGCGCTTCGGCGAGCCGCGCTGCGCGCGTTCCATCTCCCGCAGCGACGGCGGCGTAGCGACAGCGGCCGCGTAGGAGATCGCCGACCATGTACAGCCCGGGGAAGTGGTTCTCGACGTCGTTGGGGAGCCGAGCGGCTGGGCTCGCGAGCCGGTGCCAGAGAGCCACGGCGGGATCGCGTCCGTGGCACACCAGCAACCAGTCGGCCACGACCTCCTGG
>CAZVHW010000659.1:0-4105 GCA_964626835.1 uncultured Enterobacterales bacterium
ACCCAGCTCGTTGTTGCCGTGGATGATGGACACCAGGATGGTGTCGGCCCGCAGCGCTCGGCGCAGATCGTCGGGACACACGAAGCCCTGCTGGTCGACGGAGAGGATGGTGACCTCGAAACCACGGGCCTGGAGCCAGCGGATGGGCGCCAACACGCTGGGGTGCTCGATGGCCGTGGTGACGATGTGCCCAGCGCGGCGATCGTCCGCCATGGCCAGGCCCTTGATGGCCAGGTTGTTGGACTCGGTGCCCCCAGACGTGAACAGTAGGTCCTTCGGATCTGCGCCCATGCGTTGGGCGATGGTGGTGCGTGCGGCCTCTACTCGGAGCGCGGCGCGCACCCCCGCTCGATGAACCGCCGAGGCATTGCCGGACACCTCGAGCATGCAGGCAACCATGGCCTCGACGACGGCGGGGTGGGTGGGCGCGCTGGCGGCGTGGTCCAGGTAGATGGTGGGTGGGCGGGCCATGGGTCCTCGAGGCTCGGCGTGCCGACAGTCTAGCCCCCGCTGGGTCTGGCCACCACCCGCCGCTTGGCGGTCGCGAACAACAGCACGTGCTCCTGGCGAGGGGGCTGCGTGGCGGGCAGAGCCATGCTCGCTCGGGCCAGCCAAACGAGCCCCGCGGCTGCCGCCGCCTCGACCGTTGGCTCCACGCTGCCGATGACCTTGCGCCCGATCTGGCCGTCGCCGATGACCACCGCGAGGCGTCCGTCGGGTTGCAGGACCTGGGCGCAGGCCTGCAGCCAGCGCTCGGTGTCTCGGCGCCACAGCCGTCGTCCCTCGCGGGAGTCGTGCCGGAAGGCGCGGCGCGAGCCGATCTCACGGCGGGCCAGCTCTTCGGGACGGAGGCCCAGCCAGACGTGGCGCAGTAGCTGCATGGGCAGGTAGTCGTAGACGCCGGGGTAGGGCGGCGAGGTCACGATTCCTGCCAGGGGTTTGGCCAGCACGAGATCGCGTGCATCCGCACGGGTGACGTTGGCGGCTGGCGTGTCGGCCGGCACCGACTCGCGCAGGGACTCGAGGCGTCGAGCCAGCTCGCGGGCCTTTTTGTGAAAGAGCACTGCGGTGGTCCCCGCGGGCCGATGCCGGGTGACCTTGCGGGCCCTGGTGTCGCTCTGGCGGAGGCTCGTCTTGACCACGATGGAGGAGAGACAGGCCTCGAGCAGGAAGCGGATGTCTCGCGGAGACTTGGCCACGCTGTAGCGCAGCGACTCCAACTCGCAGAGCACGTGGGGCTGGTACCAGGGGCGCAGTGTCTCCAGGCGCTCCGGGTTGGGGGGCTTGTCGGCAGCTCGGGCCAGGGCCGTGGCTTTTCGCGCGGCAGATCGGAAGCGGGTGAGCGTCTCCGGGTCAACCAGGGAGGTGCGAGCGCGCGCGACGCGGGCGGCGATGGGGGAGAGGTCGCGGCCTATCGACGCGCGGCCCGCCAGCATCGCCTCTACCAGCACGGTGCCGCCGCCACAGAAGGGATCGCAGACCGGGCCGGGCGGCAGCAGGGCGAGCAGCTCCCGGGCGGTGTCGGGGTGCAATCCGGCCGGCCACGTGTGGAAGCCGTGGGTGGCCCGTTCCACCAACGCGCCCGTGGGCGTGCGCACGGCGTCGGCATCCTCGGCGGTGGTCGTTATCGGCTCGCGCTGCCCATGCGCGAGGGCATCCTTGAGCGAGCACACCAGCGGATCCCGCTTGCGGTGGTGTCTGGGGCGGTCCATGGGTGTCTCCCGATGGGACTAGCCTCGGTAGGCCTCGTCCTGCTCGATGGAGGAGAGCACCCAGTCATGGGCGCCCGAAGCGATCTTGGCGTCACAGTAGCCACAGACGCCGGTCTGGGACAGCTTGTCCAGGGGTGCCCCGCAGGAGGGGCAGTGCAGCAGGTCGCCGCGACGGGCACTGGGCTTGCCCGCGGTGCGGATGAAGGTCCAGTACTCGGTGAAGGTGCGAGCCTTGCTGCGGTGGCCTGCCACCACGTTGCCCTGCTTGTCGACGGTGTAGTCGATCATGCGGGCCTTGATGCGCAGGGTGATGGCTTCGTAGAAGGCGTCAGCGGTCAGCTTGACCAGGGTGACGTCCAGGACCTCGACCTGCTCGAGGACGTTGCGTAGGCCGAAGCGGCGGTAGCGCTCCATCCAGTAGCGGTGGCTCTGGTAGAGGTGGTCGGTCTCGAGGACTCGCGCCTTCTCCCAGCGACCCTCGGTCCAGCCCGCTTGCAGCTGCAGGAACACCTTGCGCACACGGGCTTGGAAGGAGTTCAGCTGGAAGTCGGGATAGCGGGTCTGGAAAGCTCGCAGCTGGGAGCCCAGCATCGGATCGTAGACCGTCGGCAGGCGCGTTCCTCGCTCATCACCCGATCCCAGGGCAAGGGGGGGCGGCTTGATGGGCTCCTGCGAGATCAGGGTGACGTCCCCGACCTGCCACAGGACTCGGCCCGCGCCGATGGGGGTGTCGCAGTGCACGCAGCTGCCGTCCGGACGGGTCTCGGCCGGGTTGCCGCAGCCGGGGCATGCCATCGCGACGAGCTGGGAGGGGCTGGGGGAGAGGCTGCCAGCGCGCTTGCGGAAGGTCCAGCGCTCGGTCACCAGCATCTGCTTGGCGTCTTGGCCGCGCTGCTCCGTGAGGTTGCTCTCGAAGTGCACCACCACCTCGACCTGCTTGCCCCTCACCCCCGCCCGCACCAGGCGCGTGGCGCCAAAGATCACGTCCCGGACGGCACTGACGTCTTGGGAACGCTGCCGCAGTGCGGAGGCCGCCGGCTGGGCCAGATAGGCGGCGACGGCTTGCTCGCCGTGCCCGGCTCTGGCCTGGTGACAGCGTGCGTAGACCACTTGGGCGAAGTCCAGGAAGGCGGGGACGCTGAAGTTCGGATCTGCTCGCTGCACGCCCCGAAGGTCGACGGTGGGCGTTCGGCGTGGCCCACGGCCCGGTCCCCGCTCCCGGGCGGGCTGGTGGACACCACCCGTGCCCCACCGGCGCCCCATGTAGGTCTTGACCACCACCACCCCGATCACGATCAGCGTGATGGGGATGCCGATGACGGGGTGCTCGATACAGAGCCAGATCAGGAAGAAGACCAGGTCCGCGTCGCCGCCACCTCCGCCCGAGCTTCCACCGCTGCGATTCGAGCCACCGTAGGACTGGCCGCCTCCTACCCGGGCCCAGGCATCCACCGGATCCAGGGCCAGGAAAAGCAGCAGGCCAGCCGCCAGCGCCAGTGCCACGAGGGCGAAGGTGCGCCGTGAGGTTGTGGAACGAAGCCAAGCCGGCGCTGCGGTGGTCGGCCGAGCGCTCATGAGCGCACCCGGGGGGCATTGGGGATCTCGTTCGGGTTTTCGTCCGATGCGGGGACATGCTCCGCGAGCACCGCGCCGATCCCGCGCAAGGTCGCCTCGAGGTCTTCGAGGCGGGCGGCCTTCATGGCTACGCCGTGCCATGCGGACTTGGGGACCAGGCCGTCCAGCCCGAGGTCGCGGACCGTCACCACCAGCCGCTCGAGCTCGGAGGCGTAGACCAAGACACCCGTGCGACTTCGTGTTCCGTGCACCGCCTCTTCGACGAACGCCGCGCGGGCGGCCTCCAGAACCTGGGATTCGCGCCGACCCGGCCGGGTGAGCAGCCGGAGCGCGGCGTGACTTCGATCGGTGATCCACCACGCACCGACTCCGAGCAAGAGTAGATAGAGGGGGATGGTGAACAGATGGAAGCTGAGCGGGCTGTAGAGCAGGAATAGCAGCGTGACCAGAGCGAAACCGGCCGCGCTGGCGACGCTGACGTCACGGTAGCTACCCGACCGCTTTGCCGCGACCACCACGATCTCCGCGTCCGTGCTCTCTTCCAGCTCTCCGACCAGGGCCTCGATGCGAGAGACGAAGTCGGGATGGGAGATGATCACGCCAGGGCTCCTGTGAGGGGGGCTCCAGGGCCTTTCATCCCGTGGAACGCGGTTGTCAAGAGCGCGGATGGTGGGGCTCGATGACCATCAGCCTCATGGCGGCGTCCCGCCGGAACCCGGCGGCCTCGTAGCAGCCCACCGCGGGTGCGTTGGCCTCGTTGAGGTGGAGGGTGACACACGGGTGGGTGAGCAGCAGCGCGCGCAGGACGCCCCGCATGG
>CAZVHW010000660.1:0-4077 GCA_964626835.1 uncultured Enterobacterales bacterium
GCTCGTGGCCTGGGAGAAACCGCCGGGGCCCGATCTCCTCGCAGCGTTGGCGGCCGAGCTCGAGGCCACCGCGGCTCTGCCGCCCGCCACCCCCGCTGCGGTGCTGGGGGAGTGCAGGGCGGCGGAGGCCCTGTACGACCAGATGCGCTGGTGGAGTCGAGACCAGCTCTTTGCCACCACGGAACCGGGTGTCGCAGCCCCCAAGGTCGAGTCCGCTGAGAACGGCGGGGGTTCGGAGTGCTGCTTCCTGGTCTACGACGCCGATCGCACCATCCAGATGCTCAGGCAGCGTTGCCTCGAGTCCGCGGCGGCGGGGTACGAGCCCGGAGCCACGCGTGTCCAGCCCAGCTGGAAACCACTGCACGGGTCCGGCGGCCTCGCGGTCGAGCAATACCTGGACAACGCCACGGGCCGCATCCTGCTGGACATCGCTACGCCGGCCTACGGTCGCTTCTTCGAGCAGGAGGACCACCTGCGCTCCCGCCAGGCTCTCGTTCGCTCCTGGCTGGCCGTACAGCGGCAGCTCCGTGAGGAGCCTGGTGGGCAACCCCCTGCAGCTCTCGACGATCTCGTGCCCGACCTGCTCGCCGAGGTCCCGGTGGATCCCTGGGACGGCAAGCCCGTGCGGTACGACGCCAAGCAGCGCAAGCTCTGGACCACCGCGGGCCAGGGTGAGTCGGCGGACGAAGAGCTGGCGCTGACCTTCTGAACGTTCAGGGCAGCGTGATAGGCATGAACCTGTCCGTCGGAGACCTGGTTCATGGGCCTGGACATTCAGGATATCGGTGATCGTTACTCCATCTCGGCCCCCCTCGGACGTGGGGGAATGGCCCAGGTCTTCCTGGTCCGCCACCAGAAGCTCGGCAGCCTGCACGCGTTGAAGGTGCTCGAGGTCACCGATCCTGCCAGCCGTGAGCGCTTCATGCAGGAAGGTCGCATCCAGAGCGCGCTTCGCCACCCGAACATCGTGCCCGTCACCGACCTCATCGAGGTCTCCGGCTATCCCGCCCTGATCATGGACTACATCGACGGTCCGTCCCTGGGCGAGCTGCTCGAGCAACAGTCCTTGAGCCTCGAGCAGGTGGATCACCTGGTGCGAGGCATCGTCGCTGGCGTGGCCGAGGCCCATCGCCACGGCCTGATCCACAGGGACCTCAAGCCCTCCAACATCCTGCTGGACGTGCACTGTGGCAACATCGTGCCCAGGGTGGTCGACTTCGGCATCGCCAAGATGCTGGGGGGCGATCAGCCCGGAGGGTCGGCTCGCACGCGCACGGGCGCCGCCTTGGGCACGCCGGCGTACATGGCGCCCGAGCAGGTGCGCGACACCAAGAGCGTCACCACCCAGGCCGACATCTTCGCCCTCGGAGCCATCCTGTACGAGCTGGTCACCGGGCGCCGGGCCTTCGAGCGCGCCGACGTCTTCGAGACCCTCAAGGCCGTGACCTCGGGCGAGTATTGCCCCGTGCGTGCCCTCGTGCCCGACATCCCCGAGCGCATGGAGCGGGCCATCCAGGGGGCGCTGCAGGTCGAGAAGGGGCGGCGCATCACGGACTGCGAGACCCTGCTGCGCGTCTGGCGCGGTGAAGACGGGGAGACGAGCGCTACCACCCCGGCCACGCCGTGGAGCCTCGAGCAGCTCGAGGGGCTCCGGAGCGGAAGGCCTGGGACCGGCGAGGTCCCCGCGACCCTCGAGACCCCCGTCGCTCTCAACACCTCCGACTACCTGAGCATCGCGCCGGAGGTCCCGGTGACCGGGTCGGAGACCGTCGCCGACGAGCGGGGGATCGTGGAGACCCGGCAGACCACGGCCCAGGAACCTCCCGCCCCGCAGCCCGCGCCCGCCGCCGTGGTCGAGCGCTGGCCAGCCTGGTGGGTCTTCCCGGCCGGCACGCTTACTGGCCTGCCGGTCCTCGCGGGCATCCTCGTGCTCTACGGCGACTTCATCGGCGTGCTCGTCCGCGGCGGGCCCTTCATGGGCCTCGTGCTGCTGTTGGCGGCCATCGGAGTGGGCACGGCCTCCTGGCTGGCGGTCGCCGAGGCTCGCGGGCGTGCCTACACCGGGGGGTGGCTCGTGTTCCCAGCGCTCACCGTCTTCGCGGGCACCCTGGGCACCTACGCAGGCATCTTCAACCTCGATCTGGCGGCGGACGGTGTGGACCTGGCCGTCAAGGCCAAGCTCCTCAACATGGGCCTGTCGATCTCACTGGTCACCGAGTTCAGCGGGATGGCGCTCGGCGCGGAGCTGCTGCTCGTCGCCGCCGTCCTGCAGCTGTGGACCCAGCGCCGCCATCTCGCGCTGCGCCAGCCGGGGACGCCAGCCCTGGTGGCGGTCGGGCTGGCGGTGACGGGCGGCTTGGCGCTCTGGATCCTCCAGGCCGTCGCCTTCTGGAAGGCGGGCCATGGTGACGCCCCCGCCCACTTCCTGGTGTTCCTGTCCCTCGTCAGCACCTCCGTCTGCCTTGCGGCCTTCGGCCTCGGCGGCCAGGCCGTGTCCGCGCGGGCCCGTGTCGTGGCGGGGCTCGCATCGGTGCTCGCGGTCGCGGCGGCTTCGCGGGCGGGCGAGGTGCAGAAGCAGCTCAACCTGCTCGACGAGCTCGCCCTGCAGGAGCCCGCCGACCTGCTCCAGGCCGCGGAGCGCTTCGTCGGCTACCTCGACACGGTCTCCATGGCCTTCCCGGTCGCGTGGACCGTCCTCGCGGCGGTGGTCGTGTCGATTGTGGTGTGGGATCTGCGGGGCCAGGTCGTCCTGGTTCGCCTACGGCACGTCGTTCTTCCGCTGCTCCTCGTCGCGCTGGTCGCCTGCATGCAGGTCGTGGTGCAGAACAGCAAGCAGGGGGTGATCGACCGGGTGCTGCCCGCCTACCTGGGCACCGTGTCCGGCTGGTACTTCGGCTTCGCCCTCGAGGACTATCGGGCCGATTCGGCCGCCCCCTGGGCTCGCGACGGGCTGCGCGCCCCCCAGCCCCCCGAAGGCGGCGAGATCGGGCCCGACGACGTCATCATCGCGGTCAACGATCTCCCCCTCGACTCCGTGGCCGACCTGCTCCAGCGCCTGCGGGACTGTGACTGTGCGGAGCAGGGTGGGGCCTGTACGCTCGCGGCCACCTGCCTGGACGAGGGTACCGAGCTCGAGCTCACGCTCTTGCGGGCGCCTGGCGACTCGACGAGCGATGCACGCCTCGAGCGCATCCAGGTCCCCCTCGTCGTGAGGGAGCCCTCCGCCGAAGAGCGCTAGGATCCCTTCTCGTACCCGCCCCTCCGGATGCCGTGGGCCTTCATCTTGTGGGCCAGGGTGCGCAGCGGCAGGCCCAGGGCGTCTGCGGCTTGCTTGCGATCCCAGCCCGAACGCTCGAGAGCCGCGAGGATGAGGTCCGCCTCCAGCTGCTGCAGCGTGGCCTTGAGGTCCCGGCCCTCGGGTGCGGCCTGCCCTGCTCGCTGGCGTGGCTCCACCGCACGTGTCGCCAGGGTCCGGATCCTGCGAGGCAGGTCCTCCACGGCGATGTGCGTTCCACCGCAGATCACCACGGCGCGCTCGATGGCGTTGTGGAGCTCGCGGACGTTGCCGGGCCAGGCGTAGCTTCGGAGGGCACCGAGCGCTTCGGGCTCGAGGCCCTGCAGGTCGCGGTCGTTCGCGCGGTTCGCCTGCTGCAGGAAGCGGCTCGCGAGGGGCTCGATCTCCTCGGGGCGCTTGCGCAGGGGAGGCAGCTCCAGGGTCATGACGTTGAGCCGGTACAGCAGGTCCCAGCGAAACTCCTTGGCCTCGCACATGGCCTCGATGTCCCGGTGGGTGGCCGCGAGGACGCGGACGTCCACCTCGATCTCTGCGGAGGATCCCACCCGAGAGAAACGTTTGTTCTCGAGCACGCGCAGCAACGCGGCCTGGGCGCTCGGGGGCAGCTCGCCCAGCTCGTCCAGCAACACCGTGCCGCCGTCGGCGGCCTCGAAGACCCCCCGACGCTGCTGGCCCGCTCCGGTGAAGGCGCCGCGCTCGTGGCCGAACAGCGTGCTCTCCACCAGTTGAGAGGGGATGCCTCCGCAGTTGACGCAGTCCATGGGCCGGTCGCGGCGCTTGCC
>CAZVHW010000661.1:0-4047 GCA_964626835.1 uncultured Enterobacterales bacterium
TCGCCCTCGAGCAAGACCGCCTTGCTGTCGCCCACCTGCACCAGGGCCACGTCTTGTTCGGGATCGAGGGTGACGGTGACCCGCGCTGTGAGGTAGTCGTCGTCGGTGGGTTCTTGCCCTGGGGGGAGCCTGAAGATGTCGGGCGGGCCCTTGATGGTGGAGATGACGGTCTCGGGGTTGCCGTCCAGGTCGTTGTCTCGAACCGTGATCAGCTCGACGTCGCCCTTGATCTCGTTGATGTCTCGCAAGGGCTGGTCGGTGTACCAGGTGTAGGTGCCGTAGCCGCCGCGCATGTCGACGGTGCCCATGCCGCCGAGCACCTTCGCGGAGCTGTTGGGGGTGGGGTAGTTGCCCGGGACGCGGTAGACCTCCACGTCCACACCGGCATCGTACAGGTAGTCCCAGAACGGCGTGCCGCCGCGGTTGTTCAGGATCTCGGCGCCACCCATGGGGATGTAGTAGGCGCCGATCTTCAAGGCGTCCGCGGCTTCCTCTTCGCCCGTAGGGGCGGGGGTGGCCGAGGAGATGGGGTGGTAGTTGTTCGGGTCCCGGTGGACGAAGTCGTAGATGCCGTGCCCACCCGGGTCCATGCCGGTGATGAAGTTGGACCAGGCCACCGGTGACTGGGGGGGGGTGCTGGTGCCGAGCAGCTGGAAGCTGCCCTCGCCCATGAGCTTCTCGAATGCGGGCAGGCGACCCTCACCCACCATGCGCTTCAGGATGGTGGGGTCCACGCCGTCCACGCCCAACACGAACACTCCGGGGACGTCCGGGCCTCGAGGCTGGTCCTCGCCACAGCCCGCGAACAGGCCCAGGCCGAGGGAGAGCAGGGCGGGGAGGAACGCAACGCTACGCATGCGAAGACTCCTTCACGCCGGGATCGGTGGCCCGCTCGTCGTCGGGTAGCCGGATTCGGGCACCGGGCGCCGCGCAGCGCTGCCCTTCCGCGAGGACCTGGGGGTCGAGCCAGCCTCGGACCGTGGCCTCTTGGCCGGGCTCGGCGAAGACCGAGCGGCCCAGCATGTACTTCGGGGGCTCCTGGCCGAACATGCGCATGATGGAGGGCGCCATGTCGAGGAGCCGGGGGGTGTCCGTCACGAGGGGTCGGTTGGCGAACAGGACGCCGGGGACGATGGTGGGATCGACGCAGTGATCCCCCGACCAGCCCTTGGTGTTGTCGGAGAAGACCTCGACGGTGGTGGTACCCGTGGCGCAATCCCAGGAGTGGCGGTAGCCGCCGTCCCAGCCCACCAGCACGTCGGGGGCGTCCCGCTTGTAGGGGCCGGTGTAGAACTGCAGCGAGGCCTTGGCCGATCGCACGACCTTGCTGTTGTTTTCGGGGTCCACGAGCTCGAGCAGCTTGGCGCAGATCTCGTCTACCAGTTCGTTGTACTCGTCGCCTGGTTCGACGATGCCCTTGCCCTCACGGCCCTTCAGGTTGACGAACAGGCCGGTCAGACCCATGGCGTAGGCGCGGGTGCGGGAGAAGTCGATGTTGTCGAACCACTCGCCGCCGGTCTGGCCATCGTCCTTCAGGAAGAGGTAGCCGTTGTCGCGCAGCCAGGCGTTGAGGTTCACGCCGCGGCGGAAGTTGGTGAAGCCGTGGTCGCTGACCACCATGAACAGCGTGTCGTCGCGCTCCCACTCGTGACGGACTTCGCCCAGCAGGCCATCCATTCGTTCGTACAAGGTGTAGATGGCGTGGGCCCACTCGGTGGTGTCCTTGCCCACGTTGGCCGGGTGGGTGGGGTCGAGGTAGCGCATGAACATGTGCTGGACGCGGTCGGTGGTGTCCACCACCGTGGTGACCAGGCCCTTCTTGACCTGGCTGCAGGCGTCGAGGAACATGCGGCGACGTTCTTCGTAGTACAGCCAGGCCTGGTCCCAGAAGACCTTCTCGTCGATGACCATCTCGTTCAGGGCCCAGGTGTCCTCGGCCAGGCCCAGGGTGGCGAACTTGCCCTGCTTGCGGGCCAGGTAGATGGAGTAGGTGGCCGGGTGGCTGATGGGCATCGCCGGGTTTTCCGGATCGATGTGGATCGCGGTCATGTAGAGGTTCACGTCGGGATCGAGCGAGGTGAACTGCAGACGCGCGATGCCGTGAACCTTGATGCCCAGGCCTGGCTGGAACACCAGCTCGATCCACTCCGAGTACTCACCGGGCTTCAGCTCGAAGGGGTCGGCCCCGTCGATCTCGACGCGGGCGCTCTTCTTGTCGTCGGCCAGTACGATGGTGAACGGCAGGGTCATCCGCCCGCCGTCGACGTGCATGGTGTTGTCGGGGCCCACGATGCGGGACCGGATGACCTTGGGGTCCTTGGGGTTGCGGCGCAGGATGGTCTGCTCGCCCCCCGTGAAGGCCGCTCCGCCGGCCTTGGTGCCCGTGGAGAAGAAGTTGAAGGTGCCCTGGGAACCGCGCAGGTCGGGCACACACATGGCCGAGAGCAACAACCCGTTGAAGGCGCGCACCGGCCAGGTGATGGGCATGCGCTGGATGATGGAGAAGACGTGTTTGTCGCCCAGGTGCTTCCAGAAGGTCTGGGAGCGCTGCAGCAGGGACAGCCGCGGCTTGCCCAGGGGGATGCGGTAGCCGCCCAGGGACAGGATGCGGCTGGGGTTGCCGATGTCGGTGGAGGACAGCCGTGGCGAGTAGTTCTTGGGGTTGCGGTCGAGGAAGTCGTAGATGGCGTGGCGAGAGGGATCTACACCCGTCGTGAAGGTGGACCAGGCCACCGGCGACATGGAGGGGTAGGTGGTGGCGAGAGGACGAAAAGCGCCCTTGTTGGCCAAGGCCTGGAAGTTGGGCAGCTTGCCCTGCTGCATCAGGCGGGTGGTGATGCCCGGGTCGAGCCCGTCGAGCCCGAGCACGATCACGCGCTTGACCTGCGCTTGTTTGAACGGATTGCCGACCTTGATGGTTCGGTAGAGCCACAGGAAAGGCCAGAGCAGGATGGTGCCAAACGCCAGGAAGAACGTGGCTACCAGCACCATGGCCGAGCCAGCGAAGGCGAAACCCGCGCCGGGACCGATGTATGCGTGGGCAGGTGAGGCCCACAGCAGAACGGCCGCGAGCAGCGTTGTCAGGGCGATGCCGTGATGTCGGGCCTTGGACGGGAACACGCCGGAGGACCCCCGGGTTGAGGAGCCGCGATGATAACCCCCGAATACTCGGCTGGCTGTTTCCAACGGTCATGAATTCGAGGGGAGCCAAGGTATGCACGTGCTCGCATCCAACGAGTGCCTCGTTTCGTGTGCGGTAGGGTCGCTCACGGCGTGCGCCCCGGTCGCGGCGGTTGGTTATGGGCACGGCCGCGCCCGCCCCCTCCAGGAGAACCCCTCATGAATCCCTTCGTCTCCCGTCTCGCCCTCGTGACGCTCATCGTTGCTCTCGCAACGGGCTGCGGCGAGAAGGCCGCCGATGTCAAGGAAACCGCCCAGGCCGCGCTCGACGGTGGCGACTACCCCACCGCCATCCTCGAGGCCGACAAGGCCATCGGACTGGCGGGCGACGACAGGCCCATGGTCTGGCAGAGCCAGCAGATCAAGCTGCAGGCCGTGGCCAAGAAGGGCGACGGCGCCCAAGCCGTGGCACTGCTCGAGCAGCTGGCAGGCGAGTACAGCGCACAGGTCAAGTCTCCGCTCTATATGTCCGTAGCCGCTGATCTCGAGGCCGCGGACCAGACCAGCGCCGCCATCGACGTGCTCGATGCCGGCAACAAACGTTTCCCTGACGAGAGCGAAAAGTTCCTCGCCGCCATCCAAGAGCTCCAGTCCGCCGGGGACATGGATCCGGCGGAGATCGAGAAGCTCAAGGCTTTGGGCTACCTGTAGACGTCGCTCCGCTTGATGGGATGGTGGGCGCCGGGTAGGATTCTACCGACGCCTTCCCCGAGGAGTGTCATGCGCAGGCTCGTTAGGACCATGGTGGCCGGCTCCGCCGCTTTCACACTCTGCGGCACGGCCCTCGCGTCCGAAGACGTGCAGCTCTCGGCCCTCGGCGCCTGGAACGGCTCTTCGGTCGACACCGCCGTCGCAGCCGACGCGTAC
>CAZVHW010000662.1:0-4038 GCA_964626835.1 uncultured Enterobacterales bacterium
CGGCACCGAGCGGCTCCGCGCTCGAGCAGCCTCCGTCAGACCCCGACCCGCCGGTCGCCGACCCCACCGCCGAAGTCAACGTCGCCCTCGGATCCCCGGCTGAACCTCTCGTCCCCATAGGGTCGGATCTCGAAGTCACCGTGGCCCTGCTCGAGCACGAGGAGACCACACACCTCGAGCACGAGCCAGCCCCCGAGCACGAGCCAGCCCCCGAGCACGAGCCAGCCCCCGAGCCCTCTCCCGGGGCTGGGCAGGACATCGCCTTCCCCGTCCATGAGCCTGCTCTGGCCGTGGCTCCCACGGAAATGTTCGTCGAAGAACCCGCGGCTGCCCCCCCCCAGGATCACCCACCCCAGGCCGAACCCGGGGCATTCGACGACGAAGTGCCGACCGTCATGCGGCCCGGTTCCTCCATCCCGGGTTGGCAGGCACCGCCAGCCGCCCAGGCGCCACCCCGGCTCGAACCTCCTCCATCGCCTCCCGTGGCCCCCCCGCAACCCACCCAGGCCTCCAAGGGTGGTTCGGTGTTGCCATCCATTTTCCTGTTCCTCTGCGCCATCGGGGGCACCGCGGTGGGCTTCGGGCTGTTCATGGGGGTGGCTCCTGCACTGCTGGCAGCACCATCCCTACCGGCCAGCCACTCCCCACCGGCGGTTCCAGCACCACCGGCTCCAGTCTCCGACCAAGCCGTGACCCCACCAGAACCGGCCACCGCGGATGCGACGCCCTTGGCCGACAACCAGGCGGAGTTCATCGTCGTCGCCGAGCTGCGAAAGCTCATGGTGAGCTGCGCGAGCGAGTCCGCCACGGGCCAGAGCCCTCTTCGGGTGACGGCGGCCGCTGGCGAGGCGTGTACGGTCACCGCCATCTACCAGGACAGGACTCGGACCACGGCGGTCCTGGAGTCCGTCTCACCCGGACTGAGCTACGGCTGCTTCGACGGCGGCGACAATCGCTGCCAGCCTCGCTAGGAGTCCTCGGGAAAGCGCTCCCGTCTCCCGACCGCCCAGCTCACCACCCCAGCGAATCCCCTCGTCAGTCACATGCCAAAGCATGCTCCCTCCTCCGGAATCCACTGGAGCGTCAATCTGGACGCTCGGGCTCGGTCCGGTTTTCCCGACGCCTCCTAGGAGCCCATGGCCGAGACTCCGCCCACGGAGATCTGGATCACCTCCGTCGGCGTGGTCACGGGATTCGGCGTGGGCATGCAGCCCCTTCTCGAAGGGCTCGAAGCCAACGAGGGTGCTGGCGCCGTGCCTCTCGAGGGACACGTCGGGCGGCTCCCGATTTCCGTGGTCAGCGCCGTGATCGATCCGCTGTCGTGTCCCGAAGGGTTCGAGGGCGATCGCAAGGCGGCCCTGGCGTTCGCTGCGGCTGACCAGCTCTGCGTGGGGTCCGTGGGCGACCTGGACTGCGCTGTGTTCTTGGGCACGGGCCTGTCGAGTGTCACCCCCACCGAGCTGGAGACCGACCTCTACCCGCACCTGGCCGATGGAGCCTTTCAGCGCGCCAGCCTGTCCGCAGACCTGTCCGAGCGCGGTGGGGCTCCCCGTCGGCACATGCCCGCCAGGGTCGCCCACTCCCTGTCCTCGCGTTTGGGCCTCGAGGGCCCGGTACAGACCTGCTTTTCGGCCTGTGCCGCAGGTGCCCAGGCCGTGGCTTCGGCGGTGACCGCCCTGCGGCGGGGCGAGGTACGGCGCGCGATAGCGGGCGGCCACGATGCGATGATCCATCCGCTGGGTGCGCTGTCCTTCCTGCTCCTGGACACCCTCTGTAGCTCCGTCTGTCGACCGTTCGACCGCCGCCGGGACGGTTTCATGATGGGAGAGGGCGCCGCGGTCTTCCTGCTAGAGCGGCCAGATGCTGCCATCGAAGCTGGACGCCGTCCGCTCGCTCGCGTTCTGGGCGTGGGGACCAGCGTGGATGCCCACGCCGTGACAGCACCCCACCCCGAAGGCCGGGGAGCCTTGCTCACAATGCAGCGAGCCCTCGAGGACGCAGCCCTGCCTCCTGGCGCCGTCGACCAGGTCAACGCTCACGGCACTGGGACACCCGTGGGGGACCGCGCGGAATCGTTGGCCATCTCGAGGTTGCTTCCTGGCGAAACGCCAGTATGTTCCATCAAAGGGGCGGTTGGACACACCATCGCCGCAGCCGGTGCGGTGGAGCTGGCTGCGACCGTCGGCTGCATGCAGGCGGGCTTCACACCGGGCACGGTCCACTGCCGTCAGCCAGATCCCGCCTGCCCCGTGCAGGTGCAGCTCGAGAGTCGCTCGGGAGCACCTGGTCTCGTGCTCTCCAACTCCTTTGGCTTCGGGGGGCAGAACGCCGCCCTGCTGGTGGCTCATCCCGACTGGCAGCGTTGAGCGAGTCACCGCTCTCGCCTCGGCGATGTTACCTGAGCCCCCCTCGGAGGTGGCATGCGCACCGCTCTGCTATTCCCGGGCCAAGGTGCCCAGTACGTGGGCATGTTGTCGGGTGTGGTCGCGGAACCCGTCGTCCGGGAAACACTCGAACAAGCCGACGCGGCCCTCGCCCTCCCGCTCTCGCGCTGGGTCCTCCGCGGACCGGCAGACCAGCTCGCCTCGACCCCCATCACCCAGCCCGCGGTGCTCACCGTGAGCGTTGCACTGTGGCGCCTCCTGACCCAGCGGCATCCTCGTCTCGCCCCCATCGCCGCAGGCGGCCATAGCCTCGGTGAATACTCGGCCTTGGTGGCGGCAGGCGCCATGGACTTCGAAGACGCGGTGCGGTTGGTCCACCTCCGAGGTCGTCTCATGCAGGACGCCGTACCTCGCGGGGAAGGTCGCATGATCGCCGTCCTGGGCATGAATGGAGAAGAGCTCGAGGGGCTCTGCCGGCGAGTGGAAGCCGGGGGCGCGGGCTTGGTCCGCCCCGCATGCCACAACGGTCCCCGCCAGACGGTGGTGGCAGGTCGAAAGGCCGCCGTGCAGGCCCTCTCGGAGCTCGCGCGGGCCTCGGCCCACTGCCGGGGTGTCGTCGAACTGGATGTCTCCGCCCCCTTCCACACGCCGCTGCTCGAGCCCGCCCGGCAGGGTCTCGCGACCGCTCTGGCCGACCTTCCCATCCGTCAGGCCGTCTTCCCCATCGTCCAGAACGTAGACGCCGAGCCTTCTCGAGATCCCGAAGTGATTCGCAGCAAGCTCGTCCGGCAGGTCACCGAGCCCGTGCTATGGGAGCGCTGCGCCCGCGCTCTGCTCGACATGCAGCCCGAGCGCGCTATCGAGGTGGGACCGGGGACCACCCTGGCCGGGCTGCTCCGCAGGATCAGGCGCAGATTCCCCGTGATCTCCTTGGACAGGAGCGGTGGTTGGGAGTCTCTATGATTCACGCTCAGGCCGAGGTTTCAGTTCTGGGTATCGGGTTGCTCAGCCCCGCCGGCATCGGGCTGGCGGGTTCCGAGGGCGGAGAACCCGGACCCGTCCCCGGGTTTCGGGCCCGCGACTACGTGGCCAATCGCAAGAACATCAAGCTCATGGCTCGGTCGGTGCAGCTTGGCGTGGCGGCGGTCACCCTGGCCCTCGAGGGGCTCGACCTGATCGCCGAAGTCGCTCCGTCCAGGCGGGGGATGTACACGGGTAGCAATCCCCTCGCGAGTGAGTTCGACGACCTGCGGCCCGCGATCGAGCGGGCATCCGACGACGATGGTGGCTTCGACTTACGACGCTTCGCCACCGATGGCGTCCCCCTCATCCACCCTCTGTGGTTGGTCAAGGGCCTGAGCAACAACGTGCTGGGCTTCGCCTCTGCCCAACACGACTTCCAGGGCGCCAACGCCAACTACTGCCAATCCGAAAGCAGCGGAATCCTCGCCCTGTGGGAAGGCGCGCACAGCCTCCTCGAGGGTCGCTCCGACCTGGTGGTCGCCGGTTCGGCCGACGCCCTGCGGGGCGCCGAGGCTCTGCTCCCGGGTCGCTCGCTGGGGGAAGGCGCCGCCTTCTTCGTGCTCGCGCGTGCGGATCACCCCGCACGCTGGCGGATCCGCCTGGACGCCCCGGAGTGTCCCCTGGCGATGGA
>CAZVHW010000663.1:0-2321 GCA_964626835.1 uncultured Enterobacterales bacterium
GAGCCCGTCGTCGTCCGTGTCCTCGTCCAGCGGGTCGGTGCCGTGGTCGTTCACCTCCTCGCCGTCGAGCAGGCCGTCGTCGTCAGTGTCCTCGTCCAGCGGATCCGTGCCCTCGTCCATCACCTCGGTGCCGTCGTCCAGCCCGTCGTCGTCCGTGTCGGCGTCGTAGGGATCGGTGCCGTAGATGTCGGTCTCGCTGGAGTCCGACAGCCCGTCGTCGTCGCTGTCGATCATGTCGTCGCTGGGATCGAGGGGATCCGTGCCGTCCACCAGCACCTCGGTGCCGTCGTCCACGCCGCCGTCGTCCGTGTCCGTGTCGAGGGGGTCGGTCTCGTAGTCGTAGACTTCCTCGCCGTCCTCGAGGCCGTCACCGTCGCTGTCCGGATCGTTGGGATCCGTCCCGTACACCTCGGTCTCCTCGCCGTCGGTCAAGCCGTCGTCGTCCGAGTCCCGGTCGTTCGGATCGGTGCCGTCGTCCACTTCGTCGCCATCCAGCAGGCCGTCACCGTCGCTGTCGGCCACCGTCGGATCCGTGCCTTCGGTGATCTCGTCACCGTCGGAGAGACCGTCGCCGTCGCTGTCGCTGTCCAGCGGGTCGCTGCCCTCGTCCAACTCGTCGCCGTCGTCGAGGCCGTCACCGTCGCTGTCGGTGTTGGTGGGGCTGGTGCCCAGGGCGTCCTCTTCGTCGTTGGTCAGCCCGTCGCCGTCGGTGTCCACCGATCCGTCCACGTCGTCCGTGGGATCCGCGGGGTCCGTGCCCGCGTCCAGCTCGAGGCCATCGGAGACGCCGCCGTTGTCGCTGTCGTCGTCCAACGGATCGGTACCCCACTCGTCCAGCTCCTCGCCATCCTCGAGGCCGTCGCCGTCGGTGTCGGCAGAGTTGGGATCCGTGTTGGTGTCGTAGGCTTCCTCACCGTCGGTCAGGCCGTCGTCGTCCGTGTCGTCGTCCAGCGGATCCGTGCCCGTGGCGCGGGCTTCCTCGCCGTCGTCCAGCCCGTCACCGTCGGTGTCGGCGTTGTTGGGATCGGTGCCGTAGACCAGCACTTCTTCAGCGTCGGTCAGCCCGTCGTCGTCGCTGTCGAGATCGAGCGGATCGGTCCCCGCCGCCAGCTCGGCGTCGTCGGTCAGGCCGTCGTTGTCGCTGTCGTCGTCGTCGGGATCCGTACCCAGGATGTCCTGCTCGGCGCCGTCGTCCAGGCCGTCACCGTCGGTGTCGGCGTCGTCGGGATCGGTCCCCGCGGCCAGCTCCTCGTCGTCCGTGAGCCCGTCGCCGTCGCTGTCGGTGGGATCGAGCGGATCGTCGTCGCCGCCGTCCAGGGGATCGGTGCCGTCCACGTCCACCTCGATGCCGTCGCTCACGCCACCGTCGTCCGTGTCGGAGTCCAGTGGATCGGTGCCGTGGTCGTGCACCTCTTCACCGTCGTCCAGCCCGTCGTCGTCCGTGTCCTTGTCGGTGGGATCGGTGCCGTGGGTGGCGACCTCCTCGCCGTCCTCGAGCCCATCGTTGTCGGTGTCGGGGTCCAATGGATCGGTGCTCTCGACGTAGACCTCGGAGCCGTCGTCCAGCCCGTCGTCGTCGCTGTCCGTGTCGTTGGGATCGGTCTCGAGGACCTCGACCTCCATGCCATCGTCGAGCCCGTCGCCGTCGCTGTCCGGGTTGTTGGGATCGGTGATGGTCTCGTTCAATTCCTCGGCGTCGGTGAGCAGGTCGTCGTCGCTGTCGGGATCGGTGGGATCGGTCCCGTGCACGACGACCTCCTCTCCGTCGTCGAGCCCGTCGTCGTCCGTGTCGTCGTCCATGGGGTTGGTGTCGTACTCGAGCACCTCTTCGCCATCGGTCAGCCCGTCGGCATCGCTGTCCGGATCGTTGGGGTCGGTCCCGTAGACTTCCATCTCGTCGCGGTCGCTCAGGCCGTCGCCGTCGCTGTCGCCGTCCAGCGGATCGGTCCCCGCCCCGATCTCGTCGCAGTCGTCGATGCCGTCCGCGTCGGTGTCGGCATCCAGCGGATCGGTGCCGTAGACATCCACCTCGTCGCCGTCACTGCAGCCGTCGTCGTCGGTGTCGGTGTCCAGCGGGTCGGTGCCGTAGTCGTTCACCTCTTCCCCGTCCTCGAGGCCGTCGCCGTCCGTGTCGTCGTCCAGCGGATCGGTGCCGTAGTCGTCCACCTCGTCGCCGTCGGTCAGACCGTCGTCATCGGTGTCGTCATCCAGCGGGTCGGTGCCGTGGTCGTCCACCTCTCCCCCGTCGGTCAGACCGTCGTCATCGGTGTCGTCGTCCAGCGGATCCGTGCCGTGGTCGTCGACCTCCTCGCCATCCAACA
>CAZVHW010000663.1:2421-4034 GCA_964626835.1 uncultured Enterobacterales bacterium
TGGTCGTCGACCTCCTCGCCATCCAACAGGCCGTCGTCGTCCGTGTCGTCGTCCATGGGATCGGTGCCGTAGTCATCGACCTCTTCACCGTCCAGCAGGCCGTCGTCGTCGGTGTCGTCGTCCAGCGGATCGGTACCGTGGACATCAACCTCGTCGCCATCGCTCAGCCCGTCATCGTCGGTGTCGTCGTCGTCCGCGTCGGTACCCTCGTCGCATTCCTCGAGATCCGTCAGCCCGTCCGCGTCTCCGTCGGTGGTGCTGTCCACGATGTCCATCTCGATTTCCAGGCGCGTGGACTCGTCGAGCCAGGCGTAGGTGGACAGCACGTTGTTGTCGCCCTTGCCCTCGACGGTCCAGCCGCCGTAGCTGCGGGCGTTGACGTTGGGGGTGACGGTGCCGCCATAGGTGCCCGAGGCGATACCCCCCACGCCAGAGCTCTCGAGGCCCGCCGAGCCGCTGGCCATGGTCGAGGCCAGGTGCTGGACCTCCGCGTCGTTCCAATACATGTCCAGGCTGGTGCCGCTGGTGGCGCTGTCCAGCTCGAACATGCGCAGGCCTTCGTAGCTGGTCTCGGCGTCCAGGTGCATCCAGTGGGTCTCGCCCACCGTGACCCAGACCTCGCACAGGTAGCTGCCGTTGGCCACGGTGTTGCCGAGGTGATCGAGCCCGTCCCAGCTGATGATGTTGGTGACGGGGTCCACCTCCTGCAGCAGGTGGAGGTCGTCGTCCCCCGTGTGGTCGTAGGTGCCATCCGCGTTCAGGTCGCAGACCACGTGGCCGGTGCCCGAGCCATCGGTCTGGATGTAGAAACCAGCCTCGGTACCCGACGTGGGGTCGTAGGCTTCACAGGGATCGCCAGACGTGGTGGCCGAAGAACCCCCGTCAAACCAGGCGTCCAGCAAGGTGGGGGTGACGTAGGAGTAGGTGGCGAACGACGGTGGGTTGAGGAAGATGGCCATGTCCACTTCGACCGCGAACGAGGGCGTGAGCATGCCGCGGGCGTGCTGATCCACGCCGTCCTCGGCCGCCGCCATGTAGTAGTTGAAGGCCGCCCAACCCTCGAGGTCCACCTCGACCACCGGATAGTGCCCCGACTGTCCACCTTCCGGCACGAGGTAGAGCGATGCATCGGTTTCGTAGGCCTCGGTGAAGTCACCCGCGTCGAACTCCCAGATGTACGACCACAGGCGCCCGCCGGAGTCGATGGCATTGAGCACCGTGACGTCCCACCCGCTGATGTCCTGGTTGTCCAGGAACTCGACCGCGTAGGTGCCAGCGACGGCTGGGGTGAAGACATCGCCCGAGCTCAGCAGATCGAGGAAGCTCCCCGAGGTGGTGCTGACCATCAGCTCGCCCGTTCCGGTCCACTCGATCTCCTCGACCGTGGCGTCCACGATCTCCACATAGGCTTCGGTGCCTGCCTGCACGGCCTGCGCGAGACCCAGCTCGTTCGAGCCCTCGGCGAAAGCGCTGGCGGGCGCCAGCAGCAAGGCTCCGGCTGCCAGCGCCGCGGCGACGCGCCGAGGCGCGCGTGTCCCGCGCCGAGGCGCGCGTGTCCCGCGCCGAGGCGCGCGTGTCCCGCGCCGGGGCGTGGCTGACCCACCGTTCCGGAG
>CAZVHW010000664.1:0-4031 GCA_964626835.1 uncultured Enterobacterales bacterium
GGCGCGCGTCCTCGATCTTCTGTCCGTACATGGAGCCGGAGCAGTCGATGAGCAGCGTGATGTGCATCGGGATGCGGTTGTGGGCGAGGTCCTCGAGGGTCAGCAGGCCAGCGGAGAGGCGGTGGGCGAGGGTCTGGCCCGTGTTGAGGTCCATGGCCTCGACTTCGACGATGCCGTTTACGTTGTACCGGAACGTGACGCTCAAGCGGGTGGCGCCCATGGGACGCGGGGGGATGCCGTAGAACTCGAAGTGGCCCAGGACGTTGCACTCCATGGGGTCGGGGTTCTCGCCCTGCACCAGCCAGAGGTCCATGGTGGTCTGGTTGTCGTGCGTGGTGACGTAGTCGTCGCGGGTCTGCTCGCAGGGGATGCCGCTGTTTCGACCGATGATGCGGCTGTTGTGGAGCTTGCCTTCGCGGAACACCACCATGCCGAGGGAGTGGGAGGTGACGTCGTGGGTCCTGATGTCGATGGGCGGAGCGTCACCCGTGATGCGGGCGGCCTCGAGGGCCGCGGTGAGGGCTGCCCCCATGGAGACGCACTCGTCCGGGTTGATGTCGGTGGCAGGAGCCTTGCGGAACAGCCGCTCCACCATGCGGCGCACCATGGGCATGCGCGTGGAGCCACCGGCCAGCAACACGGTGTTGACCTGGTCGGTGTGCATCTTGGCGTCATCCAGCACGTCGCGGGTGAGCATTTCGCAGCGGCGGAGCAGCCCCACGGTGAGGTCCTCGAACTGCTCTCTCGTGATCGCGGCGCGCAGGATCTTGCCCTGGAAGTCGTAGAAGATGTGAACCTTGGGGCGACGGGAGAGGCTGATCTTCGCGCTGACGCACTTCTGGCGCAGGTCGTGGTAGGCGGCAATGTCGTCGAGCGGGTCGAGGCCGTGGCGTTCCCTGAACTGCTTGGCTACCCACTCGATCAGGAGGTCGTCCCAGTCCTTGCCGCCCAGCTGGTGATCACCGTTGGTTCCGATGACCGACAGATCGCGCCCCGAGATGTTCACGATGCTCACGTCGAAGGTGCCACCTCCGAGGTCGAAGACCAGCACGTTGCGGTCTTTGCCCATGTTGGACAAGCCGTAGGCGAACGCTGCGGATGTCGGCTCGTTCACCAGCTTGAGCACCCGCAACCCGGCCATCTCGCCTGCCATCATGGTGGCCCGGCGCTGCTTGTCACCGAAATAGGCGGGCACCGTGATGACGGCCTGTTCCACGGGATGGCCAAGCCGGAGCTCGGCATCGTGCTTGAGCTTGGCCAGGATGAAGCTCGAGAGACGTTCGGGGTTGAAGGCTTCTTCCCGGTAGAAGAACGTGTAGTCGTCGTCTCCCATGTGGCGCTTGACGAACTCGACCACCTGCTCGGGATAGACCACGGCACTCTGCTTGGCGTAGTTGCCGACGATCACGTCGTCCTTGTCGAATAGGATGACCGAAGGCGTGAGTCGGTCGCCTTCGGCGTTGGGCAGCACTTCGGGTACACCGTGCCTGTTCACGTGGGCCACGGCACAAAAGGTGGTCCCGAGGTCGATCCCCACGGCCTTGGTCGTCATGGTTGTCCTGCCTCCGTATGCTCCGCACGGCACTGCGACCTAGCGGAAAACCCGGGCCGTTGTGAGTTTCAGCTACTATATCTGTTCTCGTAATTCTAACATCCCGGTTTTCGCCGGGCCTTGGAACGAGGTTCCGGTGGACCTGATCTTGGCGAGCGGCAGCACGTGGCGCAGAGAGCTCCTCGAGGGGGCGGGTATCCACTGCCGTGTGGTTGCTCCCGATGTCGATGAGGACGGCATCATCGCAACGTCACCCGTTGAGTTGGCGCGGGCCAGGGCGCGCGCCAAGGCGCGGTCGGTTGCCGCAAGATCCGGTGGGGATGCCTTCGTCATCGGTGCCGATCAGGTGGTGCACCTCGAAGGACGTGTTCTCGGCAAGCCGCGAGACGAGGGGGCGCAGCTGTCGATGCTTTTTGCGCTGCGCGGACGCACGCACGACTTGGTGACGGCCGTGGCGCTGGTCGGTCGGCATGAAGAGCGCTGTTTCGAGGAGCACACGCGGCTCACCATGCGTTCGGATCTGGGCGACGACGAGCTGTGCGCGTACGCTGACTGTCGCGAGGCCCTGGGCTGCGGGGGAGGGTACATGATCGAGGCTCGAGGACTTCAGCTCTTCGAGCGCGTCGACGGAGACTGGACCAATGTCGTGGGCTTGCCCCTCTTCCGGCTCGTGACCGAGCTGCGTTCTTTCGGCTGGAGGCCTGACTTTGGCCGGACCGCTGGCAACGGAGCCGCGCCGAGCTAAGACCACTCTCATGTGCGACGACGGTACCGTAGCCGAGGAGTTGGCCGCTCTGGTGGCCGACGCACGTGAGCTGGCCGATGCCTGGAATGGTGTCGGCACGCGGGCCTTGCCTTGGAGGGCCACGGGGCCAGACTGGCCGGCAGTCGAACCTCCCGCGAGCCCCCCTACCATCGAGGCATCTCCAGCACTGCGCCCCCGCCAGCCCCCGGTGCCGGGCACCGCCGCGCCCGTCTTGTTCCCCGCGCGCCAGCCCAAGCCGCGGACACCGGCCCCCAGGCGCCATGCCCCCGATGGGCCGGGACGCTGGCAGGGCTACGGACACCAGGCCCAACCCGAACAAGCCATGGCTCGCGTGCGGGCCGACTTGGGGGACTGCAAGCGCTGCCCGCTTCACCGAACCCGAAGCCACCTGGTCTTTGGTGTGGGGAGCCCCGGGGCGGACCTGGTGGTCGTGGGGGAAGCGCCCGGCTTTCACGAGGATCGCCAGGGTGAGCCCTTCGTGGGTGCCGCGGGACAGATGCTCGATCGCATGCTGGTCCACGTGCTGGGTCTGCAGCGCGAGCAGGTCTACATCATGAACGTGCTCAAGTGCCGGCCACCGGAAAACCGAGATCCAGAGCCCCCCGAGGTCCAGGCCTGCCGCCCCCTCTTCGACGCGCAGCTCAACGTCATCCGACCCCAGGTCATCCTCGCCTTGGGTCGCTACGCCACCCAGAGCCTCCTCGGAACGACCCGAGGCATCAAGTCCATGCGAGGGCGCTGGGCCAGCTACCGGGGCGTGGCGGTCATGCCTACCTTCCACCCCGCCTACCTGCTGCGAAATCCGGCTGACAAGAGGCTCACGCTCCAGGACCTGCTGGTCTTGAAGGAGCGGCTGGCTCAGGGACGCTAGCTACCGGCTAGTCGTCCAGCTCGAGTCCGCCGAGCAGGTCGGCGAAGGTGCCCAGGCTGACCTTCTGCTTGGCCTGGCGCTTCATTTCCTTGCGGGCCTCGACCTGGGCGTTGTCGCTGTCGGCGGTCTGGGACAGGCGAAGCTGGCGACGCTGGCGATCCATCTCCGTGACCCGAGCCTTCATGCGAGTGCCGCGGCGGATGCGCTGCTGGAGCATTACGCCGGGAGGCAGTTCGACGCCGCGGGCGGGCATCCAGGCGGTGACGGAGTCGTCCACCAGGAGCGTCACGCCGTTGCGGTCCACCCGTTGGACTACACCGGCGACCTCTTCGCCTACCGGGTACTTCTCGGTCAGCACCTTGAGGGGATCGGGCAGCAGCTGCCTTATGCCCATGTCCAGGCGGCGTCGACGGGTGTCGATCTCGAGGATGCGGACTCCCACCGTCTGGCCCATTTCCAGGACCTGGGAGGGATGCGCGATGCGGTCCCACGAGATGTTGGCGATGCGCACCAGGCCGGTGATGCCGGGGGCGATCTCCACGAAGGCTCCGTAGTCCTCGAGGCGGACGACCTTGCCCTCGTAGTCGCTGTTGACCACGAAGTCTTCACCAACCCGCTGCCAGGGGCTTGTTTCGGGTAGGCGCATCGAGAGGGCCACCCGCTTGCGCCTTTGGTCTACCTCCAACACCTTGACCCGGACCGGGTCCCAGCGCTTGAGGATGTCTTCCGGTTTCTCGGATGCATCCCAACTGATCTCGGACTTGTGGATGAGGCCCTCGACGCCACCCAGGTCCACGAAGGCGCCGTATTCGCGGACGGAGGTGACCACGCCGTCGAGCATG
>CAZVHW010000665.1:0-4027 GCA_964626835.1 uncultured Enterobacterales bacterium
CTGTTGCCGCCTGTGGCGCGCGCGACGAGGTCCTGGAAGGGGGGGCGTGCTCGCGCCAGGTTGAGCACCCGAAGGGCCAGTGCGTCCAGGCCAAGGCGGCGTTCTGGCGCTTCGCGTGGGAGGAGCCTGGAGATCGGATCGTGGGGTTGGGCATCGAGGAGCTGCTGTCCCAGGCGAGGTGAACCAGCCAGCTGCAGGCCATGGGAGAGCATGGCGACCAAGCTCTGCCGTAGCGCGAAGCTCGCACGAGGATGGTGTTCCTCGAGCTTGTAGGAGAGCATGCCCAGGTCGGCGAGGCACCAGGTGGCCAGCGTGCGCCCCAGGGTGCGAGAGACCTGCTCGAGCACGTGGTCGAGGGACTGCCCAGCTGCCATCGCCAGCCCTATCGCGTGTTCGAGGTCGGCGTCGGGAGGTACCTCTACCGGGAGCCTGCCGAGGATGTCCGTGATGCCCTCGACCTCGATGACCGCGCCCTCCCTCAGGTGCATCACGAGCGTGCTCTCTCCATCGAACAGGCGCAGCCGACCACTGGCCCCCGTGCGGTGGATCAGGAACAGCACGCGACCCAGTGGGTACCGGCCCAAGGGGCCGTCGAATGGCTCCATTACGATGGCATCTTGCCAGTCGATGCCCGAAGGTAGGGTAGAGGTGTACAGGACCGCCTCGCGAGGAATCATTGCCGAAGGTTCTATTTATTACACATCTGGCAAAGAAACACGTCAGGTCTTCCTCGAGCTTCACCTGGCTGTGGTCGATCTCGCTCGTTGCAAGGGGTTGACCAGCCCCGCGACGGCGCATATTCAATCGGTCCGCCGTCCGCGCCAGGTTGCGCCGACGTCAGAGGAGGTCCCATGTCCGATCAAGCCATCCACGTCTCCCAGGCTGACTTCGACTCCGTGGTTCTTCAATCCGAGGTGCCGGTTCTCGTAGATTTCTGGGCCGTGTGGTGTGGCCCCTGCAAAGCCATCGCCCCTCTCGTCGATGACATGGCCGGCGAGTTTCAGGGCCGCCTGCGCGTCTGCAAGGTGGACGTGGACAGCTCGCCGCAGGTCGCCATGACCTACGGCGTCCGCTCCATCCCCACGCTGCTCTTGTTCAAGGCGGGGCAGGTGGTGGGCCAGCGAGTTGGCGCGTTGTCGCGGGACAGGCTCCAGTCCTTCGTCGAGGAAGCGCTCTAGACCGAAAAACACCTGCCCGGCACGACGCGGGGTTCGGCCCGGTCAATCATCCGCGAGCGAGCAGGCGTCGACGCAGGACATGGGGAAGAGCCCGCCGCCGTAGTCTTGGCAGCTGAGGCTGTCGAGCGCCTCCAGGCACTCTTCGGCCGCTTGGGTTTGGAACTCCTCGCAGGCGTAGTCGTCGGAGCGGAGGATCTCCAGGCAGTGGTCGTAGTCGTCAGCGCCCACGTTGGAGAGGTAGCCGCACTCCTCGTACAGCGCGCAGCGCAAGATGGCAGCTTCCTCCTGAAACTCCTCCGGCCCGTAGCAGGCCGCCGTGAGCAAGCAGAGGGAAAGGGCGAGGAATCTCCGGGTGCTCATTTTGTTGGCTCCTGAAGCATGAAACGGAGGCCGCACAGCCCTCGAGGGGTTGCCGACCTCCGATGGGTGGTCAGGCACCCCGTAGGGTCCCCAACCTGGAACTCGCGCTAGTAGTTGCTGCAGACGGTGGTGCAGGCATCGGGGGTGCTGGCAGCAGCGAGATCGTCACAGGTGAGGGCGACCCAGCCGTCCACGCACTCTTGGGCGAGGGCGGAGTCGTAGTCCTCACAGAGCCATTCGGTGCCACCGGTGTCTTCGGCATCGGTGCCCATGCACATGTCGTAGGTCCAGTACTCAGTGAAATAATCGCACTCGTCGTACTTGTTGCACATGGCATCGGAGAACTCGTCGGCGAAGGTGTCGTAGTCGTAGCCACAGCCAGCGACGGAACCGAGAACGAGCAGGAATGGAAGGCGCTTCATCTTTATCTCCCGAGAGGGGTGTGATGGTGAGAGACCGGTAGTTCCCCACCTGATTTTGGGATCCAAACCGGTGACGGGATCTTGCATGATGGACGGGTCCCGTCAAGGGACTTGGTGCAGTTTTTCTGCCACCTACGACGGCTATCCGTACACGTACCGAGTGAGATCCTTCGTGAGGTTCTTTTGGTGGCTCTCGATGGTGCCTCCGCCGATCTCGAGGAGCCTGGCGTCGCGGTAGAGGCGCTCCACCTTGTACTCTTCGCAGTAGCCGTAGCCGCCCAAGACCTGGATGGCGGCATCCGCGATCTCCTTGGCTGCGGTGGAGCAGAACAGCTTGGCCGCGTCCGAACCGATGCGGTTCCTGGTGTCTGCGCCGACGTTACCCGCCACGTTGTAGACCAGACAGCGCATGGCCTCGGTCTTGGCGTAGGACTCGCCGATGTAGCGCTGGATTTGGCCGAAGCGGTTCAGGGGCTGGCCGAAGGCGCCACGTTCCTGGGCGTATCGAACCATGATCTCCATGCACTTGTCGGCGATGCCGAGGCTCTGGGCGGCCAGGGTGACCCGCTCGATCTCGAGGTTTCGCATCATGTGAACCAGGCCCTGGCCTTCCGCACCCAGCAGGTTGGCGGAGGGGACCTCGCAGTCATCCAGGACCAACTCGGACATGCTGGAGCCGCGCATGCCCATCTTGTGGATGATCTGACCTTTCTGGAAGCCTGGGCAGGTGGTGTCCACCACGAAGGAAGTGAGCCTGCCGTCGAGCTTGGCGTAGATGAGGAAGATGTCACCTTCGACCCCGTTGGTAATGAACATCTTTCGGCCGTCGAGGACGTACCCGGTGTCCGTACGTCGGGCGATCGTGGACATGCCCAGTACGTCGGTACCGACCGAGGGCTCGGTCATGCCCATACCGCCGATCCACTCGCCAGTGAGCACCTTGTCGAGGTAGCGCTCCTTCTGTTCGTCGTTCGAGCATTGGTAGAAGTTGTTCACGAAGAGCATCGTGTGGGCGAGGTAGGCCAGGGTGAAGCCCGGATCACCCTTGGACATCTCGTGATGGACGATGACCGCCGCCGTCGCGTCCATGTTGGCACCACCCCACTCGTCAGGGACGGTGATGCCAAGCAGGCCTAGTTGTGCCACCTGCTGGAACAGCTCGAGGTTCAGCGTTCCGCGGCGGTCGCCCTCTTCCGCCTGGGGCTCGATCTCGTTGGTGGTGAAGTCAGCCACCATGTCACGGATCATGCGGTGCTCTTTGGTGGGATTGAACAGGGCGTCAGGGCCGATCTGCATGGCGCTCTCCTGATGGAAGATCGGGGCCAGGAACCGCTGCCCGGGCCAGGGGAAGTGGGGTACGAAGGGGGGGGAAGATAGCATTCCGCAAAAGGAGAGGCCGCCGTGACTCGCAAGCTCTACCTCGTCGACGGATCGAACCACGCTTTTCGGGTTTTTCATGCCATGCCGCGCCTCACGGCTGCGGGACAGCACACCGGAGCCCTGACGGGCTTCGCCAACCTGCTGCGTTGGCTCGATCGTGAGGCTCGACCCGACTACTGCGCCGTGGTCTTCGATCGAGGGCCGAGCTTCAGGGTGGACATGTTCCCGGACTACAAGGGGCACCGGCCGTCCATGCCAGAGGAACTGAGGGAGCAGTGGGTCAAGCTCCCTGAACTCATCGAGGCATGGGGCTACACCGTCATCACCCCCGAGGGCTTCGAGGCCGACGACGTCATCGGCACGCTCGCACACCGCTACGCCAGCCCGGATCTCGAGGTCTGGATCGTGTCGGGAGACAAAGACTTCGCCCAGATGGTCGGAGAACACGTGCGAATTCTCGATCTCAAAGGGGGCAAGCAGAAAGTCGTCGATTCTGCAGCCGTCCAGGAGCGCTTCGGCGTGCCCCCCGAGCGGATGGTGGACATTCTGGCTCTCTGGGGTGACTCCTCGGACAACGTCCCGGGAGTTCCCGGCATCGGCGAGAAGAAGGCCAGCAGGCTCGTCAACGATCACGGTGACCTCGAGGCCATCCTCGCCGCGGCACCGGGCATCAAGGGCAAGATGGGT
>CAZVHW010000666.1:0-4024 GCA_964626835.1 uncultured Enterobacterales bacterium
AGCGTGACCTCACCAACTTAGGGACTGGGCGTTGCCATTACCTCGCGCCCCGCCGCCTTCTTCACGACCCGCCCCGTAATGGTAACGACCTGTCCCACCAGGCGAGACCTTGCTTGCCTCGCCCAACCTCTCTCCCCGGCACCCGCCGCTGCCCACACCACCACTCACAGCTTGCTCGCCTCCGTCGCGAGCAGCGTTGGCGGTCGCTCGCACCACCAGCGCCCCGCCGCTCCCTGCACCCTCACTCCACCATCCGTAGCAAGACTGGGAGCGCTGCCACCAGCCCCCCGCTGCTCCCTGCACCCTCACTCCACCATCCGTAGCGGGGCCGCTGACGTTGTCGCCGTTGAGCACAACCGCCGCACGACCATTGGCCGAGACGAGCTTGTCGTAGGAGTGGTGGGGGTCCACGTCGGCCACGACCGGCGCGGCCAGGAGCAGGAAGGGGAGGGGAGACAAGGTTCACTCCTTGTGGACGGCGAGGGCCTCGAGGTAGTCGCGGACGACCTCGAAGCCGAGGCTGTGGTACAGGGAGACGGCGGCGGTGTTGTCGGCGCGGACGTTCAGGCCGACCTGCTCGACGCCGCGAGCACGAAGCTGCGTGCAGAGGGCGTGGGTGATGCTGCGGCCCAGTCCTCGACCGCGGTGTTCGGGATGCACGGCCACGTTGCCCAGTGCGGCGGCCCCGAAGCTGGGGGAGAGCACGTGCAGCCCGGCGACAGCGTGTAGGCTGTCACCCTCGAAGTGGCCCAGGTAGCCGTCGGTGTCCAGCATGCGTGGCTCGAAGAAGTTGCCCGGGTAGGCCGCGTCGAGCAGGGCTCGGACCTGGGGGGCATGGCGCTGGTCGAGGGGGGTGAAGGTGGCTGAGTCCGCCGACGACGGCAGGTCTCGCAGCGTCATCTTCTTCATGGCACCGAAGGGTTGCAGGTCCCAGTGCTGGCGGGCGGCTCGAACCACGCCCAGGTCCAGGTGGGCGTGAAAGCGGCGGGGCAGTACGGTCGAGATGGCCTCGAGCAGGGCGGCCATGTCGGCAGCGCTGTGTTGGACGAAGGCCATGACTGCGGGTTGGAACAGCGCGGTGTAGCAGAGCACCAGCTCCCTGAGGTCTCCATCTCGCCGCAACCCGTACCAGGAGGTCCACGGCCAGTAGGCTGGATCGAGGTCGCCCAGGGCGTAGACGTGCAGCGCCGGATCGAGCGCGAGGAAGGTCTCGAGCTCTCGACGATCGTGCAGGTGCTCGTGGACAGGGCGTGGCATGGCGGTCGAGGGCGGGCAGCATAGCCCGGTCGCCTCTGGGCCGGACACGCTAGGAGGCTGGTTTTCTTGGAATTCGAGTAGGTTCCGTCGAGGAGCGGTCAAGAAGCTGCGCTTGGGCGGCTTCGAGCGTTGCCCAGCCCTCCCGGTCGGCGTTAGAGCGTCGGGCCTTGCCCTGTCCGTCGGCCCTTTTCTCCGTGGCCGACGGGATCTCACCACCCTCCAAGCTTCGGAGAATCCGCATGACCTACGACAAAAAGCTCGATCTCGCCGGACCCGGCATCAGCACCTACGAAAAGGTCGCGGAGGTCTTGCCCAAGAACTACGACCCGATCCTCGACCGCAAGGACACCCAGAAGGCCATCCAGCTCGCCAAGCTCGAGATGGAAGACGGTCTCTGCAAGCGGCTCAACCTGTTCCGCATCGAGTGCCCGCTGATCCTCGAGAAGTCCAGCGGCATGAACGACTACCTCGATCGCGATGGTTCCCGCACCCCCGTGGACTTCCCGGCCGGCCTCGGCCTCGAGAAGCGCATCGAAGCCCAGGTGGTCCAGGCCGCCACCAAGTGGAAGCGCTTCGCCCTGGCCCAGTTCCTCTGCGACAAGCACGAGGGCATCTACACCGACATGCGCGCCGTTCGGAAGGACTACTTCCTCGATCACGACCACAGCTCCTACGTCGATCAGTGGGACTGGGAGCGGGTGATCGACCCGGCCGATCGCAACCTCGACTACCTCAAGGAGACCGTCCGCGCGCTGTGGGCCACGTTCCTGCAGGCCGACGCCGCCGTCCGCAAGGAGTTCGAGGCCGTTCGCGAAAAGCTGGCGCCCCTGCCCAAGGAGCTGGTGTTCCTGCACGCCGAGGAGATCCTGGCCAAGTACCCTACGATGCCCCGCAAGCAGCGTGAGACCCAGATCGTCCAGGACATTCCGGGTGTCTTCATCATCGGCATCGGTGCCATCCTGGAGGACGGCTACCCCCACGAGATGCGCGCGGCTGACTACGACGACTGGTGCACGCCCACGGTCAAGGGCCCCGACGGCGACCAGTACTATGGCCTCAACGGCGACATCCTCATGTGGAACCCCGTCACCAAGCGCCGCCACGAGCTGAGCTCCATGGGCATCCGTGTCACCAAGGAAACGCTGGTGCAGCAGCTGACCGAAACCGACCAGCTCGACTTCCTCGAGATGCCGTACCACAAGATGATCCTGAACGACGAGATCCCACAGTCCATCGGTGGCGGCATCGGCCAGTCCCGCACCTACCAATACCTGCTGGGCAAGGCCGCCCTGGGTGAGTGCTCCGTCACCATCTGGCCCCATCAGCTGCACGAAGCCTGTGCCGCAAAGGGCATTCACCTGCTCCGCTAACGAGCTGTTAGGCGAGTGGGCCAGGCGTCTCTTTGTGGAAGAACCGCCAGACTGTCTGGGTTAGTGTCACGTTGTCTGCTTGAACGACAAGGTGACAGCATGTCCCAATCCGATACCATCCTCGTCGTCGACGACGAACCCTCCAACCGCCTGGTGCTGGCCCGTATCCTCGGCCGCGAAGGCTATACGGTCGAACAGGCCGACGACGGCCGCCAAGCCCTCGAGCGGCTGCGGGCCGGGGGGATCGAGCTGGTGCTCACCGATCTCAAGATGCCCGGCATGGACGGACTCGAGCTGCTGCAGGCCGCCAGGGCCCTGCAGCAGGACGTGGAGCTCATCGTGATGACGGCCTACGGCACCGTAGAGGCGGCGGTGGGCGCCATGAAGGAAGGCGCCTACGACTTCATCACCAAGCCCCTCCGGCGGGTGGAGCTGGTCACCACGGTACGCAAGGCCCTCGAGAAGCGCCACCTCTCCGCAGAAAACAGACGGTTGAGGGCACGGCTCGCCGAGTCCGACGAGGTCATCGGGCGCTCTCCGGCCATGCACCGCCTACTCGACGAGATCGAGCAAGTTGCGCCGTCCGAGGCCTCGGTGCTCCTCGAGGGAGAGAGCGGCACGGGAAAGGGCCTGCTGGCTCGCAGTGTCCACGCGGCCAGCCAGCGTGCCGAGGGTCGACTGGTCACGGTCAACTGCGCCGCCATCCCGGAGAACCTCCTCGAGAGCGAGCTGTTTGGCTACGAGCCGGGGGCCTTCACCGGGGCTCGCGGACGCAAGGAGGGCCGCTTCGACCTGGCCAGGGGCGGCACGCTCTTCCTGGACGAGGTCACCGAGATGTCGCCAGGCACGCAGGTCAAGCTGCTCCGAGTGCTCCAGGACGGAGAGTACGAGCGCGTGGGCGGCACGCGCACTCTCGAAGCGGACTGTCGCATCTTGAGCGCTACGAACCGTGATCTGGACCAAGCCGTGGCCGAAGGTCGCTTCCGCGAAGATCTGTATTATCGCCTCAACGTCATCCGGCTGTTGGTGCCGCCCCTGCGCGAGCGGTCTCAGGACGTGTCGCTGCTCGCCCAGTTCTTCCTCGCCCGCTACGCAAGCAAGAACCGAAAGGACCTACAAGGCTTCACGCCGGAGGCCCTCGAGGCGCTCGGGGGATACCGCTGGCCCGGCAACGTGCGGGAGCTCGAAAACGTGGTGGAGCGCGCCGTGGTGCTCTCTCGCGGCCCGCAGGTGGCCCTCGAGCAGCTCCCCGAGCAGGTCAGGCAGGGACGCGGCGCCAGGTTGATGCTGAGCTTCCGCGTCGGGACGCCCCTCAAGGAGATCGAGCGCTCGATGATCGAGAGCACGCTGCGCTTCGCTGGCGGCGACAAGAACCTCGCCGCCAACCTGCTGGGCAT
>CAZVHW010000667.1:0-4020 GCA_964626835.1 uncultured Enterobacterales bacterium
GTCCAGGACCGAGCTGGCACTCGCCGCCAGTGCGGGCGTGCTCGGCGCCATCTCCCCGACCCAGCCATCGGTCCATCCGTCGTAGACGGTTCGTGGGGGATGCTCCCGGTGAGCGGGCAGGCCGGTGTACTCGGCCAGGGTCGGTGCGTGCCCAGCGACGACGATCCGGCCATGGTCGTCGGGTTCGTAGTCGCTCACGTGCCAGACCACGGCGTCGCCGAGAGGGAAGGGATCTGCATCGAAGGGCAGCTCGGGGGGGCGGTCCACCTGGAGCGCGCCCCGATCGATCATCAGCCAGAGGTCTCCGATGGGGCCGAGCCAGCTCGCGCCACTGCCCAGAAGGTAGGACAGGGCGTAGTGGTAGTTCCCGCTGCCTCCCGTGAACGGAATCAGTGTCTGGTATTGGACGGCCAGTTCGGACCACGCATGGGGTCTCAGCTCGAGGGAGAACGGGACGTCGACCGTGACGCGATGGACGACCATGGGTCTGTCACGGCCCACCAGGTGATCGCACTCGTCGTCCTGGACCATCTCCTCCGGTGTGTCGATCGCGGCGTCCCCCGTGAAGATGTCGTGGCTGGTGGCGAGGCGAGTGGGCAGGGTGTCGGGATCGAGGCTCTCCACCTCGAGCCGGGGAGGGCCAAGGTCGAGCACCCGTCCGTCTTGGGTCGCCCGGAAGCTCCGCAGACCCAAGGCCTCGGCCTGCTCGGGTTCGATGGTCGTCTCGAAGGGCGACAGGGGGCCGTCGAGCGGGCTGTCCAGGCAGTACAGCACATCGAAAGAGCCTTCTTCGTCCCTGGACGAGCCGCGAGAGACATCCGCGCCTTCTTGGATTCCGACCAGATCCCCCAGGGCTCGGGCCGCGGCGCCCGCCCGGGCTGGCCAGCGCATGGCCAGGGGGCCCAAGAGCAGCTCCACTGGGAACACCCCTTCTACGTGCACGGATTCGTCGCCGTGGTTGCGGAAGCGGTAGAGCACCGACCACTGGGCCACGGGCTCGTGGTCGGAGTTGCCAACGGCGAGGTGGAGAAGCTCCTCCTCGATGGCGACCGTGGGGTGCTCCTGGAGGGGGGCGGGATCCGCGCCTTGGATCGAGACCGAGCCGGACCATCCGTAGTTGGCTCTCGCAGGGTTGCCCAGGAGCAGGAGCAGCAGTGAAAGGAAGAGGGGCATGGCGGCGATTCTCCAGCGTGCTGGAGAGGTCGACCGCTCAGGGTCCCGCGGGTTCCGTTCCGGCGCAGTCTTGCCGGGATCCCCGGTCGCGGTCTTGGACCACGGGGGCGTGTCGCCAGTCGCGGCTCACAGGGTGTAGATGAACGGCAGGACCGGGGAGCTCTCGGCGAACAGGATGAATGCCACCATGGCCAACAGCACCAGAATGATGGGAGTCAACCACCAGGCCTTCTCATGACGCAGGAAGTCCCAGAAGTCGCGGACGAGGCCAGGACGGCGGGTGGGGATCGAGGGGGAAGGGCTTGGATCTTCGGGCATGGTGCCTCCCGCTGGAGAGAGCGCTTCCAAAGGAAAGCATGCGCTCGAACGACCACGTGGAGGTTCTCTTGTCCCTGGTTGGACGTTTTTTGGGCACACGGCCGACGATGATGCATGCGATGATACGTCGTCCCCCGCGTGACGAGTACGTCCCCCAGGTAATAGCGGTGCACATGCGAATCTCCAGTGTTCTCACCTCCGCCCTCCTTCTCCAGGCGCTCGCGTGCGCCCCGCCTCCCGCACCGGTCGAGCTGGACGAGCTCTGTGCCTACCTCTTCGCCCACGCGGGCGACGAAAGCACCCGTGAGCTCGAGGCCGGTATCGTGAACCTCGACACCTGGTTGCTCGCCAATCTCGATGACACCCTCGATGGCTACTCGGTCACCAACCTGTCCGAGACCGCCGTAGACGTGCTCGACGATCGCAACCACAACGTAGAGGAGATGTTGGGTGCCGCCGTGGGCACCATCAGCGAAGGCTACGATCCCTACGCATACGCCATCGCACTGACGGTCGACGATCCGGTAGCGGTCATTCCCGACGCCCACGAGGACTACGAGCGCACCTTCCTCACCGACACCGAGTGTTGGATCGATCTGGAGTGCGACTCTCTCGAGACCACCAACCACCTCTACGACAACTACCCCATCATCGGGGACGTCGATTCCGAGAACTACAGCGAGTTCCGCTGGGTGGAGACCGACAAGGGGCTCACGATGGTACAGCGGTCCTGGCTCACTCGGCCCTCCGAGGTGGAGTGGGACAACTTCGAGCTCAACGACCAATACTACCTCAACGTCCTGCTCCCCATGGGGCAGGGCACCCTCACCCTGCAGTCCATGTGGGTGGACGCTCAGCTCAACGACAGCACGGTCAGCGAGTCGCTCGCCCTGAACCTGGTCATCAGCCAGATGCAGAACGTCTACGCGCAGGTTGAAATCTACCTCGACAGCAACGGGGCGGCCGTCCAGCCCGACGGGTGTTCCTCCACACGCCGCAAGGGTGGCGGGTCGTTGTTGCTCGGCCTGTTTGCGCTTCTGGGCATCGCCTGGCGGAGGCGTCGCTAGCGGGCTGCTTGGCGGCGCTTTAGCAGCCGCCTGGCCATGACCTGGCCCAGCAGGGCGGAGCCGTGGACCGTGGGGTGTAGGTCGTCGCTGTCGAACACCGCGTCTGCCGGTGGCTCGTCTTCGCCCAGGCCGAGCGCCAGCAACCCGTCGATGACCTGGCATAGCCCACCTTCACAGTGCGCCTCGAGTTCTGTCAGCCTGGTGCGATACAGGTCGATGGCCTCGGGGCGTGTCGTTGGATCGTAGGGAAACAACAGCACTTCGAAGGGGATGTCCCGGCTACGCAGCCGCTTGGCCATGCCGGTGATGGCATCGCCGTAGAAGTCCCGGTGTTCGTAGTGAGCTTCGATGGGGTCGTGCACCGGGTGCGGACGCCCCCGGGACTCGAGCGAGGGCTGGGCGGGGGGGGCGATGCGCCAACGAAGGTGCCGGTAGAGGTGTAGCCCGAGCAAGGCGCGACGGATCGCCGACAGTCCGGGATCAAACCCAGCCTGCACGTCCGCATCGCGTTGTTCGAGGAGGGACCTGAACTCCACGGACTCCGGCTGCCAGTCGTTCAGGCAGACGATCAGGAAGACGATGTCGGGATCGTGGGGCAGCACGTGCGAGTCGAGCTGGGCCGCCTGGTTGAGGACGGAGTAGCCCTCGACGCCGAAGTTGTAGACCTCCCAGCGATCCGCGCCCCTGACCGAGGCTTCTCGGAGCGCAGCCTGCATCGCGGCTGCGGGGGTTTCGTCCATGGCCGTGTGGAAGCCGTACGCGATGGAGTCGCCCATGACGGCGATTCGGAACACGCCTGGCTCCTTGGGACCGAAGTCGCGGTCGCGGAAGCCTCGGTTGTTGTGGGGTGGTTTCCCCGGAATGTACTCATACGCCAGGGCTGGGTTGTCGGAGAGCCGGAGCAGGGAACCCTCGAGTGCCACCGTGGGAAGGGGCATGGCGTGGCGTACCCAGGCTTCGGCGATCACCAGCGCTCCGATGAGGGTCGCTGCAGCCAGCATGGACCGGGCGAGCCAGAGATTGAGCGTGCTTTTCGAGGACGAGCCCATGTGAGGGCTCTATCGGACCCCGCGACGCGAAGCTGGGCTAGGGCTCCCCGAGCGTGCTGCGAGCACGGCGGATCTCGTCCACTTCGATGACCCCTGCCAAGGCGGCGATACCCATCAGTCCCTCGGTGTTGCCCTTGACCTTCACCCGCTGGCCCTCGAGGCCGCTTGGGATCTTGCCCACGAGCTGGTAGCTGCGGCCATCATCGGCCTCGAGCTTCCAGAAGCCCGGGCCCATCATCCCGCGGCGAAGCGTTCCCTTCCATGTCTTCATGATCACTCCTGCAGGCGTCCGGTGGAGTGCGCTCGCTGTAGCCCTGCGGCACTGAGGGCGGCCAGAAGGGCCAGTGCGCCGTTGACCGCCAGCCAGCCCGTGGCCAGGCCGCCCGAGATCCACCACGGATCGATCTGGCCGG
>CAZVHW010000668.1:0-4014 GCA_964626835.1 uncultured Enterobacterales bacterium
CGCGCCGATCACCCTGGTGGCTGTCGAGGGAAGCTGGAGAGCGCTTGGGATCGGGTTCGGGATCGGCGGTTGGGGGTGCGGGTGCGGGATCCGTGTGCGTGGGACGGACTGGGGGTGCTTGTGGTGGCTCTTCGGGGGTCGCGCAGGCGATCCAGAGGAGGGGGAGCATCGTGAGTGAGCGGGTCAATGGCCACCTTGGGCGTTGGGGCGGGCTTCATGCCGGCCCGTGGCTCCATCCTTGTCGCAGGTGGGTTGGAAACCCCCACCGGCGGGGATCTTCCTAACCGCTGTCTAGGGCGTGAAGCTTACGAGCTCGATGACGTTGGACTTCACCTGGCCGACGTTCCTGGCCACGTTGGCGAAGCCTTCACCGTCGCCGGTGAACTCGACGTACAACGTATCGTAGGTGCCGGCAGGTACCGAGACCTCGGCCTCTTCGACCACCACCTGGTCTACGGAGCTGACGAACTTCTGGGTACCGGCGGCGCTGGTCTCGGTGACGCCTTGGTAGGTGGTGGTCCAGGTGGTGCCGACCTCGAACACGGTGGGCAGGAGCAGGGCCGGTGGGTCGTAGGTGGTGTCGGTCCAGCCGTCGTAGACCGTGCCCGCGTAGTCCATGGAGTATTGGGTGTACTGAGCCAGGATCCAGTAGCCGTCGCCGTCGCAGAGGAAGTCGGAGCTGGTGGTGGAGACGAGGGTGTAGTCGGCGGCCTCGAGGTCGCTGGCGGAGTCGGAGCTGACCTCGCCGGTGGTGGCGTCGTAGGCGCTGATCTCGTTGTCCACCGTGCCCACCATGCCTTCGTAGTCGTAGGCGTACGACCAGGTGGTTCCCACGCCGGTGATCCCGGTCCAGGCCGAGCAGGGGCCTGCGTCGGTGTCGGCGTCGGTGTCGGTGTCGGTGTCGGTGTCGGTGTCGGTGTCGCCTTCGGGGCTGGACGTGTCGTCCTTGTCACCGCAGGCCGTGCCGAGTACGAAGAGGAGGCTGGAGAGGGCGATTCTGTGCATGGGGAGTCCTCCAGGGAGTGCACCCTCGAGCCTATCCCGCAAGCTGACTCCGCGGGGACTCAGCCTCTACGGCGCCTCACCGCTAGACCCGCCAGCGCCAGCAAGCCCACGAGTGCGCCGCCCGCACCATGACCCGCTGCGCAGCCACAGCTGGGCAGGCCGATGCCGTCCTCGTCTCCGTCGTCGGGTCGCTCGGGCAGGTCGTCGATCTTGTCGTAGCCGGTGTCTGGCTCACCCGAGTCGCCCGGCTGCGTGCCCATGTCGCCCAGCTCCGCTGTCCAGGTGTAGGACCAGGAGGATGCGTTGTCCCAGTTGTAGTGGTAGCCCACGGCGCTTTCGTCCCAGGGGGAGACCACGAGGTAGACGTCGCCGCCTTGGAAGGCGATCCATCCGTCGCCTGCGTTCGCCTCGTCGAGGTCGATCTCGACGATCTCGGCCACCTCGGCGCTGTCGGTGGAGACCAGGACGGCGAACCAACGGTCTGGCCCCGCCTCGCCCTCGAAGCTGACGTGCAGGTCGCCGCCGTTCCCCCCGAGGCTGTCGTCGAAGCGGATGTAGTTGAGCCCGAGTGACTGCGGCTCGTCGCTGGAGCCGGACTCACCTGCGTCGGGCAATCCACTGACGGTGTCGTGGATGTCGATGTCGGAGAAGGACCGCTGCTCGTCGTAGTCCATGACCGTGTTGGCAGCCATGAAGTCGATGAAGACCTGCTCGAAGTCCAGATCGATGCCGGCGACGTTGTCCCAGATCGACAGGGAGTACTGTCCGCCGCGGTTTCCGGCGTAGTCCCACATGCCCTTGACCGTGTCGTGGCCGTCGTACCAGTTGTCCAGGAGGAAGTTGAAGATCCCCGCGCCGTACATGTGGTAGAAGATGTCGTAGTCGCCCTGGCTCGAGGCCGTCAGGCCAATATGGGGGTTCGCAGAGAAGGAATCGACGTAGTAGGCCCAGTAGTTGTGGGCTGGATAGACCTGCTCTTCCATCCAGATGGCGGAGGCTTCCCAGTACCAGAACTCCGGGGCGTAGCTGGTGGAGAACTGGATGGTGTGGTTGAATTCGTGGGCGGCCATGCTGTCGGCCCAGGACGCGCTGTACCAGCAGCCCGAGTAGGCCACGATGTAGGGCACGTAGCCTTCGCCGTTACAATAATCGACGGTGGTGTAGGCCCCGGAGTAGCTGTCGTTGTTTTCGATGTAGGCCAACATCGGGTAGGTCTCGGTGCCATCCGGGCGGTTCCAGCCGAACTCGTCTACTTCTTTTTCCCACGAGTACTCGAGGGCCTCGGCGAAGGCTTCGGCGTCAGCCTGGTCGACTCCGTTGGCCCACTCCACCGAGAAGTGGTCGGTCAGCAGGTAGTTGCCGGACTGGTGTCCGAAGCAGGGCTCGTCGCGCTCGGCCGGCGGCGGTGGCGGAGGCTCGTCGCCCTCGGGCCGGATGTTCCGCGGGCCCAGGCCTTCGCCGCCCCATGGGGCGAGGAAGTCTGCCATGCGCTGTTGGTCGGCGGGCTGGAAGAGGTCCCAGTTGGCCTCGAGGTCTCTCACCAGCCCGGTGAGGCAGACGGGGGGGGCGTCAGCGGACGGGGTGATGGTCACGGCTTCGTCGAAGGCTTGGAGCAGGGCAGTGCGGGTGGCCAGCTGGTCTTCTCCGAGGGTGGCGGCGCTGGCGGCGAGCACCAGGGAGAGGGAGATGAGTGCGGATGCGGCCAAGGGGACCTCGGGGGAGCGTGGTTCTCGGGCGGTGGAAGTGTAGCCGGGGTTGCTTTGCGTTGATCTCCCGCCGTGTTCCCACCCCGAGGTTTCGCACGGTTTTGACGATCGATGAGTATTTTCGTATTTTGCGGTTCAGTCCGCATCCCGGACGGGCGCCACCAGGGGCGGGGTCGAGGCCAGATCCGCCAGGCAGCCCAAGCCGTAGCGCAGCGCTCGGGGGAAGCTGATGGAGAGCACCGAGGCGTCGTAGTGCATGGCTACGGGGCGCTGAACCATCAGGGCGCCGCCTCGGATCAGCGCGCTCAGCAGCTGGTGATCGAAGCGGTAGTCGTCGGACAGGGCTTCGAGGTCCACGGCCCGCAGGGTCTGGGCGCGGAACGCCCGCGCTCCGTTGTGCAGGTCGTCGAAGTGGGTGCGGAAGCGCAGGTTGGCGGCGGCGGTGAGGCCATGGATGCCGGCGGCCCTCCACGCCGGAACCCGCTGCCGGTGGCCCGGGGCGAAGCGGGACCCCAGGCAGACGTCGGCTCGGTCCAGGTCGCTGGCCAGCTCGAGGGTCTCCGCGACGTCGTACTGACCGTCACCGTGCAGGAGCACGACACGCCGCGCACCGGCTTCGAGGGCCGCGCGGTAGCCCGTCTTCTGGGCCGCTCCGTAGCCCCGGTTTTCGGGGTGGCGCAGCAGGCTGCCACGGGAGGCGGTGAGGGGCACCGGACTGCCGTCGTCCACCACGAAGACGGCCACTTCGGATGGGAGGTCCTGCAGCAGCTGGTCCAGCGAGGCTTGCAATCCCAGGCAGGGTAGGACCACGGCGGTGCGCTCGATCATCGGCTGGCCTTATCGCGGATTCGGAGGTGTGGCTGGACGTCGAGCACGGTGAGCAGCTAGGCTTGGGTCATGCGCTGGCTCGTCACAGGTGGCTGCGGCTTCATCGGGAGTGCCCTCGTCCGGCGGCTCCTGGGAACGGATCCACCCCTCCCGGGAGCCGTCGAGGTGTCCGTCGAGCGGCTGGTGGTGCTCGACAAGCTCACCTACGCCGGCGATCCGGACAACCTCGGCGCTGCTCGAGCCGATCCTCGCTTCGAGCTGGTTCGTGGTGACATCGCCGACGCGGACCGGGTCGGGCGGGTCATCGACGAGCTGCAGCCCGACTTGCTCCTCAACCTGGCGGCGGAGTCGCACGTCGACCGCAGCCTCGAAGGGGTCTGGCCCTTCCTCCGAACAAACGTGCGCGGCACACAGGTTCTCCTGGATGCCTGGCGATCCTATGGCGGGGGACGGTTTCTGCAGGTCTCCACCGACG
>CAZVHW010000669.1:0-3993 GCA_964626835.1 uncultured Enterobacterales bacterium
CCGGGTGTGGAGCGTACCACGCGAGATCCCCACTGAAAAAAACCAGCGGAAGTACCGATGGGATGAACAACCAAGAAAAAGCACCACCCGCTCGTCCCGCCGCCCAGCGCGCCCGACTTGTGAATAGGTGACGCAGGTCCTTGAATCGGGAAAAAGCGGATCCGATAGTATGGACAGGGCCGTGACCTGCTCGAAGGTGGTGACGTGATGACGGAGCGGATGACGACAGTCCACCCTGGCGGTGGTAGGCAGCCTCCCCCACGATCCCCAGGGAAGACTCCTTGAGCCGCGCTCGCGATCTCGTGCTGCAGCTCGAAGGCATCGCCCGCAGCATCGCCTGCGCTTGCGACGAGCCCGCTCTGGGCCGCTCGCTGTGCCGCTCCCTCGAGAGCATGGTCAACTTCGAGACCTACTTCCTCCTGCTCCAGGAACACGAAGGCAAGGAGATGCGCCTCGTCCACGCGCGGGGCCTGGACCAAGCCATCCAGGTCCGTGTCGCAGAGGACGCGCACGAAGGCCTCCTGGGCCAGGTCTTGAGCACCGGCGCCACGACGATCGTGCCCCCCGCCGAGGTGAGCCCGGGCTGGCTCGAGGCGATGGGCATGCCAAAGGCACGCTCCATCCTGCTGCAGCCCGTGGAGTCCCGCGGCAGGACCGTCGGGGCCATCGCGCTGGGCTCCTCCCGGGCCAACTGCTTCGACGAATTCGACCTCGCCATCTCGGCCTTCGTGGTGAAGCTCGTCGGTGTGGCCTGGGAGAGGCTGGGTCACGAGGGCGAAATACAGCGCCGCAGCACCATCCTCTCGGCCTTGGCTCGCGTGACCGACCGACTGATCCACGACACCGACTGGCAGCAAGCCGTGACCGAAATCCTCGAGCGGCTGGGTACCGTCACCGGCAGCTCCCGCTGCTACGTGTTCGAGAACCACCGCGGTGCCGACGGCACCCTGCTCGTCAGCCAGCGCTTCGAGTGGGCGGCGGCAGGAGTCCAGCCCGAGATCGACAACCCCGACCTGCAGAACTTTCCCCTTCGGAAGGCGGGCTTCAACCGCTGGTGCCAGCTCATGACCCGGGGCGAGGCCGTGGTGGGGCTGGTGCGCGAGTTCCCGCCCTCGGAGCAGGAGATCCTGGATGCCCAGAGCATCGCGAGCATCCTGGTGGTGCCGATCTTCGAGCGGGGCCGCTGGTGGGGCTTCCTCGGCTTCGACGACTGCGAACGTGAGCGTGACTGGAGTGGAGTGGAGATCGACACCCTCACCACGGCGGCCCACGTGTTGGGAGCTTCCATCCAGGCAGCCCGCATCAGAAGACGCCTCGGGCGGGCGCAGAAACACGCACAGGAGACCTCCCGCAAGCTCGAGCGGGCCCTCGAGGGCACGGTTGGGGCCCTGCTCCGCGTCATGGAGACGCGGGATCAGCGCCTGGCCAACCACCAGCAGCGGGTCGCGGAGCTGGCGCTGGCCATCGCCCTCGAGATGGGACTCGACCGGGACCACCAGCAGGCCACCTGGCTCGCAGCGCTCCTGCACGACCTGGGCAAGCTCAGCCTCCCTTTCTGGCTGGTGTCCCAGGGCGAGCCCGAAGACCCGGCCGAGCGCGCGCGTTTCCGAGCCCACGTGCGCCTGGGTAAACAGATCCTGGCTCCCCTGGACCTGCCCTGGCCCATCGCGGACATCGTCGGACAGCACCACGAACGACCCGACGGGCAGGGCTACCCAAAGGGGCTCACGCAGCCCAACATCCTCGTCGAGGCCAGAATCATCCGCGTCGCGGACTACGTCGAGCTTCGCGCGACACGGCTGCGCTACCACGACAGCGAGAACTTCCGGCAGATCCTGGGGCGCCTCGAGGATGGCATGAACACGCGCTTCGACAGCGGGGTGGTCGAAGCCTGTCTCGAGCTTTTCCGCGAGCACGGGTTCTTCTTCACGACACCAGCACAACCGCACGCGCAGGGAGATGACGGCGATACACCCAGCGAGCCGTCGTCCAACCCATCCACGTAAGACCGGGGCTAGGCTCCACGCGCTACGCCCACGGTCAGGCGACCCGATCACCGTGGGTGCCAGCACGACGCTCGGGGCTGCTCTGGCCCAGCGCGGCCCAGTTATGTTGCGGCCATGTCGCTCACTCTTCCGCTCCTCCTGGTGGCGTGCCAAGGCGATCCCGAGCCGCCCGTCCAACCCGATGTCGTGGTGGTGGTCGTGGACGCCCTGCGCGCCGACCACCTGTCGCTGTACGGACACACCCGCGCGACCTCCCCCAACCTCGAGGCGCTCGCGCGCCAAGCATTGGTCTACGACCGAGCTCTCACGCACGCCTCCTGGACCCTGCCCGCCATCGCCTCCATCTTCACGGGCAGGCTCCCCTTCGAGCACGAAGCCACCCGGGATCCGGAAGACGTGCTCCGCTTCAATCGCCTGGACCCCGACCTGCCCACGATGGGCACCTTGCTCCAAGCGGAGGGATACCGGACCGCGGCGTGGGTCAACAACGCCTACCTCGCCCCCGAGTTCGAGCTCAATCGCGGCTTCGACGTCTACGACTACGTCGGCTCTGGGGACCTCGATGGACGCAGCGCCACCGACACGGTCCGAGCGGCCCTGGCCTGGCTCGAGGCCAGCGAGCAGCCGGGCTTCGCCTTTCTTCATCTCATGGAACCCCACTACCCCTACCTGCCTCCAACGCACCTACGCAGGCGCTTCACCGGTCCTGGGGAGCCCCCGACCGACCTGCTCTTCTTCTCGTCCCTCGAGCTGGCCACCGACGCCCGCTGGACCAAGCGCTTCACGCAAGAGCAACAGGACTGGATTGGCCGGCTCTACGACGAGGAAGTCCTGGCAGCCGATGAAGCCATCGGCCAGCTCGTGGCGGGGTTGCAGGCCCAGGGACGCTGGGACCGCACCGTGCTGGCGGTGACCGCAGACCACGGCGAGGAGCTGTGGGATCACGGCGCCTTCGAGCACGGCCACGCTCTGTACGGCGAGCTGCTCCGCATCCCGCTGTTGCTGCGCTCCCCTGGCATCGATGCCGCACGCATCGGCGATCTCGTTCAACACGTGGACCTGTTCCAGACCGTGATCGCTCTCGCGGGTGCATCCCCCCCGGAGGGCAGCCGCGGTCGTACGCTCCACCCCACCGGGTCCGCGGGAATTCGAGAAACCCACTCTCGTCCGGCTCTATCCGAGGACTGTCTCTACGGGCCCCCACGCGCCGCCGTCACCCAGGGCGACCTCAGGCTCATCCTCAACTTGAAGACAAGAGTGGCCAACGTCTTCCAGCTGGACGATGGCGCTCAGGGCGATGTGCAGATCACGGATCCGGACGAAGCCGGGCGGCTCGCTGCTCCACTGGTGGACACCATGCGAGAGCTCCGAGGCGACCTCGACATCCACCAACCCACCCAGCGCACCGCCCCCCTGACGGACGAAAACATGCAGATGCTGCGGGCTCTGGGCTACGTCCCCGACGATGGATGATCCGACAGCCGTGGCCACCCTCTGTCGGCGCGCAGGGCGTCGATGCGCGCCTGCTCCCGGTGGAACTTGTCCAGGTTGCGCTGGATGAGCTCGTCGGGATCGAAGCCACGCTCCCGTAGCCGGTTGCGGATGAGCTTCTCCATGATCGGGAACTTGTCCTCGAGGAAACGCCGCACGTGCTCCGGATTGTAGGTGGTATGGACGTCGGCCACGATGTCGAGACCGTGCTGGAATCCCAGCAGGCAGATGGGCTGATGCCCGTTGTGGCTGCGGCGACGCCCCCAGCCCGGCAACAGGTCGGCTTCCTTGGCGACCTTCCGTTCCTCGACCTTGCGCACACCCAGATCGAGCAGGGGTGCGTTGTACCGAACCCCGAAGCGGGCGTAGAAGCTGGCCTTGCAGCGGCGGGTCATGGGCATGGACATGACCGCGTATTCGCCACCCACGCTCGAGCAGATGAAGGTGTTGGTGATGTTGCGCTCGATGCTGTAGGCGATGGTCTCGGTCATCATGG
>CAZVHW010000670.1:0-3961 GCA_964626835.1 uncultured Enterobacterales bacterium
TGCCGGCGCGGGCCACCTGGGCCACGAGCTGGCTCGAGGCCGCTCCCGCAAGGGCCACGCCCGCATCACCACCCTACGGTCCCTCGACGAGGGCCCGGGCTTTCGCCGCATCGGGCCACGCCCGCATCAACCAGTACGAGATCGCCAAGGCCTCCGCCGCCGAAGCCTGCGCCGTCCTGGATCTGGTGGACATCCCCGGTGGCACCGACAACCAGCAGAAGCTCGGCCGCGCGCCGTAACGGGTGGGCCATGCTCACCAAGTTGGGGGCGTAGGCCCCCGTGGGGTGGGGTCCTAGCCCACTCGCCACCCCTCCCTCTGGTACCATCCCTCCCGGCACCACCGATTGGACCCTCCCAGCCCTGCCCCCAGCGGCGGTCAAAATGGACAATACGGTCCAAAAACGCCTCGATTCCATACCTTCGCCCGTCGAGGAACCCAGCCCCGAGCCCCCCCCCCCCCCGCCCCCCCCCCCCCCCCCAACCCCCCCCCGAGCCCCCCGACCCCGAGCCCCGCCAACCCCACAATACTCGCCGGCGAGGCCGCTACGGACGAGGCCCTCGAAAGAGGCGCTAGGCTGAGTGCACTCGAGTGCACTCGAACAACGAGCCCGGCCAGAAAGGTCGAAAAACACAAAAACAAAGCACCAATAGAACGAGCGCACTGCCTTCCTTCGAAGCCCTCCCACGCGAGCACTCCAACCAGCCCAATCGCCGAGACCACCGTCCGGCATCTCCGCGTCGACCGGCTCGACCTCGAAGACACCTCCTTCATGTTCCGAGCCAACTTGCGCACCACCACGCTCCAGGAGAGCATCGCCACGGAGGGCCAGCAGCTCCCCATCGTGGTCCGCGGTGCGAAGGAGGGCCTGGATGCAGGCAAACTCGGTCCCGCTCGGCCAGGAGGATCTCCACGGTCGCCTCCGCCTCGGTGGCGATGTCGAGGTACAGCTCGCCGATGGCGGTCCAGTCGAGGGGGGCGCTCGTATCCACGAGGCCTCCAGCGGGAGCCTCGACACGGACTCCCGCATCAGTGGCGGTGACGATGGCGCCGTTGTGGGCGGTCCAGGTCGCGGGGATGGGCTCAGGCGCGGCGATGGCGGGCTGGGCCAGGAGAGCGACGAGGGCGAGGAAGGTAGCCATGGGAGCTGGTATCCCGCGAGATGCGGGCCCGGTGACCGTGACAGTTTGCGCTTTCCCCAGGTAGTGTCGGGTGAGCGACGTCACGCCCCGGGAGGCCCAGCGCCATGAAGAGCACGCTCCGATGCCTGGCCCTGATCGGCACCACGCTCGCGGCGCAGTGGTTGCTCTGCGCACTGGCAGCTTCGAGCTCCGACTGGATTCGAAGTGCCCTGAACGTCTGCCTGGCGGCAGCGCTGGCCGTCGCGACGGGTCTGATCTTCCGCGCGCTGCGGACCTCCCGGCTCGACTACGCGATCATGCTACTCGGACTGGGGTTGCCGTGGCTCGGATTGCTGTCCCTCGCGCTGGTCTACGGCCCCGGAGCCTGGCTCGTGGGGGCCCCAGCCCTTTCGTTCCTCTGCCTCATGTCGTTCAGGGCGCTCCGTGCTCCGGGGTCCAGACCGCGCTGGACCACGGCGGTGGTGGCCGTGTTCGTCTTGGTGGCGGGGCTGATCTCGATCCCCGGGGCCTCCGGACCCGGCTGGGTCAGGGCGCTCGCCCATGCCCAGGACCAGGCAGCGCGCAACGGCTGCACCGAGCGCGACGTCGCGGTGCTCCAGGGCATCCTCGAGGAGTCGCCCGTGGACCTCCGGAGCCGGCTGGGCCCGAGGTCCTGTGGGGGAGAACTCCCGGAGGAGGAGCAACCCGCTCCGTACATCTGGGAGGGGTACACGTTCGGCGAGATCCTCACGGACCTCGCAAGGCACGCGATGGTCCACTGAAGCAGTGCGACACGACCGACCTGGACCGCTGCTGGCCGGTGCGCTGTCGTCGCCTGGAACCACGACGGCCAGGCCCTCTCTGGTGGACTCCTCGAACCCCGTGAGCGTTCGCAGCGCCCACCCCCGTGGGTCTCGCGTTCCAGTTCCTTCGCCCGCTTGGCCGTACGTCCCCAGCCACGGCACCGGCCGCCACGGCGTGCGCTTCGTGCGCAGCTGGGACCGCTAGCGCTCCTCCACCATCTCCCAGTACCCTCTCTCCTTCAGCTCGCGCTCGAGCTTGGGATGGGGTGGGGGATGCGCAGGGCCGCCTTGGTCTCCGCGTGCTTCCAAAAAGACCTGCAGTCTTGCTTCCAGTTCGGCAGCGATGGTGGGCTGTTCCTCGGTGACGTCGCGCTGTTCAGCGGGATCGGCTTCCAGGTCGTACAGCCGTGCAAGCGGACCGGCGGGCCCGGGCTCGATGGTCAGCTTGTACCGCTGGGTGCGCAAGGCCCCGGTGCTGGTGGTGGCGTAGCTGAACACGTCGCGCGGCTCGTACACACCCTCGGCCAGCCCCAGCAGCGGGAGCAACGACGCGCCGTCGCTGCCGTGAGGTGGTTCGATCCCGGCTCGGGCGAGGATGGTGGGGGCGACATCGATCGTCTGCACCACCGGATCCAAGACGAGGGGAGCCTCGAGGGCAGGGTCCGAGATCAGCAGGGGAACGTGCAGCACGGTGTCGTACTGCAGCTCGGCGTGGCCCAACTCGCCGTGCTCGAACAGCTCGTTGCCGTGATTCGAGGTGACGACGACCACGGTGCGCTCCCTCAGGCCGGTCCGTTCGAGATCGTCGAGGATGGACCGAACGACACGGTCGTAGCTGTCGAGGGCGGCGCGGTAGCAAGCCACGGTGTGAGCTCGGGCGAGGTCCTCTCCCTTGGTGTCGCGGGTGCGCTTGTGGACCTGGTTGAGGCTGACGCAGGCCGGGGTGGGTCTTCCCAGGGCGTGGCGCTGGACGATGTCCGGCTTGGGAGGGGGGGAGGGGCGGTGTAGGTCCATGTCGTGGACGAGGAGGAAGAAGGGCTCCTCGGGGAGAGCACGCAGGTATTCCGACACGGGCAGTTCATCGCCTCGCGGACCGCTGTCCAGGAGATGCTCGAAGCCCTCCGAGAGGGCGGGGATGTGTGCGGAGACGGTGTCACCCCAGGCAACGGCACCGTGGTAGCCGTGGGCTGCGAGGATCGACGGGAGCGTCTGGTCCAGGCTGTCCAACCGGGTCATGCGCGGATTCGAGGTCCTGAATGCCATCGGATACCGGCCCGTGAGGAGGCTCGACAGGGCGGGCAGGGTCCAGCTGCCTTGGCTGAACATGTTGTCGAAGGTGGCGCTCTGCGCCGCGAGAGTGCTCAGGGCCGGCGCCAGGGGCGAGCCTTCGTGTTGGGCGTGGAGCAGGTCGGCGCGCATCGAGTCGATGTCGATGAGGACGAAGTTCGGGCGGTCGAGGGTGGTGCGAGCCGATGGCGGGGTTGGATTGGAGCCTTGGCAGGCCGCCGCGAGCAGCAGGAGGATGGCTGCGGTTCGGACCGGGCGGTTTGTCGAGATCGGAGCTCCCTTGCTCGGAACCGGGACGCAGAGTGTACTCCGTTGGAGCATGGTGGCACGAGCCAGGGGGCGGGCCGCCCCGCGGCGCTCGTCGAGCGTGTGGGCGTAAAGCCACGCCCCAGGGCGATTTTCGCCACTCAGATTGCGCGTGGGATAGCTTGAAGGGCCGCATCGCTCTCGGACCGGATGTCCCGATGAATGGCCCCTCGCCCCGCCCCGGCCTCCTGCAGCGTGAGAGCACGGCCTTCGTGGTGATCCTGGCGACGACGGCGGTGGCCTGCTGGCCTTGGTGCGTGCCCGGGCGCGTGGTGTTCGGGCAGCGGGACACGGCGTTTACGGTGCTGGCGAGTCATCACCTGCAGCAGGCCCTGATGGGGCTCCGCGCCTGGCAACGGGGACCCTTGGGCTGGCCTACGCCCCTGTCGGTCACCCAGGCAGACTTCACCGCGGGACAGGCCGTACTGGCCATGCCGCTGGATTGG
>CAZVHW010000671.1:0-3947 GCA_964626835.1 uncultured Enterobacterales bacterium
GCGCCGCAGGCTGGGCAGCGGCTGGGCTTGCCGATCGAGAACACGGCCTCGCCGCACAGCTCACAGAACCAGACGCCGGGTTGGGCTTCGGACATTGGAACTCCGGTGGCGACGAACAGCGCCCATGTATACGCTCTGCTCGGAGGTCGCTCCGATGAAGCACCAGCACCGTGACGTCATCCAGCTCGTCCGTGGTCACGACCACATACATCCCGGAGGGGCGGCGCAGACCTTCGAGCTGTGGGAAGCCATCGGGCTGCCCATGGGCTCGCGCGTGCTCGATCTCGGGGCAGGCTTCGGCGGCCCGGCCCATTGGCTCCGGGGTGCTGGCGCCAGCGTGGTGGCCTTGGACATGGAACAGGAAAACTGCGTTCGTTGCCGCCGGTCTGCCGACCTGCCCATGCCCACCATCCGGGCCGACGCCACCCACCTCCCGCTCGCGGACGCGAGCCTGGATGGGGTGGTGGCTTGGTGCGTGTTGGGCTTCATCGAAGACCAGGCGCGCCTGTTGTCCGAGATCCACCGGGTGCTACGCCCCGGTGGCCGCTTCGGCGTAGATGTCTACACCGTGCTCGATTCGGCGCTCTTCGACCCGAGCCGCACGCCCATGCCCTACATTCGCAGCTGGCAGGGGTGGCTCGAGCGGGCCGAAGGGGCTGGCCTGTTGGTGGTCTCCGAAGCCGACATCACCGAGAGCTACGCCAAGGAGTACAAACGCTTCATGGTGCGCTTGAAGAACCAGCTTCCGGCGCTGCGCGTGCGCTTCGGCAAGGAACTGGTCAGCCAGACCGTGTCCATCTTCTCGCGCAACGTGTACGAGGTGTTGTTCGGGGGAAAGGGCGGTCTGCGGCTGGTGCTGGAGCGGCAGGGGTGAACGCGGGCAGGGGGCGGGATGCGTCTTGTCGTTCCGCGTGCTCGCTCACGGGTTGCGGTCTCCGCGCGACATGAAACGAGCACGCCCACGAGAGACGACCCACATCAACGCGAGGAGTGGCCACCAGCGGGGCGAGGAGCCGCTCCCGCTGGTTCAGGCGCAGCCTTCGCTCGTGCCCTCGGTGCCGGGTTCCAACGGCTCCAGCTCGACCTCGAGCGAAGAAGGCGTCCCATCCAAGACCAGGGCCATGCTAGCGCCGGGGGCGTAGCCCTCGGCCTCGAAGACCAGCAGCCAGCTGCCAGGAGGCAGCCAGAGGTCGAAGCGGCCCCCGAGGCCGCTGCTCGACGATGACTCCCCGTGCTCGAAGGCCAGCCCCTGCACGGTGATGCTGGCCTCGACAGGCTCGCCCGTGCCCGCTTCCACGACATGGCCGCTCACGGGCGGCAACCGTGCCAGCTCGGTGAGGAGGCCGTCGGCAACCTGATCCGCGACGAGCCGCGCGTCCTCGATCTCTGGCTGAAAGCTCTCGCCGATCTCGGGGATCATGGCCAGGGCTGCGTAGCGGTTCAGCGCCCAGCCGATCAGCTCGCCGTCAGCGGAGGGGGGCTCGATGGCGCCCTCGAAGCCCAAGTCGTCGGCCAGCCGGACGGCCAGATCGTCCAGGTGGCTGTCCAGGGGATGTTCGTGGCAGCAATAGCCCACCTTGACATTGCTGCCGAAGCCGTGGATGTCGACCACGCGGGCCGGGCGAAGCCGCTCCATGAGCGTCATCAGGGCGAGGACCTCCGCCTCCGAGGAGGGCTCGGGGCCCTTGTATTTGCGGTCCTCTGGGTCGGTGGAGCCCGCGCAGTCTGAGTCCCACCCGAAGGGCCAGTTGCGGTTGAGGTCCACACCCACGCCGTCGTCGTAGACCCGGCGGTTCTTGCGCCAGAGGTTGTCTTCCTCGAGGACGTACGCCCACCCGTCCGGGTTTGCCATCGGGACGATGACAGTCTGCCAGCCCTCGACCACGGCCAGCGCGGAGGGATCGGCATCGGAGGCGGATGCCAGCCGCTCCGCGAGGGCCAGGGCCGCCAGGGGAGGGACGGCCTCGCGGGGGTGCAGGCCGGCCACCACCAGCTGGACGGGCAGGTCCTCGCTGCGCTCGTCGAAGAGCCAGAGTCCGCGAAGGCTGCGGCCCTCCCAGGTGTCATCGACGCCCAGCTGGTCCGTGAGGTCGCGGTGGATCGCCCGGGATTCAGGGAAGTCTTCGATGCGATCGAGCTCGTCATGGATCTGCACGAGGGTCGGGTAGCCGTCAGGGATGCCACCGGTGTCGTCCAGGGGTGCGGGGGCGGGGTTCAGGCCCGCGCCGAGGCAGAACGGCAGGACCGTGAGCAGCGTTAGTCGCACGGCAGGTACTCGGCGCCGAGATCCCACGTCTTGATCAGGGTGTCGAGCTCCGGGCCCGTGCCGCAGACTTCATCGGCCATGTCCTGGGCGTCGACCCACTCGTCCACGTACTCGACGTGGAAGACCGCCTTGTCCTGCGCCGTGAAGACGGACAGGCGATCGCACTCGTCGTAGCTGGCGCATTCCTCGTTCAGGGCCCAGTCGAACCAGGGCTCGAGGGCCTCGAGCTGATCCAGGTCGTTCTTCAGCCCCACGGACAGGCCCCGCTCGTGGGCTGCATCTGCCAGGAAGCGGTTGTAGTCCAGCTGCTCGGTGGCGTTGAGCCCCAGGCCGTTGTCGTTGGCGTAGCCATCGACGTTGTCGGGCTCGACGCCGTCGCAGCCCCGGGTCACGGCGTGGTCCAGGCGGGTTTCCATGAGCTGCCGGACCTGCCCGTCGGTGACGTCCAGCCAGTACTCGCCTTCCCAGCCCCCGAGCGCGCGGCCGACGGCCGAGGTGGGGAAGTCGTCCGCGTCGTCGCGCCAGTCCTCCCAGGAGCCCGCGGAGAAGTAGCAGATCACTACCCGCCCGTCGGTCTGCAGGGTGGCGAGCTTGCCGTCGGGCGTGTCGAACAGGTCGATGTCGTACATGACCACGTCGATCGAGGTGTCGATGACCCCGCTCAGCTGCCACTGCCAGGACGTGCCGGGTGCCGGCCGCCAGACATCGCCTGGGTCCACGGGATCGTCAGGTTGATAGTCCTGGCATTCGCCGTCTTCCCCGCGCACCTGGCCGTCGGGCAGACCTGCTCGCCCTCGCACCCAGCGAGCGAGGCATAGAGAAGGGCGATCGAGGCTCGTGGGAAGCTCATGGGATCGTTCCCTTTGGTGCGAGAGGTTCATGGGACGTGCAGAGGATCGGCCCTGACCCGCGCGCTGTCAACGTCAGCTGCTCGCAGACCTCGCGGCGGCGCTGCGCTCGTCCCGAGAGGCGGGCAGGTCCGCCATTGCGGCCCCGGATGAATCATCTGGGCGGGTGGTGGCGGTCCATGGGCGGCGGTGGGTGGGGCTTGCGAGTCGGCGCTACGACCCATCGAAGCAGGGCCCTCGGGCCGAGGGCGCCCTGGGGGTCAGCGCCCCTCGAGCGCGACCTCGACCACGACCTGGCCCCCGACCTCGACGTGGACCCTGGCGGTGCCCAGGGGGGCGGAGAAGCTGGCGCCAACGTGCTCGTCCAGACGCTTGCCCGTGTCGTCCCAGGCTCGCCAGAGCCGGTAGGGTTCGCCTTCGTCGAAGCCCGTGGCCGGTGCGGTATACGACCCGTCGGCCCCGCGCTGGATGTGAGCGGTGTGGACGGGGAGGGGAGGGGGCTCACCGCTCCTCGAGCTGTCAAAGAAGGCTGGGTCCAGCGTGTCGTCTCGCCAGTCGCAGTGAACGAAGCTCGAGTACATTCCCACATACCCAGCGCCCTCGGCGTAGCAGAGGTCGGCGAGGCCTGACAGGCTGGTGCCTGAGGGCACCATGTCGGCGGCGTCACCGTACATGTGTCTGGAATGCGTGACACCGCCTACCGAGCCGTTGTAGCCGGGGGAGCGGAAGCCCGAGTTGACGGTGATGGACCCCCCGCTGGCGTCCCGTAGGTGCTGGAGGTGCTCGACGACGTGAGACTGGAAGATTCCGTACTGCCCCTTCCACCACGACAT
>CAZVHW010000672.1:0-3938 GCA_964626835.1 uncultured Enterobacterales bacterium
CTGGTGGGCTGCTTTGGTGCGAAGCCTGACGACACGGGCACCTTGGGCAGCTCGCCGGAGGGAGACACAGACGCCGACAGTGATGGCGATAGCGACACGGACGCCGACAGTGATGCCGATGGCGACACGGACGCCGACAGCGACACGGACGCCGACAGCGATGCCGACGTGGACCGCCTCTCCGGGAGCTACGATCTGCACGACGAGGCCGTGTCCATCGTGGGCGAGGTTGGTGCGCAGCTGGGCTTTCTGCAAGCAGGGGTCGGTGATGTGGACGGCGACGGGTACGATGACCTGATGGTGGGCGGCTCGGTGTGGCCGTACCAATACGACAATCGCGCGTTCCTGTTCTCGGGCCCGGTCTCAGAGGCGCCGACGCTCGCCGATCCCGTCGCGGAGATCTTGGTGGCCACCGCCTCCAGTTCGGGGACATGGACCATCTCCCTCTCGGCCGGCTGGGAAGGGCTCTGGAGGGGTGGCGGGACGAAGGAGAGATCTTCCTGCTAAGCGGGCCTCTCGTCGGCGAGATCGACGTCACAGATGCCGACGCCCACATGCTCGCGACCTACGACGACTACGCCGGTGAGGTCGTGGGCGGGGCCGGGGACGTGGACGGCGATGGCTTCGACGACGTGCTCGTTGGCGCTGTGGGCGCTGAGTCCGATGATAGTGTCGCGGGCGGCGCGGCCTGCCTCTTTCTTGGCCCGCTCACTGGCGAACACCCACTGTCGGACGCAGACGCCCGGCTGCTGGGGGAGTCTGACGGGGACATGGCCGGCAGTACCCTGGCCACCGCTGGCGATGTGGACGGTGACGGCTTGGCGGACGTGCTCGTGGCCGCCGATCACTGCGACTACTACGGAGATGATGAGCACGACGGCGCAGTGTACCTGCTCCAGGGACCGCTGGCGGGAGACATCTCCCTGTCGGATGCGGATGCGACCTTCACCGCCGGTGGTGGCAGCACGGGTGGTGGCCTGGGCCGGGGGATGTGTTCAGCGGGTGACGTGGACGGCGACGGTCTGGACGATCTGCTCCTCGGGGAGTCCTACAGCGATGCCAACGGCAACGAGGCGGGCGTGGCGTACCTGGTGCAGAGCCCCGCCTCCGGGTTGCTGGATCTCGCCGGCGCCGATGCCCACCTCCTGGGTGAGGCCGAGGTGGATCACGCTGGCGGCTCGGTGGCGGCTTGCGACATGGATACCGATGGGCACAGCGATCTGCTCATAGGCTCTAGTAATGACGAGGCCGGCGAGGAGGCCGGAGCTATCTACCTGCTCTACGGTGCGGTCTCTGGAGAGGTTCTGCTCGCTGACGCGGATGCCAAGCTCCGCGGTTCGGCCGGTGACTGGGCCGCCAACGTGACCGCAGGTGGTGACTTGGACGCCGACGGGCTCCCCGATCTGCTGGTGGGCGCCACTGGCTACACCGTGGACGATGAATCGGTGGGGGCTCTCTTCGTGGTGCTGTTGGCGGACCTGTTGCCCTGAGCGCGTCGGTTCGTCAGTCTCCCTCGTGTTGGTGGCGGTGAGAGCCAGCCATCGGTGGGAAGCCCGAATCCACGTCGAGCTGTCTGGCTGTGGACCTCGGCCCTCCACCCTGTCGGTCGCTGGTTAAACGGTGGGCGCACACCCATCGTCCAGGCCGCTCACCAGCGGGTGTCGCCTGACGGGACGTGACACCTGGAGCCCATCGCATGACGAGCCACGAGCATCCCGACCATGACACCCTGCTGGCCGCGCAGGTCGTCGCGTTGGCGCGTGAGGCCTACGCGGTGGGCGTCCGCATGCGCAAGGGAGAACAGCTCCATGCTCGGCTCGAGGCGATGCTCGTGGACCTCGAGGCGTCGGGGCCCGGCTGGTGGCGGCCCCTGCTCCCGCTGCTCGACGCGGACGAAGAGCTGCTCTGCTGCTGGGCCGCCACGCAGCTGCTCGGGCCCTGTCCGCGCCTGGCTGGTCCAGTGTTGCGGGAGCTGGCCAGCGGGCAGGGAGACGCAGCCATCAACGCCAGCTTCGCCCTGTCCAGGTGTGAACGCGGTGCCGGTTCCGCTCCGCTCGAGCCGCTCACCTGGTCCATCATTCTGGGCAGGGCCTACGCCGTGGGGCTCGGATTCCTGGCCAGCCTGCTCGCTGATGCCTACCGGTTCGTCGCGCTGGTGTGGGACGAGGGCCCTTCCGAACCGGCTCCCGAGCTGGGGCCGAGGCAACGCGAGTCCCTGCTGGAGCCCTACCTGGCCCCCATCCGCGCCGCGGCACGCCCTGCGCTTCTGCTCCACCCGACCCGGGGCGGCACGGTAGGCACGGGATGCCGCTTCGGGGGCACGGCTCTGGTCCCCCCGGGCAGCGCGTGGCCCCACGCCGACGGGCTGCCGTTGCACTTCATCGGGCAGCTGGACTTCGAGGACCTGGCGAACACTCGCGGGGAACCACTGCCTGGCTTCCCCGAGCGCGGCTTGCTGGCCTTCTTCTTCGACGCCATCAATCAGCCGTGGGGGGAACCCGGAGACGAGGAGCTTTGGGCGGTGTTCTTCGTCCCCGATCCTTCGGACGCCGTCGCGCTGGACGAGCCGGCCTTCGAGCGTCCCTTGCCGCACCCGACAGCGTTGGCGCCTTCGACCCTCGAGAGCTGGCCCGACCTGTTCGATCCCCGCTTCCCGTTGGACGAGGAGAGCGAGCCTGACCCGGTCATCGACGCCTACATAGAGCGTCAGGACGCGAGGTGTGGCGAGTGGCCCACGCAGGTCGGCGGCTACCCGTCTTGGGTCCAGCAGGGCGATGACGACAAGTCGCGGGACGAGTGGGTGCTGCTCTGGCAGATCGGTGACTCCGACGGATCCTCGCCATACGAGTGGTATGGCGGCGGAAGCCTGTACCTGTTCGTCCGCCGGCAAGATCTCGCGGCCCGCCGCTTCGACCGCTGCTGGTGCCTCGTCCAGTGCGGGTAGGCTGCAATTGCCTGGAGGCTGCGCCCGGCGCATGACCCCTGCCTGACCCCTCAACCCGGAGAAAGGCCCGCTATCCTCCCCTGGTCAACCGAGGGAGCCCCCATGGTCAAGCCGCGTCGCAGGTTCAACGTCCCCATGTCCGTCCTGCTGGCCACGTGCACCCTCCTGGGGCTGGGGCTGCTCGAGTTGGTCACCGACGACCTGGACGAGGAGGAGTTTGCGCAGAACGTGGTCGAACAGTCCGTCGGACACTGCGACGTCATCCCCCTGCCCCGCGGCCGCATGGTGGTGGTCCCGCACGTGAACGCTCGCTCGCAGGCCGCCGTCGTGCTGCCCGGCGGTGCGACGGCACGGCGCAGCGGGCACGTCCCGGTGAGCCGGATGGACCTGCGGCAGACGGGCTGCCTGTAGCGTCCGTCGGAACGGTGACTAGGCCGCCCGTACCGCTACGGGTCCGACGAGGCCCCCCATGTGCCTTGCGGCTTCGCGCAGCTGCTGGGCGGAGCCTGGCTGCACCCTGCGCTCGGGGTCGCGCCAGGGCTGCAGCACGAGGTTGCCGGCGCCGCAGGTCGCCACTTCCCTGGCCAGCGTGAGCAGCTTGTGCAGGTCGAACAGGCCGGGCCAGACCGTGCTGCGCAGCTCGTAGGGAACCCCCGAGCTGACCAGCAGGCGCAGGGATCGGAAGGCGCGATCCCCGGAGGTCGCGGCGCCGGTGAGCCGGTGGTAGTCGGCCCGCGGCGCCTTGACGTCGAAGCCTACCCAGTCCAGGAGGCCGCGGTGCAGCAGGTCGGTGAGGCGTTCCGGGTGGTGGCCCCCGGTGTGCAGGGCGGTGGCGAAGCCGAGGGCTCGTGCCTGTTCCAGCGCCTCGGCCAGCCCGGGGTGGAGCAGGGGCTCGCCGCCGGAGAACACCACGCCGTCCAGCAGCCCTCGTCTCGAGTCCAAGAAGCCCAGGATCTCCCCCCAGTCGTGGCCTGGGCCCGCGACTTGCTGCAGG
>CAZVHW010000673.1:0-1707 GCA_964626835.1 uncultured Enterobacterales bacterium
GATGGCTGCGCCCGCGTTCTCGTCGGCCGTGTCCCCGACCACCACCAGGTCGGACGAGCCCAGCTCGGAGTAGGCGGTGCCCGGGCCCAACACCAAGTAGGCACAGCCCGCGTCGGCGCCGCCCGTGTCGTTGTACGGGGCTCCGACGAAGAGGTCGGCGAGACCGTCCCCGTCAAAGTCCCCTGCAGCGGCCAGCGGTTCGCCTGCGAGGTCCGTGGTCGCTTCGCCCCACAGGGTCACGTCTGCGGAGCTCAAGTCGAGGGAGCTCGTCACGGGCCCGAACACGGCGTACGCCGCCCCGGCGTTGGAGCCACCGCCATCCTGGCCGGGGGCCCCCACCAACAGGTCGTCGTAGCCATCGCCGTCCAGATCACCGACGCAGGCCACGCTGGCGCCCGCCTGATCCCCACTGCTCTCGCCGATGAGCAGGGCATCGGCGTCGCTCAGGACCACGGAGCAGGGCAGCTGACCATCGCAGTCGGCGTCCTCGCAGTCGGTATCGCCGTCGCAGTCGTTGTCGATGTTGTCACCGCAGACCTCGGAGGCGGATGGGCTCGCCTCGACCTCGCCGTCGTCGCAGTCGGTGGCGTCCGAGACGTAGCCCGAAGGCTCACCGTCGCAGCTGTCGAGTTCGACATCGGCGTCGCCGTAGCCGTCCCCATCCGCGTCCTCGAAGTAGGTCACCAGGCGGTCCAGGTTGTCCACGACGCCATCGCAGTCGTTGTCCACGCCATCCGCCTCCTCCCCACACGGATCGTCCCCATCCGGGTTCACGGTGGCGTCGTAGTCGTCGCAGTCCAGGTTGTTGTCCACCATGCCGCTGGGCACCTCGCAGGCCTCCACACCCAGGTCGGAGTCGCCGTAGCCATCCCCGTCCGCGTCGGCGAAGTAGAGCAGTCCCATCTGCGGCTGCTCGTCGATCTCCCCGTCGCAGTCGTCATCCGTGCCGTTGCAGTACTCCTCGGCGTCTGGATGGATCGAGGCGTCCCCGTCGTCGCCCACGTCGGCCGTGGCGGAGAAGCCGGAGGGCAGGTCGCAGGCCGTAGCGGTCTCCCCGTCCGTACCAAAGCCGTCCCCGTCCGAGTCCACGTACCAGACGATGTCGGGATCTTCGTCCAGCACGCCGTCACAGTCGTCGTCGAGGCCGTTGCAGATGTCGGCCTGCTCGTCGTTGACGTCGCCGCTTTCGTCATCGCAGTCCGTGCCCCCGCACTGCGCGGCGTCGAAGCCATCGCCGTCGAGGTCGCAACGGATCTTGAGCAGCATGTCCAATTCCCAACGTTGTGCGGGCTGGTCCTCGTCCGAGCGCTCTGCGCTGGACGCCGTGACCACCAGCGTGGACTCGTACCAGCCGGTGCGCCAGTCCACCTCGTCCGTCACGGAGACGACCAACCTGAAGCCCCCGTTCTCGTCCACGGCAGCGCCACCCTCGGGCCCCCCCGACAACACGAGGATTTCCGCGCCGTGGCCCTCGATCTCGAGGTCCTCGACCACGATTGGGACTCCGCTGCTGTTGTCCAGCCGCAGCTCCACCGAAGGCAGCTCGTCCTGGTAGGTCAGGTAGCCCAGGTCGAGGGTCTCCACGTCGCTGGCCATGGTCAGGGTCCAGGTCGCGGGGGTCTGGACCTGCTCCTCGCAGGCCGCACCCAGCGACGCGAGCGCGGCGAGGAAGCCGACCTCGAGGAAGGGATGATCGAACATGGGGAA
>CAZVHW010000673.1:1717-3931 GCA_964626835.1 uncultured Enterobacterales bacterium
GTCGCCAGAGAGGAAGAGCCAGGCCGCGCCTGCGTCGGTGTGCGCGCTGTTGTCGCCGGGAACGCCGACGAGGAAGTCGATCAGGGCGTCTCCGTCCAGGTCACCCGTGAAGGTCACGGAGGAGCCCAGGTAGGCATTCGAGGTGTCCGAGGAGATCTTGATCCAGGAGCTGGCCAGATCCTCGGTGCCACTGACCGGACCGGGCACGATGTACAGGGCGCCGCCATCGCTGGCCCCCGAGTCCTCGCTGTAGGCGCTCACCAGGAAGTCCGGGGTGCTGTCGCCATCCACGTCACAGCCCGCAGCCACGGAATAGCCGGCGTTGTCAGACGACGCCTCGCCCTCGAAGGTTGCGTCGGAGCCAGCGAGGGAGACGACCTCGTCCAAGTGCTCCGTCAGCGTGGCGCCCGACACCAGGTAGGCCGTGCCCATGGTCCAGGATCCGCTCACACGTCCAGGGGAAGAGACGGTGGCGTCGTCCAGACCATCCCCGTCGATATCGCCCACGAAGCCCACGGCGCGGCCGGCGAAGGCATAGTCCGCTTCCCCTTCGAGGATGACGTCGGCCTCGTCGAGGCTCATGGTTCCGGAGACCGGGCCCAGGAAGCAGTAGACGCGACCACCCTGGGTGTAGGTTGCCTGGTTCTCGCTGGCTCCGATGATGATGTCGGCCTGCCCGTCGCCGTCGATGTCCCCTCCTCCGGCGGAGGGCCCGGCGGTGTCTCCCGTGGACTCGCCCATCAGGCTCGCCGTGGCCATGGACAGGTCGATCTCCCCCGTGTCGGGTGCGGTCACCAGGTAGACGGCCCCGGTGGAGCTCGAGCGGCTCTGGCAACCCACCAGCAGGTCGTCCAGCCCGTCGTGGTTGTGATCCCCGGCGGCCGCCACGTCGGTGCCCGCCCCGGCGTTGGCCACGTCCCCGAAGATCAGCCCGTCGGCGTTGTCCAGGTCCAAGGATGCAGTACCCGACGCAATCCAGGCACCGGTGGCCAGGTAGACGACCCCGGCCGCGCTGTGAGCGTCGTCGTTGCCCGGCGCGCCGATGGCCATGTCGGCGAGACCGTCCCCGTCCACGTCCCCCACCGTGACCACGGACTTGCCCGCCGCGTCCCCCGCCGAGACCCCAAAGAGCTTGACGTCGGCGGCGCTCAGGTCCGTCTCGCCCGTTGGCACGATGCCGCCGAAGAGCACGTAAACAGCCCCCGCGCTGCTGCCCGAGCTGTCCTGGCCCCATGCGTTCACCACGAGGTCGGGCCGACCGTCCCCATCGTAGTCCCCCGGCGTGGGGAGGGCGTCACCGGCCCAATCGTTGGCCGCCTCGCCCACCAACAGCGCCTGGGCGTCTCCGTCGTCGTGGACCAGATCGCCATCGCAGTCGTAGTCGATGCCCCAGGCGTAGCGCTCGGTCCCATCGGGGTTGGCCTCGGTCACGGAGTCGTCGCAGTCCGAGTCGTCGGTGGTGGTCCCCTCCGGCGGCGCACAGCCGGTGGAATCCACGTCCACGGCGCCGTAGCCGTCCCCGTCCTCGTCCAGGTGGAACTCGTACTCAGCCTTTGGATTGTCCAAGGTACCGTCGCAGTCGTCGTCCACCTTGTCTGCATAGTCGTCGCAGAAGTCGTAGGCCGCGGGGTTGATGGCGGCAGCGCCGTCGTCGCAGTCCGTGTCGTCTGCGACGTAGTCAGGCGGCTGCTCGCACGCGTCGGTGCTCGAGTCGGGGTCGCCGTAGCCGTCCTCGTCGGCATCCGCGTACCAGGTGGTGACGTCCACCGAGCCCGGCTCCATGTTCACGTCGTCACAGTCGTAGTCCACGCCGTCGCAGTACTCGTCCGCTTCAGGGTGAATGGCCTCGTCACCGTCGTCGCAGTCCGTCGCATCGTCCACGTAGCCGCTGGGGGGTGGACACTGATCGATGGTGATCTCGGCGTCACCATACCCGTCACCGTCGCGGTCCCTGTAAAACAGCGAGTCCACGCCCTCGTCCGTCTCTTCGTCACAGTCGTTGTCCACCCCATCGCAGAGCTCCTCGGCTCCGGGGTAGGTGCTCGAGTCGGCGTCGTCACAGTCCGTCGCCACCTCGGCATGGCCGGACGGAAGCTCACAGCTGGCGGTCGTCGTCTCCTCGACGCCATAGCCGTCCGCGTCCTCGTCCAGGTACCAGGTGGTGGCATCCTCGGCGTCGAGGTCGACCCCTCCGTCGCAGTCGTTGTCGACGCC
>CAZVHW010000674.1:0-3926 GCA_964626835.1 uncultured Enterobacterales bacterium
TGAGCCGCCGAGCTTGCCTGCTGTTGTGCACCCTCCCCGCGACCGCCCTCTTGAACTCGGGCTGCCCTGGAAAGGACCTCGTCGACACCACCGAGGACACCGAGTCCCCGTACGTCTTCGAGGAGACCGGGGGTGTGGACGAGTCGGAACCCCTCGACGACACGGTGGAGAGCCTCCCCCCAGAGGAAACCCAGCCGCCGGTCGAGACCGGCGACACCGGCGACCCCATCGAACCCACCATCGCAGACCTCTCCCTCTATCCGGACAACCTCGCGGTCTTTCCGGGCGCCACCTGGGATCTGCGGCTGGTGGCCGTGCAGGACGACGAGTCCAGCGCGGATGTCGAACCGGCCAAGGCACTCTTTGCCTCCTCGGACGAAGCCGTGGCAACCGTCGACGCCGATGGTCTGGTTACGGCCGTGGCCGAAGGCACGGTCGAGATCGTGGCGGCTCACGGAGGCCTCGAAGCCACGGTCCTGCTCGAGGTGATACCGCCCGGGACGGCCGAGATCACCGTGGTGGACGCTGCGACGGGCTTGCCGCTCGAGACCGCCTATGCGTCCACGGCCGAGTCGGGTCGCGTCAGCGGGGACGAGACCGGGTTGGTGCAGGTCCCGGTCGAAGAACCCGGCCCCATGGTGCTCAACGCTTGGGGTGCGGACATGGTGCCCGTCACCATCGTGGACACGGTCAGCCGCCGCTTCACGGTGCCGGTGCGCAGCCAGGACACCGTCGACGCCGAGGGCGTGACCCTCGAGGGCGACGTGGACTTCAGCTCCGTCGACGCCGGTGATTTCACCGACGTAAAGATCGGCCTCGCCTCGGCCTCCGTCCCGATCCACCCCCTCTGCTTCGACGTGGAGAACCTCATCGCCGAAGACCGCATCGTCAGCATCTGGGGCGTGAACGTCGAGCTGCCCAGCAACCTCTTTGTCGGCAGCTACGTCGAGACCTGGCAGGGCGGTACGTCGGCTGGGGACTTCGGGGTGTGGGCTCTGGCGGGAGCGGTGCCCATCGAGGAAATCACCGCTGGGCTCAATGGCGACGTCGAGGTCATCGACGTCCTCGTGGACAACCTCGAGGCCTTCATGCACGACTGGTCCGGGGGCTGGACGGGTGTGAACGGCGACGCCATGGACGTACCCGTGGCGCCTTCCGTAGAGCTGACCGACGTGGTGCAGGTGGTGGCGCCGGAGCTCAGTCTCGGATTCTCCGGAGACGAGAATCCGCTGGTGCTGATCACCGATGAAGCCTACGACGGCACGCACGCGGTGGTGGGCCTGGGGCAGGGCACTGGCGACATCGAGGCGCTGCGCATAGCCGACGGAATCGTCGGCGCTGGTGGAGCCAGCTGGGCCTTGGCCATGGCCCAGGTGGACGGCTTGGGGTCTGGCTACGGCATGGCGCTGTCCGCCGCACCGGTCGAAGCCGGATTGGCCGAGCTGCCGCCCTTCCAGACGGTCCCGGTCATCGACAGCTTCTCGGGAGAGACCAAGGAATTCGCCATCGAGTCCGACGAGAGGGCTCACATCGTGCGGGTCACGGTCCGAGGTGGGGATGGGGAGAACTGGGACCTGTACTTCGACTCCGGCGCGAGGTCGGGCGAGCTGTCAAAACCCCAGGGTTACACGTACTCCTGGGGCCACACCGATTGGACCATGACGGCGGTAGAGCTCTCGGGCGATACCTTCGAGGGCCTGATCACCCGCGGCGCACTGACCGACGAAGAGCTGGCCCCCACGGCGCTGACAGCGGGACGCATGGGCATGCACTTCGACGGCTAGTGCCGGCTGGGTGCTACTGCGCCAAGATGAGGAACTCGACGCGGCGATTGGCCGCGCGGCCTTCGTCAGTTTCGTTCTCGGAGACCGGGCGGGTTGGTCCGTAGCCCTTGGCCAGCAGGCGTTCGGGATCGATCTCACCCTTCTTGACCAGGTACATCATGACCGCCTCGGCTCGAGCCTGGGACAGGCGCATGTTGAGGTCTTCGGCGCCCTGATTGTCGGTGTGGCCAGACACCTCGACCTGCTTGATGTCGGGGTTGTCCGCCAGTACCTCGGCGATCTCGTCCAGCAGGCTGTTCGAGTCCCTGCGAATCTTGGACTTGCCAGTCTCGAAGTGGATCTTCTCGAGGATCTCGATCTTGTTGCGGGTGACCACGACACGCTTTGGGCAGCCGTCGGAACGGGCTGGATCCGCGCGGGGATCGGCGGGTTGGTCGGGGCAGGCGTCTCGGTTGTCCGGAATGCGGTCGTTGTCTGCGTCCGGACAGCCTCTGGTGGTGGCTGGGCCTGCGTGGTCGATGCAGTTGTCCAGCGAGTCCATGATGCCGTCCGAGTCGCGGTCGGGGCAGCCGTTGGTCTCGATGCGGCCCGCTTCCCTGGGACACTCGTCTTCGCTGTCCAGCACCCGATCGCCATCGTTGTCCGGGTCGGGGCAGCCGTCGAGGTCCTTGAACCCGTCCATGTCCTCGGCCTGGCGGGCGCACTGGTCGCGCAGGTCGGGGATTCCGTCCTGGTCGTTGTCGAGGTCGGGGCAGCCGTCGTCGTCTTGGTAGCTGTCCATGTCCTCGGCTTCGAGGGGGCACTTGTCTTTTTCGTCCAGGATGCCGTCGGCGTCTTGGTCGTAGACAGGGGGCTCACCCAGGGAGTGGTAGGAGATCAGCGCGAAGAGGCGCACATCCGGAGCGCCCACGCCCGCCACCAACCCGGTGCCGGCGCCGCCCGTGAAGACCAGACCTTCGTCACCACCGTACTTGACGTAGAGGTGGCCTTCGGCCGGGTTCTTGTTGAAGGGTCCCAGACCGCCCGCGAGGGTTATCATCGATGTCAGCTCTCCTCCGACCAGGAGGGTCTGGTTGATGTCGTAGGTGAGGCCGAGGCCAGAGTCGAGGCCGGTGCCGAGCTTCAAGTCCTCGCTCATCTCGTAGGTCTTGGCAAACTCGAAGCCCAGGTTGGCTGCCCAGCCCAACGCACCGGACTTGCCGGCGGCTGCGGCGGCGAGATCCAGGCCCAGGCCATCCTGGCCGGTGTACTCGCCCCCAGTTGGGAGACGCAGCCCGGTGTGTACGGCCACGCCGGTGCCCTGCCCGTCGAGGGGCAGGAGGGGGATGAGGGCGCCCAGCTCGAGGTCGCCGAAGGAGAAGCCGGACCAAGCGGCTTCCGGAGCGCCAGCGTAAGGGTAGAGGGGCATGGCCAGGTCTACCCTCACTCTGCCAGCGACGTTGTAGCCGCCGACAACGCGGGTGCCGATCAGGGTGTGGACCAGGGCCTCCTCGAGGCCGTCGCTGTGCTCCATGACGATGGGATCGTCCGCCCAGCTGAGTCCCACACCGCTGTAGAACGACTTCTCGAAGCCGAGTCCGGGATGGTGCAGCTGGAGCGTGCCTTGACCGTCGAACGCCGAGCCCGTGGGCTGGAACGTGTCGGCGTCGACCGCGTGAGCCGACATCGGAAGAACGAGAAACGCGAGGTTTGACAGCGCGGCGAACCAAGGCTTCATGGATGCCTCCTGGAGTGCGAGACTGCCACAACAGGGACTTCCGGGCAAGGCGTGGTCGTGCGAGACGCTGCCATGGACGCGATGGTAGCGCTCTGGACGGCTCTTTCGTCTTGGGTTGAGCGACAGCGGGATATGATGCCTGGGTCGAGCCTCCGGAGGCCCACGTGAGCGAAGCAGAGCAGGAAGACAGGCCCATCGCCGAGCCTGAACCCGCCGCACCGCTGGATGCTGGGTGCCGTGGTGGCGGCGCTGCTGGGACTGTTGCTCTACCTGGCCATTCAGTACACTGGGCCATCCACGGTCACCGACGACCGACTCGAGGCCGAAGCGATCGAGGCGGTCGAGGCAGGCCGCGCCCTCGAGGCTGCCGAGCACTACGGGGAACTCGCTTCCCGCGCCATGGACGCCAGGGAGCGGGCCCAGTG
>CAZVHW010000675.1:0-3901 GCA_964626835.1 uncultured Enterobacterales bacterium
AAACTCGGGCGAGCTCCCGGACTCCCAGCTGTCCGCGGCGTAGGAGGCCGCATTCGAGCGTGTAGAAGTCCTGCGGACCGCCTCGAGGGCTAGGGCGAGTCCCGTGAGTTCGACACGGCCCATGCGTGGGACGCGTGGGGATCCTGCGAGCACTCGCGTCGTCATCCGGCTCGCGCAGCGGAGGCCAGCCCCGAAGCCTCCGACCGCGGTGATACCCTGTGCCCCTGGAGATCCCCTGCACAGCCTCGTACCAGCCCTGCTCCTGACGGCAGCCTGCAGCCCACCCGGGACGTCCCCCACCGTCCACGACAGCCGTCCGTCCGAACCCGAGCAGGTGCCGGGAATCGAGGACACGGCCGCCTGCCCGGATCTGCGGATCAACGAGGTCGTGAGCGCCAACCGCGGCTGCCTCGAGGACGGAACCGGCGCCAGCTCCGACTGGGTGGAGCTGTGGAACGCCTCGGGCGAGCCCCTCTCTCTCGCGGGCTGGAGCCTCTCCGACGACCCGGACGACCCGGGCGAGTGGGACTTTCCCGCGGTGGACCTGCAAGCCGGGGGTTTCCTCGTGCTCTTCGCCTCGGGGTTGGACGACGAAGGCCCCGAGGGCGAGGTGCACACCAGCTTCCGCTTGAGCGCCGACGGGGAGGAGCTGGTGCTCGCCTGCCCAGGGGGTTCCATCGCCGACTCCGTCCAGGTCCCCGCCCTGGGCGAAGACATCTCCTACGGATCCGAGCAGAGCGTCGAGGAGCAGATCCTGGTCGGGGCAGGGGACACGGCCCTGCTCTCCCTCGAACCCGGTGACGGCTGGACCGCGGCCGACCATGACGATGGCTCCTGGTCCACCGTCACCCTTGGCATCGGCTTCGACGGGCTCGATTCCGACGGCGACCCGGCCAACGTCGCGCTGCTGGCCGAGACCGAGCAGTCCACCGACGGCTACTCCCGCACCGGCGCCCAGGCCGTGGATGGCGATGTCTCCACCTTCTCCCACACCGACTACGGCGATCTCGATCCCTGGTGGCAGGTGGACCTGGCTGGCCTCTGGGCCGTCTCGAGCGTCAAGCTTCACAACCGGCTCGATTGTTGTCCGGAGCGGCTCCACAACATCACCGTCTCGCTGCTCGACGGCGACGGCGTGGAGAGCTGGACCTCCCAGGTCCTCAACCCCACCAACGAAGGCGAGAGCCCAGCGGATCCCGGTGACCTGCTCGAGGTCGTGCCCGACGAGCCAGTCCTGACGCGGTGGGTGCGCGTCTCCAAGCAGTCGGTGAACGGTGCGGGCAGCAGCGAGTGGCTGAGCATCGCCGAAGCCGAGGTCCTGGGGGTCGAGGCGTCGCCCTACACCGCCGACATCGTCACCGACATCCGAGAGGCCATGCACGGGGTCTCGGCCAGCGCTGCCCTGCGAGCGTGGGTCGAGGTTCCCGACGAGCCCGCAGACCGGGCGGTGCTGCGCGCGGCCTACGACGATGGCTTCCGTGTCTGGATCGACGGCGACCTGCTGATCGAGGCCAACGCGGGTGAGGGGACCGCCCTCGAGGCCCACGACGGTGGCAGCGAGGAGGGCTTCGATCTGGACGCCGCCCTGTTCCCGGCCGGCTTGGCGCTTCTGGCGTTCGAGGCTCTCAACCTGTCGGCCGACGACGACGACCTGCTGTTCGCTCCCGATTTGGCCCTGCAGTGGATCACCTCCGGCGAGCCGGCCTTCTTCTCCGACCCCACTCCCGGCGAGCCCAACGGCTCCGGCTGGGAGGGCATCGTGGAGCCGCCCGTCGTGGACGTGGAGCGGGGCTTCTACGAAGCGCCCTTCGATCTGGAGCTGGGCTGTGAGACGCCCGGATCGACCCTGGTCTACACCACCGACGGCACCGCCCCGAGCCTGGACAACGGCACCGCGTTCGAGCCCTCCAGCGCGAGCGAGAGCCCGAGCACCTCCATCACCATCGAGACCACCGCGGTCCTGCGCGCCGCAGCGTTCCTGGAAGGCTGGGGCGACAGCCCCGCCATCGCCCACAGCTATCTGTTCCTGGACGATGTCATCCACCAGCCCGCGACCATCGACGGCTACGCCACCACCTGGGACGGCACCAGCCAGAGCGCGGTGGCCGCCGACTACGAGATGGACCCGGAGGTCGCGGACGACCCCGCCTACACCGAAGACCTGCTCGCGGGCCTGCGGGCCATCCCCACCTTGAGCGTGGTCATGGACCCCGCCGACCTGTTCGGCGCCGCCGATGGCATCTACGTACACAGCCTGCAGCGAGGCGACGAGTGGGAGCGCCCCGCCAGCATCGAACTGATCGAGACCGACGACGGCGGCTTCCACGAGCACTGCGGCGTCCGCGTGCACGGCTACGGCTGGCGCTACCACGCCTACACCCGCAAGCACGCCTTCCGGCTGGAGTTCCGGCCTGAGTACGGCCCCCGCAAGCTCGAGTACCCCCTGTTCCCCGATGCACCCGTGGACCGCTTCGACAGCATCGTCCTGCGGGCCCAGGGCAGCCGCGGTTGGCAGAACTTCCGCGATCCCGAGCAGAGCCAATACCTGCGCGATGCCTTTGCCCGCGACACGGCCGTGGCCATGGGCAAGGTGGACGGCCACGGCCGCCACGTTCACCTCTACCTCAACGGCCTGTACTGGGGCCTGTACCAGATGGTGGAGCGCCCCGACGCGGGCTTCGGCGAGGAGTACTTCGGCGGCGACGACGAGGACTACGACGCCATCAACCGTCGCACCACCACCAACGAGGCCATCGACGGCGACCTCGAGGCCTATGACGATCTGCTGGCCCTGGCCGACGAAGACGTCACCGATCCGGAAGTCTGGGCCGCCATCCAGGGCATGCTAGACGTGGACGACCTGATCGACTACATGCTCATCCACCAGTACACGGTCAACCAGGACGGGCCCTGCTGCTTCTCCCACAACAACATGCGCGGCGTGCGCAAGCGCGAGGAAGGCGCCCTGTGGCGCTGGTTCGTCTGGGACATGGAGTACAGCATCTGGGAAGCCAGCCACGACACCAACATCGAGGTGGACATCGACGGCTCGATCTCCCACGTCTACGCGCGGCTGCGGCTGAACGACGAGTTCCGGGCGCGCTACGCCGAGCGTGCGGCCATGCACCTGGGCGAAGGGGGTGCGCTGACCGTAGAAGCCGCCACGGCTCGGTGGGAGGCGCGCTCTGAAGAAATCGAAGACGCCGTAGTGGCCGAGTCCGCCCGCTGGGGCGACGCCAATCGCGAGCCGCCCTACACCCGGGATGTCGAGTGGATGGAGGAGCGCGAGCGCCTGATGGGCGGGTTCTTCCCCTACCGGAGCGCCTATCTCGAGCAGCAGCTCCGGGACGCGGGACTCATGGAGTGATGTTCAGTCGCTCCGCGTGGTCCCCTGAAAGCGCCACGTGCCGTCCGCGTCGCGCGCCCAGGTCAGCACCAGCTCGGTCAGGAAGGTGTCGGCCATCAGCTTGACCGTGTTCACGCCGCCGTCGTCGAAGTTGGCCACGTCGTCGAAGTGCACGTGGATGTTGTCCCCTTCGATGTGGTTGCCGTCGGGCGTCAGCCGCTCACCGCCGACCTCCAGCGTGAACACGGGGGCCAGCACGGCGAAGAGGTAGGGCAGCTCCACGTGCACGTCGTCCTTGCCCAGCCCCGTGCCGGTCGCGAGCTTGGCTCCGTCGTCCAGGGTCGCCAGCCCCATGTCCCCGAGCGGATCCTCGCTGGAGCTGGGGCGCGCTGCGGGGTTCCACCGGCGGCCAGCCCGCTGGCGCATGCGCTCCTCGCGCTGGTGCCTGGCCTGGTCCCGCTTGAAGTCTACCGAGTCCACCCAGACCACGGCCTCGTTCGACACCAACACCGCGCGGATGGAGGCCACGTCGTCCACGGTCTTGTCCACCCCGGC
>CAZVHW010000676.1:0-3892 GCA_964626835.1 uncultured Enterobacterales bacterium
CTCGAGGCGGCGGAGACGAGCCCGAAAACGGCATCACGGTCTGCAAGTGCTGCCATCTACGCCTCATCCACACCGGCAGGATCTCGGTCACCCGCATCGGGGACGCCCTGGTCTGGCGCTACCCGGGGCGCATCGTGGTGGCGCTGTGACCCGTGCGCATCGACGGCCGCTCATCTTCGACTACTCCGCGCTCTCTCCACCGAGGTTCGGGGCCGCTCCAGCAGCCGCCTTGTCGAGGCCCCGGATGACTCACCGTGGATGCGCCGGGGGCTGGTCCAGCCGCCCGAGCGCCGCGCGGCGAACCAGAAAGCGCTGACCGTACGGATCCCGAGATATGGCCTTGACAGCAGACACAACCTCGATCCACACGTTCTGACGTCCCTTCGCCCCTTTGACGACTACTCTCCACGCAGGTACAAGCCGGGCCGTCCCACGGCCACCACCTGCATGGCAGGAGGGGAACCATGACCGCAGACCTCAACCTGTTCCGCAACATCGGAATCAGCGCCCACATCGACTCCGGCAAGACCACGCTCACCGAGCGGATCCTGTTCTACACCGACCGCATCCACGCCATCCACGATGTGCGTGGCAAGGACGGCGTAGGCGCCAAGATGGACTTCATGGAGCTCGAGCGCGAGCGTGGAATCACGATCCAGTCCGCCGCCACCCACTGCGAGTGGCGGGGCCACCACATCAACATCATCGACACCCCGGGCCACATCGACTTCACCATCGAGGTGGAACGAGCGCTCCGCGTGCTCGACGGGGCCGTCCTGGTGCTCTGTTCCGTCTCCGGCGTGCAGTCCCAGTCCGTCACCGTGGACCGGCAGATGAAGCGCTACAACGTCTCCCGCATCGCGTTCGTGAACAAGTGCGACCGACAAGGGGCCAACCCCTTCAGGGTCTGCGAACAGCTGCGCGACAAGCTCGGGCACAACTCGGTCATGACCCAGCTTCCCATCGGCCTCGAGGGCGATCACGTGGGCGTGGTGGACCTCGTCGAAATGAAAGCCATGTACTTCGAGGGCGACAACGGCGAGCAGATTCGCATCGACGACATCCCCGTGGAGCTTCGAGACCAGGCGGACGAGTACCGGGAGATCCTGCTCGACGTGGTCAGCATGTTCTCGGACGAGCTCATGGAGGCGGTGCTCGAAGAAACGGTCACCCCCGAAGACATCCACGCGGCCATCCGCGCCGCCACCATCGCCGAGCAGGTCACGCCCGTGCTGCTGGGCAGCGCGTACAAGAACAAGGGCGTCCAGGCCCTCCTCGATGCCGTGGTGGCATGGCTGCCCTGCCCCACCGAGATCACCAACGATGCCATCGACATGGCCCGGAGCACCAAGGAACTCGAGGTCAAGGTGGTGGTCCCGTCCGATCCCGACAAGCCCCTCGTCGCGCTGGCGTTCAAGCTGGAGGAGGGCCGCTACGGCCAGCTCACCTACATGCGCGTCTACCAGGGCGTGATGAAGAAGGGCGACTTCATGTTCAACCTGCGCGGAAACAAGAAGGTCAAGATCGGCCGCCTGGTCCGCATGCACGCCAGCGAGATGGAAGACATCGACCAAGCCGCTGCTGGCGACATCGTCGCGGTGTTCGGAGTGGACTGCTACTCCGGCGACACGTTCACCGACGGCACCGTCCGCTTGGCCATGACCAACATCCATGTCCCAGCCGCGGTGATCAGCCTTACCATCACGCCCAAGGACAACCAGGCCCAGAACAACATGTCCAAGGCGCTGCGGCGCTTCACCAAGGAAGACCCCACCTTCCGGGTGTCCAACGACGCAGAGACCTCCGAGACCATCATCGCCGGCATGGGGGAGCTCCAGCTCGATGTCTACGTGGAACGCATGAGGCGAGAGTACGACGCCGAGGTCGAAACCAGCGCGCCCCGCGTGGCCTATCGAGAGACCATCACCCGCATCGCGACCTTCGACTACACCCACAGGAAGCAGACGGGCGGCTCGGGTCAGTACGGGCGCGTGGTGGGCTTCATCGAGCCCCTCCAAGAGGGCGAGTACGAGTTCGCCGACCAGATCAAGGGCGGCGCCATCCCCCGGGAGTTCATCTCCGCCTGCGACAAGGGCTTCAGGAGCGTGCTGGCCAAAGGGCGGCTCATCGAGGCGCCCGTCACCATGGTCAGGGTCACCATCAACGACGGCAAGGCCCACACGGTCGACTCCTCCGACGTGGCCTTCCAAGAAGCCTGCCGCGGCGCTTGGCGCGAGGTCTACGAACACGCCAAGCCCATCATCCTCGAGCCGCTGATGAAGGTCCAGGTGGAAGGCCCCAGCAAGTTCCACGGCGCCATCGTGGCCACGATCATGCAACGCCGCGGCGTCATCGAAGGAGTCAACGAGCAGGACCAGTACTGCCAGGTGGACTCAGTGGTTCCGCTCAGCGAGATGTTCGGCTACGCCACGGCGCTGAGAAGCGTGACCCAGGGCACGGCCGAGTTCACCATGGAGTTCTCGCGGTATTCACCCGTCCCGAAACAGGTCCAAGATGCCGTGATCGCCGAATACGAGGAGCGCAAGTCGCGCTAGCGCTTGCTCCAGGAGAATCCGGAAATGACCAGCGAGTTTTTCGAAGCGAGCCCGATGAGCACCCTGAACGCCTCCATCCGGGGTGGGCTCGCCCCCGGCCAGCTCGGCATCGTGATGGGCCGCGCCGGGGTGGGCAAGAGCGCATTCTTGGTGCACATCGCTATCGGCCACCTGATCCGGGGTACCGAGGTGCTGCATGTCTCTCTGCAAGACCAGGCTGCCCACGTGCGGAGCTTCTATCAGGAGATCCTCGCCGAGATCGTGCGCACCAGCGGTGCCAGTCAAGCCGCGGCAGAGCTGGAAGTGGAACGCAACCGCGTCATCCACAGCTTCCTCTCCGGCCGCTTCACCACGGACAAGCTCGTCCAGCTGCTCGCTACGCTGAACGAAGTGATGGGCTTCCGCCCCGCCGTCGTGGTCATCGATGGCTCCGTAGAAGCCTCTGGGGTGAACGCACGCGCCTGGCGAAAGATGGCACAGGACGCCAACATCAGGATCTGGGGCACGGGCAACACCCACCGCGATGGCGGTCCCTCGGCGGAGGACCTCGCCGGTTCCTTCGCCACCGCCGTGGTGCTCGAGCCCAACGGAAAGGACGTCGCGCTGCGCGTGCTCAGGGCGGGCGGCGAGACGCTCTCCGAGTCCACGCCGCTGCACCTCGATCCGGTGACCATGTTGGTCGAGGGCGATGTGTCCTCCCGTGGCGACATCGTCGCCCCCTCTCCTGCGCCCCAGACCATCACCCTGGTCTCCGGGGGCACCACCGGCGCCGAGTGCGCATTCGGCGAGGCCGCCGAGAAGTGGGGGCTCGAAGAGATCAACCTGACCTTCGCGGGCCACCGGCAGGTCCGAACCCGCGGTTCCAAGACCCTCTCGGGCAAGGAGCTGAGGCAGGGCGCCGTGAGCATGCTCTACGTGAACCAGCGCCTCAGGCGCATCTGGGACCGCAACGGTCCCATCGCCAAGATCCTCCAGACTCAGTGGCACGTGGTCAGCCAAGCTCGGCAGCTCTTCGTCGTCGGCATCATCCAGAAAGACGACACCGTCACCGGCGGCACGGGCTGGTCGGTAGAACTGGCCAAGCGCTGGAACAAGACCACGTGGGTCTACTGCCAAGAAAAAAACGGCTGGCATGGCTGGAACGGCTCTGAGTGGGTCGCGGGCGAGCCGGTCATCGAGACCACCGTCATCGGCGGAACGGGCACCCGCTTCGTCTCGGACGCCGCAAAGGCCGCCATCGACAGGCTCTTCGGGCGCAGCTTCGAGGCCTGAACCCCGAGCGCCCGGGCGCCGACCGGCCCGAAGGCCGGCCGCATGCCCTCGAGACGGCAGCCTTA
>CAZVHW010000677.1:0-3884 GCA_964626835.1 uncultured Enterobacterales bacterium
GCCGGCCCATCCCGAGGAGACCACCATGAAGGCCCTTTCCCTGCTTCCGCTCACCGCCTGCCTCCTGCTCGCCTGCGGCGACGTCAAGGACGACACCGAAACCCCTGGCGAGACCGGCGACAGCGACACCTCGACCGATGGCCTCTGTCCGGACCTGACCGACGTGTCCTGCGAGGACGACCTGGTCGCCGACCTGCTCACCGAGGACGACGAAGTCAGCGACGGCTCGGTCACCACCACCACCGACGGCGACGACTTCGTCACCATCGTGGACGCCTCGGCGGGCGGATACAACCAGGCCGCCAACAACCCCTGGGTCTACGTCCGCTTCGACGCCGATGGCGCCAGCCGGGTGGACATCGGCGACGAAGACTCCCTCGAGACCGCCGATTGGCACATGGGGCTGCGCCGCTATCTCCTCCGTCTGAACAGCGGCTCGGGTGGGCCCAGCTGCGTCAGCGGCGCCAAGATGGGGGCCTACGAGTACGAAGATCTCACAGAACTGCCAACCGGCGTGGAGTACCAGGTCGAGGACTTCTACACCGAAAGCTGCGAGCTGCAGATGGACATGTACGAGATGAGCCCCACCTTCGTGCTCCGCGACTGGTGGGACTACTCGGCCTGCGTCGAGACGACCAACGTCCCCTTCCTGGTCCAGCTCGAGACAGGCGAGGTAATCAAGCTCCGCGTCGAGACCTACTACGGCACGGGGCAGGAAGACTGCAACAACAACGGCTCCATGGGCGGCGACTCGGCCACGATCACCCTCCGCTGGGCCTTCCTCTAGGCCGCCATGCTTTCCACGCTGCTCTTCCTGCTCGCCTCGCCTGCCCAGGCCATCGAGTGCCTCACGCCAATGCTCGCGCAGCAGCGTGAGCTGTTCGGACCCATGCCCACCCGCCCCACCGAGGGCGGCATGTTCTCCTTCGAGAGCGACGACGTGGTGGAATCTCTGGACAGCATCGGCGGGGCGGTCCGCGTCCACTACAGCGTCGAGGGCTCGAGCGTCACCGTCCTGGACGATGATGACGGCGACGGCCTGCCGGACTACCCGCAGATGGTGGCCGACACCACCGAAGCCGTCTTCGACTTCTTCGAGCAGACCGGCTTCCTGCGCCCCCTGGGCGAGGAAGACATGGGCCTGGGCGAACTGGGCGGCAGTTACGCGTTCGATGTCTACCTCGTGGACTTCGCCGGCCAGGGTGATGGCGCGTTCAGCACCGATTCCTGCGACACCGAGCCCAATGTCTGCTCGGGCTACTTCATGATGGACAACGACTTCTCCGGCTACGGCTACGGCAGCCTCGAAGAGGCGGTCAACGTCCTGACCTCCCACGAGCTCTTCCACGCCGTCCAGCACGCCTACGAGTACGACTCGCCCGTCTGGTGGAGCGAGGGCGTGGCGACCTGGGCCGAGAAGCTGTGGGATTCCGACAGCGAGGACTTCCTGGCGTTCGCCGACGCCTACCTCGACGACACCGAGCGATCGCTGGACAACCCGCCCACCGGCCCCGTCCCCACCTTCGCCTACGCCACCGCCATCTGGTGGGAGTTCATGGAGGCGCGCCTGGGCACCCAGGCCGTCGTGGACCTACAGGGCGCCCTGATGTGGGATGGCGAGACGAAGGACACGCTCACCGAGATGGAAGCGGTCATCGAGGACAACGGCAGTGACCTCGCCACCGAGTGGTCCACCTTCGCCCGCTGGAACCTGGCCACGAAGTTCCGCGCCGGCGCCATGGAGAGCCACGAATACGCCGCCGACATCGGCCCCATCAACATCAGCGACAGCGGCTCGACGCTGCAGGACGACAAACGTTTCTACCCCCTGGCCGCCAGCTACTACCAGCTCGACCACCCGGGCGGAGAGCTGTGGTTCAGCCACGACGACGACGCCACCGGCGTGCTGTTCTCCCTGCACCCGGTCGAAGACGGCACGGAAGCCGGGGCCGTGCTCGACGCGATCGTCGAGTGGGCGCCCACCGATCCCGACTGGACCCAGCTGTCCGAGGACCTCGACGCCGGGATCTACTGGATCGTCGGCACCCAGGCCCGCATCGCGGACAGCTCCCAGAAGTTCGAGTTCTGCATCGGTGACACCGCCACGGTCGAAGCCTGCCTACCGGAACCCCCCGTCGACTCGGGCCTGGACGACACGGGTGGCGAGGAGCCAGAGCCCAAGGTCTGCGGCTGCGTTGCTTCCCCCGCCGCGCCCGGAGCCCTCGCACTCCTGGGCCTGTTCGGCCTGGCCGCCGCCAGGAAGCGGCGTGAAGACTGAGGCGCTGGCCTCGGTACGCCTGGACAAGTGGATCTGGGCGGCCCGCTGCTTCAAGACCCGCTCCCAAGCCACCAAGGCCTGCGCGGCGGGTCGGGTGAGCGTCGACGGCACCAAAGCGCGGGCCTCGCGCCCAGTCAAGCCTGGTGACCGCGTGGAGGTGAGCTTCCAACACGGCACGCGCATCCTCCAGGTGGTCGCCCTTGCCGACCGTCGCGGCTCCGCCACGGTGGCGGCCACGCTGTTCGAGGACCTGACGCCTCCCCCTCCTCCGCGCGTCCCTCCCCCGATGGAACGCGAGCGTGGCCTGGGTCGACCCACCAAGCGCGACCGACGGAAGCTGGGGAAGATGCGGTGGGAGGACGACTAGGGGTTCAGGCTACCCAGGCCTTGTCCTCGTCCTTCTTGCCCACGCTGCCCAGGCGGATGGCTTGGTAGCCGTAGCGTTCGCGGACCGCGTCGATGGCGTTGCCCATGGATGGGCGGGCCGGATCGCAGAACGGCAGGCGCAGCTGATGGTCCGGGGCCACCAGGTTGGACAGTCCCACACCGACCAGCCGCACGGCACGACCGCGTGATTCGCACCCCTGGTACAGCTCGAACACCTGGCGATAGACCTGGTTCTCGTCCCAGGTGGGGGGGATGGTGATGGAGCGGGTGATGGTCTCGAAGTCGGCCCATCGCAGCCTGAGGGTGACGGTACGGGCGCGCACGTCGCGGCCCCGGGCCCGCCAGCAGACCCGCTCGGACAGGGCGCGCAGCTGGTCGAGCACGGAGCGTGGCTCGCGCACGTCGTGCATGAAGGTGCGCTCGTTCGAGATGCTGCCCACCGTGACGCCCTGGGGGTCGTGTTCGCGAAAGGCAGGCCGGTCGCGGCCCAGGGACTGGGTTCGGGTGCCGTCGATGCCGGTGCGCACCGAAGCGACGATGCCTCGAAAACGGGAGAGGAGGGGGCCGGGGGGGAGGTCTACCAGCTGCCCCAGGGTGTGCAGGCCCGAGGCATGCAGCTTGCCCTCGGCCACCGGACCGATGCCTGGGTAGGCGCGAACCGGCAGATCGCGGACATAGGCCCGCTCGTCGCCCAGGGGCACCATGAAGATCCCCGCCGGCTTGGCATCGCGGCTGGCCATCTTGGCGATGGAGCGCGTAGAACCGATGCCCACGGACGCAGGCAGCCCCAGCTCGTCCTGGACGCGCTGGCGGAGCTCGCGCACCGTGCGCAGCACCGCCGCATCGTCGCTGCGGTCTCCCAGCCGGCGCAACATGCGCTCACACCCGGCCCAGTCGAGGAAGTATTCGTCGATGCTCGCGGTCTGGACCACGGGACAGAAGCGATCGAGGATGGCCTTGACCTTCTTGGAGTAGGGGCTGTACACCCCGTGGCGGGTGGGCAGGAACACGGCGTGGGGTGCCCGGCGCTCGGCGTCGACCATGGACATGCCCGAGCGCACCCCGAAGGCCCGCACCTCGTAGCTGGCCGCGGTGACCACGCCCCGCTGGCCCTTGCGGCCCCCCACGATGACGGGCTTGCCCTCGAGGGAGGGATCCAGGAGCCGCTCGACCGAGACGAAGAAGGTGTCCAGATCGAGGCAACACAGGCGGGCAGCGG
>CAZVHW010000678.1:0-3881 GCA_964626835.1 uncultured Enterobacterales bacterium
CATCTCGGCGTCCATCTGGTCATCCTGCTCCTCCATGTCCGCGTCGTGCTGGTCGGGGATGCCCGGCCGATCGTGGTTGCCCGGGACGAAGACGACAGGGACGCCCATCGATGCCACTTCGGTGAGCACCGCGCGAGCCGTCGCGGCCAGGTCGACCTCCGAGCCGAGGTCACCGACCATCAGGACTGCGTCTGGACCTTCGCTCGCGATGGCGGTGAGCACCCTGTCCAGGGAGGGCATGGCGAAGTGCACGTCGCCGATGACAGCCAGGCGGCGCATCGCTCAGTCCAACGACTCGAACACCGACAGCGGCAGGTATACCCGCTCGGCCCAGGCCACCTCGTTGTGCTCTGCGCCCGGTTCCCACCAGTGCCAGAGGTCCTGATCCCAGCTGTACCCCATGGCTTCGAGAGTGTCGGCCATCTGCAGCGTCTCACAGTAGTTGTCCGAGGCTGTCGGGTCGTCGTCCTGGATGCCGTCGCCGTCGCTGTCGTAGCAGCTGCCGCTGCCGCCGGAGTCGAGGTAGATGGCGGTGTCGCGCCAGCCCGCCGCGGCGTAGCGCTCGATGATGGTCTCGTTGTCGGTGCCGATGCTACCCCAGCCAAGGGTGCCCGACATGGACGCGGCAAAGGCGTACTCGCCTGGGTATTGGTGCGCGATGTGGAGGGAGATCAGGCCCCCGAGGGAGGACCCCAGCAGACCGTGGATGTTCGCCTGGCCGTACTGCTCGCCGGCCCACGGCCGGAGCTGCTCGTGGACGAAGGCAGCGTATTCGTCACCCCAGCCGCCCCACCAGGAGCCGTGGATCCAGTCCTGTACGTGGGTGTACTCCTCCATGCGATCGGCGGTGTTGTCGTTGGCCACTACCAGGATGCCGTCGGGCAGGGAGCTCTGCAGCCTCCAGCCGCCCCACATCCCCTGGGGGTCGAAGAGGTTCTGACCGTCGTGGGCGTAGAGAACGCGGTCGAAGGAGCCGTTGGTGGGGACCCAGACGCGGACGGTGCGGGATCGCAGACCCTGGGCCTCGAAGTCCGGCCAGCGCTGGAGGTGGGCTCGGTTGGCGCGCACCAGGGAGAGCTCGCCGTTGTCGTCGTAGAGGTAGCGGCGGGCCCACGAGTCGGGCTCCCAGGCCGAGCCCCCATCGGTGAACTTGTAGCCGCTGTCGCTGGGGTCCTCGATCTCCACCTCGGCCCAGTGCAGAGAGCCGTGCTTCGTGAGGGTCTGACCCTGCCAGTCGTCGAAGTCACCCGCGACCTGCCAGCTGCCGCTGCCGCATGCGCAGGCGAACAGGTAGGTGCCCGAGGACGACTCGATGGGCCACCCACAGGAGGAGGCCACCGAGGACAACAGGGACTGCACCTGATCCGAGGAAGGCGCGTCGCCCGCTAGAAGGTCGCGCAGGGCCTGCTCGTCGGCGTCGCAGTCTGTTGGGGGGGCCGTGTCGTCGGTGTCGTCGGTGTCGCCGGTGTCATCGACGCTGCGGGTGTCACCGGTGTCGCCTTGGGTCCCGGTATCGTCCGCGAGCCCGGGATCTCCAGAGCAGGCCGCCAGCAGTGCGAGCAGCGGAATCACGCGGCTCACGTGCTGATGTCCTCACCCCCGTCCACGCGGATGCAGTTGCCGGTCATCCAGTGGGTGCCGGGACGTGCGAGCTCCAGCAGGCAACGGCCGATGTCCTCGGGGGTGGTGAGGCGTCCAGAGGGGTTTCGCTGCTGTGCGCGTTCGATCATGTCTTGGTGGCCGGGAATGACCTCGAGAGCCGGGGTGAGCGTGATTCCAGGCATGATGGAGTTGACCGTGACTCCGCGGGGTGCCAGCTCGAATGCGAGCTGGCGGACGATGGCGTCCAACGCCGCCTTGGCTGCACTCACGGGTCCGTAGTCGGGCCAAACGCGGTGGTTGCCGGCGGAGGTGAGGGCGAAGATGCGCGCCCCGCGCCCGGTGGCGTCAGCACCGAGCAGGCCGGCTTGGACGAGATCGCGGGCCCACCAAGCGAGGCTGGCTGCCATGACCTCCATGGTCATGGTGAGCTGGCGCTCACGGAGTGCCCGTCCTTCGGTGGGCGGAACGAAAGGCCCCAGGCTGCCGAACGCCAGGGAGTGAACCAAGACGTCGATGCCGCAGCCCGAGTGCTCGAGCTGCTGGCGCAGGGCCTGGACCACCTCGGCGCGCTGATCGGCGTTGGCGGCGTTGTTGTTGAAGAAGTGCACGGCCGCACCGCTGGCCTCGAGCTCCGCCACGAGCGCATGGACGCGGGCCATGGCGGGTCGACGGTCGAGGTGCACTCCGAAGACGTCGTAGCCGGCCTTCGCGAACACACGAGCGCAGCCCGCCCCGATGCCGGAGGAGCTTCCGAGGACGAGCAGCCGAGGCCGCGTCGGGGTCATCCGGCCTTGCCTGCCTCGAGCTCGGCGGGCGCGGCTTCCGGAGCTGCGGGCTCGGTGGGTTGGGCGCCTTCGGGCGCCGCGGCTGGCGCGGGCTGCTTGTAGGTCTCGACGATGACGGCTTGCTCCTTGAGCTCCTCGACGTATTCCTGCCGGATGTCCTGTTCGAGCTCGGCGGAGATCTGGTCGCGAACTTCTTCGAGGGGCTGCGCGTCGCGGCGGTCGATGACACGGAAGACGTGGATGGTGCGACCCATGGACAGAGGACCCAGCACGGCGCCCTTTTCGGCGGTCTCGATCTCGCTCTTCAACGGTGGAGCCATCTGCTTGAGCTCGATCCAGCCGATCTCTCCGCCCTTGGCGGAGGTCATGGTGTCGAGGCTGTGCTCCTTGGCCAAGGCGGCGAAGTCACCGCCTGCGTCGAGCTGGGCCTTGATGGATTCGGCCTTCTCCATGTCGGGAAGCATGATGTGCGCTAGCTGGACCTGCCCGCGGGCGAACTGGACCTTGTGTTCGTCGTACCAGGTCTGGACGCGCTCGTCGGTGAGCCGCTGGCTGACGATCTCGCGTACCATGGCCTCCGCCATCGCGGAGCGAACGGCCATGGCGATATCCTGCCGTACCAGCGGCTTTTCGTGTAGGGTCTGGCTGACGGCTTGATGGTAGAGCAGCTCGCTGGCGACGATGGACTCGACCAGAGGCGTGGTGTCACCCATGGCCTCGATCTGGGCCTTGACCTGCTGGGGCAGGCCGCGCATGACCGTGTCCAACATGTCGGAGGTGACCTTGTCGCCGTTGATGGTGGCGATGGCGTCTCCCGTGGCCCCCGGGAAGGTCCCTGGGGCCTCGGTGGGTGCCTGTGGCTGGCAGGCGAACAGGGACAACGCTAGCGCACCGGCGAGCGAGATGAAGGGGAGGCGGGTCATGGAGGCTCCGGTTCGTACGGCCGCGAAAAAAAGCGGTCGCTGGAAACCGGGTACATACCGCCAAGCTGCAGGCAGGGCAATCGCCGCGCCAGGCCCGACGCTAGTCCTCTTCGTAGCAGCCTCGATGCCCGCCATTGATGATGGGCTCGCCCTCGTTCTCGGCGACGACGTTGTCGGGCCAGCGGATCGTGCCGACGAACCAACGATCGTCGTATTCCATGGTTTCGCTGACCTCGTAGGCCACCGAACCTTCGATCCAGATCTTCGCCGTGGCCACCACCGCACCCGCTCCGCTGTCCCTGAAGTAGTGGACGTGGACGTCGTAGCCGCCGTCTGCCGGAGCGTTGATGGTGATGTTCTCGGGCCCGTAGCCGGAGACATCGTCCAGATCGAGGGACGGATCGTCGGAGCCTTGGCCCTCGGTGCCCCAGTCCGGGTTGGGATTGCAGTAGTTGCAGTCGGTGGGGTCGAGGAAGATGGGCGCGTCTTCTTGGGCCAGGTGCAGGTCGAGGTCGGAATCACCCGAGTACCAGAACATCTCGACGTGGATGTCGTCGGAGGGGAGCACCGC
>CAZVHW010000679.1:0-3862 GCA_964626835.1 uncultured Enterobacterales bacterium
CTGATGCTGGGCAAGCTGGCCCCCTACATCCTTGTGGGCATCGTGCAGGTGGGCTCGGTCACCCTGCTGTCCCGCTACCTCTTCGGGGTCCCGATCCGGGGTTCGCTGGGCCTCCTCGCGATCGCGACGCTGCTGTATCTCGTCGGCGCCATGGCCATGGGTCTGCTGTTCTCGGCGGCGCTCAAGAGCCAGCAAGTGGCCATGCAGATCAGCTTCGTGGCCACCATCCTGCCGTCGATGATCCTCTCGGGCTTCATCTTCCCCATCAAGAACATGCCCTGGTTCCTGCAGTACATCAGCTACGCGGTCCCGGCGCGCTACTACCTGCGGCTCATCCGCGGCCTGTTCCTCAAGGGCGTGGGCATGGAAGTGCTGTGGCCCGACATGCTCGCCATGGTCATCTTCGCCTTCGTCGTCATGGCCGCCGCCACCTCCCGCTTCCGGAGGTCGCTGTGAGGTTCCCCTGGATCCGGACGCTGTACCGCTTCTCGCTGCGGCGGCTGCTGGCGGTGGCCCGCAAGGAGCTGATCCACCTGCGGCGCGACAAGCGCATGCTGCCCATCGTCTTCGTCATCCCGGTGGTGCAGCTGACCCTGCTGGGCCTGGCCGCGAACTTCGACGTCCAGAACCTCTCGCTGGTGGTGGTGGACGGCGATCACAGCCCCACCAGCCGCTCCATTGCACAGCGCCTGGACGCCGGCGAGGCCTTCGACCTGATCGGTGTCACCGACAGCTATCAGGAAGCCGAGCGAGCCATCGACCTGGGGCGCGCCGAGTTGGCCGTGATCGTGCCCAAGGGCACCGATCGAGCGCTGCACCGGGGCGAGCAGGCCGACGTGCCCATCTGGGTAGACGGCACCGACACCAACCGCGCCCTGGGCGCTCAGCGCTACGTCGAACAGATCCTGCGAGACGTCGCCGCCGAACGCCTCCCGGTCGTGCAGGCGAGGCTCCCCTACGGCTTGCCCGAGCCAAGAGCACGTGTGCTGTACAACCCGACCTTCCAGAGCGAGTGGTTCATGGTGCCGGCGGTGCTCGCCATGATCCTCACGGTGATCATCACGGTCTTGTCCAGCATGGCCATCGTCAAGGAGCGCGAGACCGGCACCATCGAGCAGCTCTCCGTCACGCCCATCCGACCGGGTGAGCTGATGGTAGGCAAGCTGGCCCCCTTCGTGGTCATCGGCATCATCCAGGGCCTGATGGTCACCCTGGTGACCATCTACGGCTTCGGCGTGCCCTTCCTGGGCAGCCCCTGGCACCTGCTGGGCATGGCCGTGCTCTACCTGGCCGCCATGCTGGCCTTTGGCCTGCTGGTCTCCACCATCTCGAAGACCCAGCAGCAGGCGCTGTTGACCTCGGTGATGGTGATCCTGCCCAACATCCTGCTGGGCGGCCTGATGTACCCCATCTCCAACATGGAGCCCTGGGCCAGGCAGATCGCCGGCTTCATGCCCCTGACCTACTTCGCGGTCATGATCCGCGGGGTCTTCCTCAAGGGCATCGGCTTCGAGGTGCTCTACCGCGACGCCGCCATCCTGGCGCTCATCGCCTTCGTCCTGCTCGTCCTGGCCGTCTTCCGCTTCCGCAAGAGGAGTGCCTGATGTCTCCCCTCGTCCTGCTGTTTCTCTCCCCTGCCCTGCCCATGTCCCTCGACGAAGCCATGCAGAGCGCCCTCGAGACCTCGCCGGTGGCCGATATCAGCCAGGCCCGCATCGACGAGGCCCACGCGAAGGTGCGCCAAGCGACGTCCTACCTCCTGCCACAAGTGAGCGCTGCGGGTGGCTCGGTGTGGCAGAACGAAGTGGAGATGGACATCTGCTACCCAATCTACGAAGCACTGCAGCCACTCTTCGAGGAGATGGGGTACCCGGTGCAACCCTCCATGTGTGACGACGTGGACAACCCCGTCGTCATGCCCGGCCACCAATGGCAGCTGCAGGTCGAAGCCCAGCAGGCCATCTTGGCACCCCAGGCCTGGCTCTGGCGCAAGGCCGCTCAACATGGCGAGGCCATCGCCGCCGGACAGGGTGACGCGGACCTGTACCAGCTAGGTGGCTACGTGGTCGAGGCATGGCACGCTTCGGCTCGACACCAGGCCCTGCAGAAGGATGCCCGCTCGGCCCTCGAGCTGGCCGAGCACATCGCAGCCCTGGCCCAGACCTTGGTGGACAACGGGGTCGCCACGCGAGACCAGGTGCTCCAAGCCGAAGGCGCCGTGGCCACTGCCCGCGCCACAGTGGCCAGAGCAGAAGCGGCCACGGCAGCGGCCAACGCAGCCCTGGCCTTGGTCACGGGCCGCGACGAGCCAGCCGATCCCTATCAGGTGCCCACCAGTGTCCCCACGCTCCAACAAGCGGTCGAAAGCATGGACCGTCCCGACCTGGACCTGGTCTCCCAGCAGCTGGAGGCCGCCAGGGCGGTCGTCTGGGCAGAGCGGGGTGCCGCCATGCCTGTCCTCGGCCTCTCGGGCAAGTACTTTGGTCTCGAGCCTGCCCCCCTGATCTACGAGCAGTGGAACTGGCAGGTCATGCTCGGCGTGACCGTACCGCTGGTCCAGGGTGGACAGATCGCTGCCAAGGTGGACGAAGCGCAGGCCCAGGTGGATAAAGCCGCCGCAGCCCAACGCCTCGTTCGCGACCAGGCCGAGCTCGAGATAATCCGTGTGCACGGAGAGCTGTCCGCAGCCATGGCCAGCTTGACGGAGCGGGAAGAGGCGCTTCGGCTGGCCAAGGAAGCCGTCACGGCGGCCGAATCCCGCCTGAAGGAAGGAGCCGGGTCCATGCTCGACCTTCAGACCGCGCAAGGGGGCGAGGCGGAGTCACAGGTCCGCCTCACCCTCGCCCGAGGAGACGCAGCCTACGCCTACGACAAGCTCCAGCAGGTGACGCGGGGGCTGTAGTCAGCCGACCTTCTCCGCCACCTCCACCCGGTTCCTGCCGCCGGTCTTCGCTCTGTACAGCGCCTGGTCGGCCATGGACAGCAGGTTGGCGCCGTCGGAAGCGTGAATGGGGAAACAGGACAGCCCGATGCTCACGGTGATCTCCAAGCGATCGCCGTCGGGTTTCTCGAAGGGGTGATCCTGCACCAGCACGCGGATCTTTTCGGCGGTGTTGCGGCCAGCCTCGAGGTCTGTGTCCAGCAGCAGCACCACGAACTCCTCACCTCCCCAGCGGGCCCGAAGGTCGGTGGCCCGGAGATTGGCCTTCAGGATACCCGCCAGTCCCTTCAGCACCACGTCCCCGAGGGGATGGCCGTAGGTGTCGTTCACCAGCTTGAAGCGGTCGAGGTCCATGACGAGCGCGCAGAAGGGATGCTCGTGCCGCGTGGCGCGGGCCAGCTCGAAGTCGAGGGACTGCTCGAGGTGCCGGCGGTTGTGCATGCCGGTCAGGGGATCGGTCGTCGCCAGGTGCTCGAGTCGCTGGTTGCTCTCGGCGAGCTCCCGATTGACCTGCTCGAGCTGTTCCTTTTGCAGCTGGACGCGAGCGCTGCGCTCGGCCACCTTGCGCTCGAGATCGGCGGTGTGGGCCTCGAGGCTGGCCGCCATGGTGTCGAAGACCTGGCCCAGATGCCCCAGCTCGTCCCCTCGGGCCAGGTGCACGCGAGCAGACAGGTCGCCCCTCTGCATGCGCTCGGCGGCCCCCAGCAGGCGGTTGATCGGCCGCATGACCTGGCTGGAGGTGATCCAGAACACAAGTGGGTAGAGACCCACCCCCAGGAAGAGAATGAGCAGGAAGGTGCTGCGGAACCACTGCCTGCTCCGCTTGGTGAGGGGCTCGAGGTCGAAGGCTGCCACCAGGGTTCCCCAGCGCAGCCCGGACACGGCGGGCACCGAGATGACCACGACGTCTTCCCCTCCCTC
>CAZVHW010000680.1:0-3861 GCA_964626835.1 uncultured Enterobacterales bacterium
CTTCGGTGAAGCCGGGCATGGACTTCCCGTCGTAGAGCCGCAGCTTCTGCATCAGGGTGAGCTTGTACTGCTTGGGTTCCTCGAGCCGGGTGAGGATGGCCCACATGGCGGCCATCTCGATGGTGTGCGGCGCGATGTGCTTGGCCACGCGGTCGTTGTTGAAGTCTTTCTGGTAGATGCGGGACTCGTTCTTCCAGGTGGTGATGTAGGGCACGTCGATGCGCAGCGTGCGGTCGCGCAGGGCTTCCATGAACTCGATGTTCTGGAACTTGCGGTACTCAGGCTCGTTGGTGTGCCCGATGATGACCTCGTCGATGTGCGTCTGGGGGAACTTCTTGGGCTTGATGCTGTGCTCCTGGCTGGCCCCCAGCAGGTCGTACAGGAACGCCACGTCGAGCTTGAGCACCTCGATGAACTCGACCAGGCCACGGTTGGCGATGTTGAACTCGCCGTCGAAGTTGAAGGCGCGGGGGTCGGAGTCCGAGCCGTACTCGGCGATCTTGCGGTAGTTGATGTCGCCGGTGAGCTCGGTGGAGTCTTGGTTCTTCTCGTCCTTGGGCTGGAAGGTGCCGATGCCGATGCGATCGCGCTCGGACAGCAGCAGACGCTTGACGACGATGTTGCCGACCATCTGGGTCCAGTCGCCGCCACAGCTCTTGAGGATCTCGCTGTACATGAAGCGGCACACCGGGCAGAGATCGCCCTCGACGTGGATGGGGTACTTGCCCTGGATGCCGCTGTTGAACTGGGCCAACACGGGATCGCGGAGATCGAGCGGGATCAGCCGCAGGGGATCTTCGTTCATGGGGCACCACAGCACGGTGCCGTCGTCTTGTTTCCAGCCGTAGGTGTACAGCGCGCCGTCGAGGGTGGTGGCGTAGTGCTCCAGGCCCTTCTTGAACAAACGAACGATGGTGGACTTGGCCGAGCCCACCGGGCCGTGCAGCAGGATGACGCGCTTCTGGGTGCCATAGCCGAAAGCGGCGCCCTTGAGCACGTTCATGAGGCGCTGCAGGTAGACATCGATGCCGAAGACCGCGTCCTGGCCCTTCTCGAAGGGATCGTCGAAGAACTCGTAGCGGATGATGCGCTTCTTGCAGTCCACGTACTCGTGGTGCCCGTAGTCCATGATCATGTCGAAGAGCCGCTGGAACGCATTGCGCGCGATGGCGGGCCGCTCCTGCACCATGGTGAAGTAGTCGGCGAGATTGCCCTGCCAGTGCCGCTCCTGGAAGGCGTCCAGGTCCTGCAGGTTGGCGACCATCTGAAGGATGGGGTTGGCGGCGTTCTTCTTGGGGCTCATGGACGTCCTCCGCGCCCGAGGAACCACTGGTCGGCTCCGGAGCGCCTGGGGTGAACGGGGTGAAAGACGAGTGTGGGGCCGATGGATTCGAGGGGGGCCGAGATCACGCCCCCGTCCGAGCGATTGGCCCGGCAGTTTCTAGGTCATACCACGAATCGACGGGTCGGCGAGTCTCCGCATGTCCCGGCGCGAGGATGCTCACTCCCCGCCGGCGATGTACGCTTGCTTCCAGTCCCGAGGAGCCCCCGTGAAGGTCCACCGTCTCGACCGCAAAGAGCGCCGTGAGATGCACCAGGCCCTGCTGCGAGGCGAACCCATTGCCCTGGAGCTGTGGAGCCCGCCAGCGCCCGAGGTAAGGCTGGACGACATCGTCCCCCTCTGCCACTCGGTGCGCACCTGGGATCGGAAGCTCACCGTCTCGCTCGAGGCGTTCCTCCCCCCCAGCGCAAAGCCCGGGCATTCCGCACGGGTCAGCGTCGTCATCCCCAGCCACCGCCGCGTGCCATGGGGAATCTGCGCTCTGTCCGGCCAAGACGTCGAGGTGGAGATTCTGGTGGTGGACAACGCACCCCAGCCCCTCGAGGGGGAGGACCTGGCCCTGGCCCGGGTGCTCCGACTGCCGTGGGAGGGCCACGGGGCTACGCGCCAACGGGCGGTCGAGCACGCCACCGGCGACTACGTCTTCTTCACCGTGGACGACGCCATCCCCTGCGGGGCTGGTTTCCTGCGCACACTGGTACAAGCCCTCGAAGAGGGCGGCTACGACGCGATCTCGGCTCGCCAGCTGGCCTGGCCGGACAGCGACCCTGTCACGGCCCGGCGCCTCAGGGCCTGGACCCCGCCCGGCTACCGCCACCGAACTGCCCAGCAGGTAGACCACGTGGCGGCCCTGTACCGCCGCTCCACCCTGCTCGAGCACCCTCTACCCCCGGTCCCCATCGCCGAAGACCTGTGCTGGAGCCAGGGGCGCAAGCTGGGCTACGCACCAACCGCGCCGGCGATCCACGCCCACGCGCGTCGGGCGCTGCCGTTGTTCCGCCGCACCCGCGCCATCCACGCCCAGCACATCGCCATGGGCCACGAGCCCCGCGTCCCCGGGCCCCTGCACGCGCTGGGGGCGGCACCGAGCCTGGCCCGCCCGGTGTTCGAGGCCGGCCCGGCAGAGCTGATCAACCAGACGGCCGAATTGCTCGGCCAGCTGGCCGCAGCTTGGGACGCGCGCAAGGCTCGCCGGGGTTGACCCCAGGCCCGCGGAGGCCGTCATGCTCACCAGCTACCACAATCACAGCTTCTGGAGCGACGGCCGGGCGTCGGTGATCAACCTGCTGCACGAAGCCCGCAGGCTGGGCGTAGACGAGCTGGGTGTCTCCGACCACCTGGTGCTGGATCCCCACGGCCAGGTACCCGGCTGGTCCATGCGTCCCGACCTCCTGCCACGCTACCTGGCCGACTTGAACGCGGTCCGCCGCAGCCAGACGCCCCTACTCCGCATTGGGATCGAGCTGGACTGGCTACCCGGCCAGCGAGACGCGATCGCCAAGGCCCTCGACGACGACCGCTTCGACTACGCCATCGGCTCGGTCCACCAAGTGGCGGGCCTGCACGTGGACACCGCCTCGGACGCCCTGGCGCGGATGGGACAAGGCGCGCTCGAGGTCCTCCACGAACGTTACTGGCGCCTGATGAAGGACATGGCCAGGAGCGGCCTCTACGATATCGCCGGCCACCTCGACCTTCCAAAGAAGCTCTTCGGCCGACCTTCGGCGGCAGAAGAGCGCGCCGATCGAGCCCACGGCTTCTCCGCGACTCGTCGCCGCAAGGTGCTCCCGAGCATCGGCGGCGCGCAAGGCGTGGACGAAGCCCTGGACGCCATCGCGGAAGCTGGCATGGTGGTGGAGCTGAACACCGCAGGCTGGTCCATGCCTTGCGCGGAGTGCTATCCCTCCCCCACACTGTTGCGCGCCTGCCGGATCAGGGACATCCCCGTGACCATCAACGCCGATGCCCACTCGGCCCAGCACCTGCTGCGTCACTTCGGGCGGGCCGTCCGGCTCCTGCGCGAGGTGGGATACCACCAAGTCGCTCACTTCGAAGGTCGGCGCATCCAGCTCCAACCCCTCGACGACTTCGAAAGCCGACTGGCTGTGGGCTGATCGCCGACGGAGCAATAGTCTCCCTCGAGACCCCCATGCCCACCCCCCTCCCTCTCCGCGCCGTCCCACTGGCCGCCTGCCTGGCGTTTGCCACCACTGCCCTCGCCGATCCCCCACTCTCCGCGGGGTATCGCTTGGTGGATGCGGGACACGACCTGGACGCCCCGGTGGCTCTGGTCCTCGTCACGCCCGGCATGAGCGAGCAGGCGTTCATCCCCATGGTCGAAGCACTCGAGCGGGCCGGGATGGATGCCTGGACCGTCCGCATCCTGCCCTTCGCGCCGCTGCCCGACGACCGGGCAGACGAATGGGTGGCCCAGCAACTGCTCCCCTGGGCGATCCAGGACCTCAGGAAGCGCGATCCCAGGGCCACCGACCAGCTGGCGCTGGTGGGCCATGGCCCCG
>CAZVHW010000681.1:0-2342 GCA_964626835.1 uncultured Enterobacterales bacterium
TCACCGCAGCCAAGAGCGCGGGCGACGGGCTCTGGCGTCTGCCGTTGGCTCCCCACTTCACCAAGGCCCTCGACTGCGAGTGGGCCGACACCAACCACATGGGCCCACGCTGGGGCGGGGCAAGCATCGCCGCAGCATTCCTGTCCCGCTTCGTCGATGGACCCCGCTGGGCCCACATCGACATCGCCGGGCCCGCGTTCCTGGACAAGCCCGAGCGGTACTACGTCAAGGGTGCCTCTGGCGCGATGCTGCGGGCCGTACTGCGTTGGCTTCAGGGCCTCGAAGCCAGCTGACCGAATCCATGGCCACCAAGCCCGAAGACCTCTCCGATCTCGTCCCCGTGCGGCAGATCGAGTCGGGTCTGGACGAAGACGGTCGCGTCACCATCGTCGAATCCCGCCGAGAGAAAGGCTGGTTTGCCGATCTGCTCTCGAAGGGTCTCGAGACCGGCCACAATCACGTGAAGCTCGACGAGCTTGGCAGCCTGGTGTGGAGCCTCTGTGACGGAGAGCACACCGTGCGCCAGATCGCCACCGTGCTGGCCGAACGCCACGGTGACGACTTCGACCCCAAGCACGTCCGCCTGGCCGTCTTCGTCCAGACCATGAAGGCGCGGGGGTGGCTGCGGTGGAAAGAGGGCTAGCAGTCCTCGGCCTCAGCCCTCCACGTCCAACACCCTCACTTCGCTCGCTTCGTCGAAGTCCGACTCCGTCACACCGGTGTGGCTGGTGATCCGGGCGAGCTCACCGAAGCACTCGCGCAGGTAGACGTATCTCACGGACTCAGCCGGATTGTCCTCAGCGGTGACCACGAAGGTCTGGCTGACCTCCACCCGCATTCGCAGCACGTTTTCCAGTGTGTAGCCGGGAAGCAGCAGCGTACCCACGGCGTCGACCTCGAAGAGGTAGTGCTCCTCGCCAGCGTTCGGTACGCCGTAGATCAGCGCGTCGCGGAAGCTCGTGGTCGAGAGCCAAGTGGTGCCGAGCTCGAGGGGGAAGGTGTAGGTGGCGATGGGGTCTTCGTAGACCACGAGGGTCTGGCCCAGCTCGGGGGCTTCCTCTCTGGACACCAGGCCCTGCAGTACGAAGCCCTCTTCCTCCGCGCTGATCACTCCCAAAAGGTCCAGGTCGTGGACGAACAGCGGCGTCGCATAGCTGGCATCGGGAAAGTGGCTGGCAAACCACTGTTCCGAGGGGTCCAGCAAGTCGAGATCCACCGAAAGCACGCCGGGGGCTTGGCTGAAGTCCCAGACGGTGGTGCCGTCCACGTCCTCGCCGTGGGGCTGGACCGACACGGAATCGCCCGCCTGGTTGGCCACGTAGGGCACCGAGACGCCGGTGGCCCAGGGGAGCTCGTCGAACTGGATCACGCCGTCGTTGTCCCCCTCGCAGTCGTAGATCCACTCCGTGTCCCCACCCGTTTCGTCGATGACCGGGTTGCCCGGCGAGCAGGCTGCGAGGGTGGCTGCGAGCGCCAAGGTCGGAGTGGCCTTCATGGGTCCTGCCGTCAAAACGAGAACGCCAGCATCGCCCGGAGGGCCTGAGCTGGATCGGGGGAGAGGTCGTGCTGCAGGTTCTCGAAGCCAGCACCAGGGAGGAACAGGCCGTAGCTGACCTGGCCTGTCAGGCCATGCCAGAGGTCCCAACGGGCCGAGAGGTCCAATTCGTCGCCGAGGTGGGCATCGCCGCCAGGCGTGGAGGTGGATTGGGCTGCGCGGGAGTGAATCCAGGCCAGCTCGAACCAGAGTCGCTCGTGGGGTTGGCCGTGCAGCGTCGGGCGCAGATAGACCGCATCGGTGACGGTGCCGACGATGGTGCGCCAGAGCACCAGGTCCACGTGGTAGTTGGGATGGAAGCGGAAGTTGTCGATGGTGTCGTCGTCCGGAAGGGAGAACTGTGGGCCGTCCAGGTCGCCCGCTTGGCTGGTGTAGGAGTCCAGGTCGGGAGCTACTCCCATGCCAGGGGCGTCATCGCCCGAGGCGAAGCCGACCTCTGCCCCCAAGACGAGCCGCCGCTCCGCCAGCAGGTCCACCCACGCCTTTGCGACCGCTCCGGTCTGGCTCATGGTGACCTCGGCAGCCTCGACACCCTGTATCAAAGACAGGTTGCCCACGGACCCACGCACGTACGCGGCTTCGATCTGGACGCCCCAGCGGGGGGCCTGCAGATCGAGGAACAGGTCGCCAGCAACCGCTCGGAAGTCTCGCTCCACGAGGTCGTCCTCGTCGACCGTCCCGTCTTGCTCCTCGAGCCCGTCCAGCCAGTAGGAGGGCACGTCCACTTCCTGGTCGCGCCAGGTGAGGTAGGCGCCGTAACGGAACCCCGGTCGACCGGCGCGGTTTC
>CAZVHW010000681.1:2352-3843 GCA_964626835.1 uncultured Enterobacterales bacterium
TGACGGCATCTTCGTCCAGGTGTCGCAGGAGGGCCAGCGAGAGCGTGTTGACGTTGTCGCTGCGCTCGAGGTCGATGTCCTGCCCCCAGAGCGAGCCCGACGCCGTCGCCGACGAGGGGCCGGATGCGTTCCAGTCGTAGGAGACCCCTAGAAAGTGGTTGAAGGCCGTGGTGGCAAACCCGATGCGGTCGACGTTTTCGTCGAAGTCGTCGTCCAAGCCGTCGCCGGGGTTGGCCAGCATGCCGACTCCCCATGCGGGCATGCCCATACGGCCGACCGAGAGTAGCCCGAAGGGAGTCAAAGCCTGGCCCCACGCCTGCTTCAGCGCGATGCTGTCCTGGAAGCCGTTGACACCAGAAGCGGGGGGTTGTTGGCTGGAGGTCGCGTAGATGCTCGGGGTCCAGCGATCGGCCGGATAACCTTCCGGTGTGGAGCCCAAGGCCACGTTGTCCAGGCCATCCACTCGCAGATGCACGCTGATCTCCGGTACAACCTGGATCGTGGTATCCACCCGCAAGCGCATGTTTCCGCCCGCGAAGCTCTCGCTTCCGGAGGGTGCGTAGGGGAAGATCGGCTCGCCCGAGGTCGGCGTCGGACCGTGGTTGAGGTCGAGGTTGTAGAGCCAGTAGCCCCGAGTGCGGAAGTAGCCGTCGATCTCGAATCGTTCCACCACCTCGGGTACGGCGGGAGGCGGCATGGTGGCGGGAAGGGGTTCGGGCTCCTCAGCCCAGGTGGGCCCGGAAAACAGGCAGAGGCCGATGGACAGCAGGGCGACCATCAGCGTTGCTCCAGGCCGCGACGGGCCAGGAAGCTGGAGACCTGCTCGGCGTACATCCCCGGCGCTTCGATCATGGGAAAGTGACCAGCGAAGGGCACCACGCTCAAGCTGGCCCGAGGGAGGTGCTGGGCCAGCCGCTCGCCGTAGCGAAGGGGCGTGACCGTGTCCTCTCGACCCCAGATCACGAGCACGTGGTGGGGCAGTGCTCCGTAGTGACCCTCGGTCCGTTCGAGGTCCAGGCCTCTGACCACCGCCAACGCCGCAGCACGGGTGCCCGGTCGGCGCAGGGCTTCGTAGGCCCGCAGCACCATGTCGTAGCTGACCATGGCGCGGTTGTGGAACGAGAGGGGGATGCGCCAATCCAGCTGCTGGTCATAGAACAGCCCGAACAACAGCTCACCCACGACCCGAGGTCGAGACCAGGCGAAGAACCAGGGCATCTGGTCGGAATACGCGAAGCCGTCCGAGATGACGAGGCGGCGCACGCGTTGGGGGTGTTCGGCGGCCAGGGACAGCGCCAAGCTGCAGCCGTAGGAGTGGGCAACCAGGTCGACCTTGCGCAGGTCCAGATCGTCCATGAGGGTCAGGACGTGTTCCATCATCGCGTGCTGACCGTAGTCGCCGTCGTATTTGCTGGAGAGGCCGAAGCCAGGCAGGTCCAGCGACACGCAGCGCCGAGCCTGGCAGAGAAGGGGTGTGACCAACTGCCAGGT
>CAZVHW010000682.1:0-2342 GCA_964626835.1 uncultured Enterobacterales bacterium
GATACCCGCCGGGAGTGGTACGACTGGATGGAGTTCCGGCTCGACGAGAAGAGTGCCGACACGCGGCACTACCTGGCCCTGTTCCGCGAACACGATCCAGACCACCTCATCGTCGGCGCCCCCGCCTTCGCACCCGTCATCGGCAGCAGCACCCCCCGCGACGGGCGCCACGACGGCGACACCTGGTACAGCTCGCCCAACCTGGACGTCGTGCTGCACCACCCTCGCATCGCACACACGGACAAGAGGGGTGGCTTCAACAAGCCCCGCACGGACCTGCTGCTCACCGACATCCACGCGCTCCATCACGGCAAGCTGGCCATCTGGGCAAACGAGGAGACCAGCGAGGTGGCCACAAAGGAAAGGGTGGACCAGGACAATATCTGGCGCCTGGACGCCATCTCGGCCATGCACGCCGCCTTGGGCCAGGGCAACGGCTGGGTAGGCGGACAGGATCACGAGATGATCCCAGCGTGGTCCGACGTGGAGCTGGAGCGCATCCGACGCCTGACCGGGCTGTACGCCTTGCCGGCACTCCAAGCCCCCCAACCCGAGGTGGCCTTGCTGGCCGATCCCTTCAGCGAAGGCTTCCTGTACCACCTGGCGGGCCGCAGGATGTACAGCTCGGGCCTGATGACCGATCGCAAGGCCTTCGTGGACGGCCTGGTGCAGAGCGGCCTGACCTTCGACACCCTCACCACCGATGACGTCCGCAACGACCCAACGGTCCTGCAGCGCTACAAGGGCGTGCTGGTGCTCAACATCCCGCGCCTGCCCCAGGACGTGGCCCAGCAGCTGGCCGACTACCGCGACGCCGGAGGAGGCCTGTTCGTGGGTGGCCGGACCGCCGTCTTCGACCGATACGGCGCTGCCGACACCTCGGCCCTCGAGACGCTGCTGGGCACGAAGGTGCACGGTCAGTTCGATCGGCGCGCCGACGCCTGGGGTTTCACCACGTCACAGGCGCCGGCGGACGGCCTGGGCGGCGTGGCCTATGGCCGAGACAACGTCAACTGGATCCCCGAGATCGAAGGAAGTTCCTACACGATCCTGGGCACCCTCGAGCGCAACACCAACGTCGCTACCGCCGGTGTATCGGGCAAGACCGTGTTCTGGTTCCCCAAGCTCTCCATACGAGGCAAGGACGGCGCCGAGAACATGGTGGCCTTCCAGCACAACCTCTGGCGCTTCTTCGGGGTCACGCCCCAGGCCAGCGCCGCGGGTGCGGGAATGTTCGAGGTCTACGGCCGCAGCCACAAGGCCGTCTTCACCACCGCACCCCGCGCGATCCGGGTGACCTTCGACCCCTCCACCGCGGACTCCGGAGCCATCGTCTGGGACTGGCTGGGCATGCGATCGGTCGCGCAGATCCGCGCAGGCGGCGAGCCCATGGCCAGCTTCGCCACCGAGGCCAAGGGCACCTACTTCCTGACCGCCACGCCCACGACGACGGACCCCGCCTTCGTCGCCGCCCGCGGTGCCCACCTCGGGCCCATCGCCTGGGACGGGAGCACGCTGGGGGTAGCCCTGTACCGCACCTCTCCGGACGAACCGGTCGTCGTGGCCGTCTGGCCCGGCAGCTCGGATGTGCGCTTCGACGCTACGGGGGCCACCGTACAAGCCGTCGAAGACGACGAGAGCGGACGCGTTCGCCTGGTCACGCTGCAACCCCAGGGGGAACGCGCGACCTTGGTGGTGCGGAAGTAGCCGCCCACAGGGCTGGCACCGCTACCGAAACACGTCCTGGGGCGCGACGCCGCGGCGGGTGTGGCTGGTGATCATCCAGTCGCCGTCCTCGAGGCGCAGCTGGACCGAGAAGTGCCAGGCGTCGGCGTTGTTCGCCTTGATGTCCAGGGCAGCCAGGTCGATGCCCTCCATGAGCAGGCAGACGAAGCGGGCCTCGGCGACCTCGCCGCTCTCGCCCAGGTCCACGTCGATGGGTCCGAGGGTCGTGCTGATAGGACCGCGAGCGTGGAACTCGCGGAACAGCAGGCCGCGGACGATGGCGAAGTCGGCACCCTGGGGATCGGAGTATTGCCTGGAGACGGGGGCCAGGGCGGCCACGATGTCCGCTTCGCCGGCTCCGTCGGCCACGGCGACGATGGCAGCGCGGACCTGGTCTTCGGGGCTCATGGGGCCGCGGCAGAGGGACGGGAGGACGAACCAGGCCGCGACCACCAGCGCGACGCCCAGCACGAAGGCGCGCCGGCGCGCTCTCGAAGACATGGCTTCTCCTGGCATGAAAGAGGGTGGTACTGGCCAAGTCGCTGCGGCCGCATAGACTACCCCGCCGGAGGTTTCCATGCTTCGCTCCACGCTGCTCGCCCTCGCCCTTCTCGCCA
>CAZVHW010000682.1:2352-3833 GCA_964626835.1 uncultured Enterobacterales bacterium
GACCCGGTAGACACCTCCGGCGACGACTATCCCCCCATCTGCAACGACGGAACCCGGTGGGCCTCGGGCCAGCAGGCCTTTCGCGACGCCACGGCCGACTGGGGCCTGGACACACTGAACCCCGAAGCCACGCGTATCAACGCCGTGGACTTCGACGGGGACGGCTGGACCGATCTGGCCTTGCGCCGTGCCACCGACGCCCCGGACGACTTCTCCGACGGCGGCACCCGCAACACCTGGCTGCTGCGCAACGACGGCCAGGGTGGTTTCGAGGACGTCACGGTCTCCTCGGGGGTTCGCGCCCCTCGCCAGGACGGCAACGACGCCCGCGGCGGCCAGATCTGGGCCTTCGCCGACGCCGACAACGACGGCGACCTGGACGTCTTCATCCCCATCGCCGACACCGACAACGCCTACGACGAGACCTCCGAGCTGATGATCAACAACGGCGACGGCACGTTCTCCCTGGGCAGCTCTGGAGAGGACATCCGCTACAACGGTGACACGTCCCCGGCGGGGGCCTCCTGGCTGGACCACGATCGCGACGGCTACGTCGATCTCTGGGTGCCCGAAAACTACTTGCAGTCCCGCTTGTACCGGAACGACGGCGATGCCTCGTTCACCGACATCACCTACGACTCGGAGCTGGGCACGGCGGCCTGGACGTCGGTCGAGGTGATCAACTCCGGCCAAGCCCACGCCGTGTCCTGGTCCGCACTGGCCTGCGACCTCAACAACGACGGCTGGGCCGAGCTGATGGCCTCCTCCTACGGCCGGGCTCCCAACCTGCTCTTCCAGGCCGTCGGCGACGGCACCTATGCGAACAGGAGCGTAGACTCGGGCTACGCCTACGACCACCGCCAAGACTGGTCGGACAACGAGTCGGCCATGTGTTGGTGCAAGCTGCACCCCGACGACGAAGACTGCGAGGGAGTGCCCGACCCCAACATCACCTGCAACAACGACGCTCACGCGTTCCGCTGGAGCCACGACAGCGATCGCGAGCTGTACCGATTGGGCGGCAACAGCGGCGCCACCACCTGCGCCGACGTCAACAACGACGGCTGGATGGACCTGCTCACCTCCGAGATCGTCCACTGGGACGTGGGCTCGAGCTCCGATCCCGCCGAGCTGCTGTTCAACGAGCAACAGAACGACGTGCTCTTCGAGCGCCCGGGCAACGACGTCACCGGCCTCGAACGCGAGCACACCGAGACCTACTGGAACGACGGCGACATGACCAACTCGGTGTTCGACTTCGACAACGACGGCTGGCCCGACGTCTTCATCGGGTCGAGCGACTACGTCGGCTGCCGCGCCCTGCTGTGGCAGAACCAAGGCGACGAGACCTTCGCCTCGGTGCCCTACGAGCAGGGCTTCGACCACACCCGCTCCCACGGCATCGGCGTCGCGGACTTCGACCACGACGGCGACCTCGACGCGGTCCTGGGCCACTCGGGATCCCGCTGCGAAGACGACTG
>CAZVHW010000683.1:0-3825 GCA_964626835.1 uncultured Enterobacterales bacterium
GGCTGCAGCGACGAGGGTGGAGGTTGCGACGAGTCTGGCTGTTCCGGCGACTCCGGCTGCTCCGGAGGCACCAGCTGCGGCACCTCCAGGGGGCTGCGCATCCCGCGGCTGGCTCCCTGGCGATTGCTGTTGTTCTTCGGATTGGGTGGCGCCGTGATCCTCAGGCGCCGCAGGCGCTAGCCAGCCCCGACCATCGCCTCGAGATGCGCCATTTCCTGCTGGAAGGCAGGCATGGCTTCCGGAGGCAGTGTGCGACGGAAGGTCTCGTGGTAGTCGCCGGGATCGAGCACCTTGCCCGCCTTCTCGACCTGGTAGTGCAAGTGGGCGCTCGTGGAACGCCCCGTGTTGCCGACCAGGCCGACCTGCTGTCCCGCGGTGATGCGGTCACCGGGCTTGACGTCGTTGCGGGACAGGTGGAGGTAGAGGGCGTGCACTCCGTCGTCCTGAACGATCTCCAGGCAGTTGCCGTTCATGGCGTGGTTCCAGTTGGAGCGCTCGACACGGCCCGCTTTGGGGGATTGGACCGGCGCTCCTTCGGGGGCCTTGAAGTCCCAGCCTTCGTGGCCGCGTCGGTCGTCCAGCAGGGCGGTGATCTGGATGTACTGGTCGATGGGCCCGTCGATCAAGCGGTAGGGGACTTCGGTCCCGTCGGGGAACCAGTAGCTGGCGTTGTCGTCGCCCGGCGCCTGGAAACGGTACGTAGCCAGCTCGCGCCCCAGCTTGTTGGAGCGAAACTTGGCCAAGGGCATGTCGATGTCACCGAGATCGTCGATCAGGAAGACGGCCGTGACCTCGTCGCCCTTTTGTAGGTCTCGGCGTAGGTCGAGGTCCCAGACGAACTGGCGAGCGAAGACCGCGTTGACGGCGTCGGCGTCTCGAACCAGCAAGCCTTGGAAGGTCCGCGCGAGGTTGGCCTCGACGACACCCTGGACGAGCTGGTAGTCGCCCAGCCCGAGCGGGGTGGCGGCGGCTGCCCGGGCCACCTCTGCTTCGTTCGTGGTGGCGGCGGGGTCGGAGCTGGCAGCTGGCACCGGCTCGACCTGGAGGGCGGCGGCCGGTTCTGGACTTTCGCTCGGGCAGTCGGGCCACCAGAGGGCCATCACCAGGTTGGTCGCGAGGCTCGCGCCTAGCAAACCGAAGAGGAGCCAGGGCTTTCCACCGGGAGGTTGCATGGGTACTCCGCGCGTCGGGCGGTGTGCGTCGTCAGCACCAGCCGGTCGCGATGGGGGAATTGTGAGGGGAGACGTGGGGGGAGTGGAGGGGAGGGGGGAAGGATACACTAAGTGACGCGGAAGACCTCGTCGAGGCTGGTGGCTCCCGCCGTGACCATGGCGAAGCCGGCCCGCCGGACCGTCTGGATGCCGCGGTCAGCCATCGCCTTGGCGAGGCCGGTGCGGCTGGTGGAGTCGAGTCGCAGGAGGTCGCTCAGCCGTTCATCGAACTCGACGAGCTCGAACAGACCGGTGCGGCCCATGAAGCCGGTGTGGCTGCAGGCGTGGCACCCGACCTCGCGGTACACGTGCCGAACGTCCGACGGTGCATCGAGCATCGCACGGATGGAGTCGGTGAGGGGCACGGGTTCGCGGCACCGGTCGCAGAGCCTACGCACGAGGCGTTGTCCGACCATCGCGCGCAGAGCCGAGGCCACGACGTAGCGCTCCACGCCCATGTCGAAGAGACGGATGACCGTCTCGACCGCACTGTTGGTGTGGACCGACGAGAGCACCAGGTGCCCCGTGAGTGCTGCCTTGAACGCGGTGTCGGCCGTCTCCTTGTCACGCATCTCGCCCACCATGATGATGTCGGGATCCTGGCGAAGGATGGCGCGCAAGCCGCGGGCGAAGGTGAAGCCGGCTCTTGGATTGGTCTGCCCCTGCACGATGGACTGGAAACGATACTCGATGGGGTCTTCGAGCGTGACGATGTTGCGCTCGGGCCTCTCGAGGTGCCCGAGCAGGGCGTAGAGGGTGGAGGTCTTGCCGCTGCCGGTCGGACCCGTGACCAGGACCACGCCGTGGGGCCGAGCCACCACCGCTTCGAGCTGGATGGCCAGGTGGTTGGGCATGCCCAGCTGGCGCAACGCCAGAGTGGAGCCGTGGGAGAGGATCCTGACCACCACCTTCTCGCCGTGCTCGCCTGGAAAGGTGGACACGCGGAAGCTGTGGCGGCCGCTGCTGGTCTGCTGGGTGAAGGCGCCGTCTTGGGGTACGCGTTTCTCGGCGATGTCGAGGGTCGCCATGATCTTCAGGCGGTTGATGACGTGGAGGCGGTGGGACTGCGAGATACCCGTCTGGTCGTGGAGGATGCCGTCGATGCGGAAGCGCACGCGGAAGCGGGTCGAGAGCGACTCGAAGTGAATGTCGGATGCCCTCTGCTGGATGGCCCGATGCAGCAGGTTGTCCACGAGGCGAGCCACCCTTCCTTCGTCGCCGTGTACCTGAACTGCCATCTGCCCTCCGCCTGCCGTGTGCCTTCGATGCGGCGTCAGAAGTATAACTGAGCGCGCATGCTGCTCGTGAAGACCCGGTCGTTTCCGCCCCCTCGACGCCAGGCACCAGCGTCCAGACGGAGATTGGCGGTGATGCCTTGCGCCCACCATGCCAGGCCTGCTCGGGCCGCGATCCAGTCGTCGGCAGAGGACAGATCGGCGTCTTGAAGCTCGTAGAACGCGTAGGGTTGTAGTCGTCCGATGCGGTAGCCGACCTCGGCCAGCAGGCCCTGTCCCGCCGCGGGGTGGCCTTCATCGAGAGGGAAGTAGAACCCGGCTACGAGCACGGAGAGGCTGCGTTGGCCATCGGCCAGCGGTAGGTCCGCCAGGAGGTCGGCTGTCAGGGCGGTGTAGTCAGCGCGCCGGGCGCTGGCCACGGCACCGGTGTAGTCGCGTTCTTCCACGTACAGGGCATCCTGCTGGTGGTCCGCCGCGATGCCGACCGTGAGCACTCGACGCTGGGTGGTCAGCCCCCGTTCACCCTGCTCGAGCTGCTGGGCTGCGACGCGAAAGCCCGCGGGTCCAGCGCTTCCCAGCGGGTCGAAGAAGCTCCAAGCCAGGCGAGCGGTGACGCGCGGGAGGTCGTCGGGATTGAGGGGAGGTGCGTCGGTCGTGCCGTTGCCGTCGTAGTCCGTCGATTCGTGGCCTCGGCCCACCTGGACCCCAGCGAAGCCCGCCAGGCGGTACTCCAGCCGGTCCTCGAGCAGGCGCCCTCTGGCCTGGAGCCCGACGTCCCTGCCGTCCACACCGGTGGGGTAGCGGACCAGGCCGTCGTGGGAGGAGATGCCGACCCGCGTGGCCTCGAGCAGCATGGTGTGGACCGCCCACGGTGGGCGCATCAACCCTGCATCGAGCTGGAGGCGGCTTCCCAGCGTCCACTCGATCCATGCATCGCGGGGCTCGAAAGCGGGAGTCCAGTCGCCGTCGAGGCCGACGTCGTCGACGCCAGCTTGGACGAAGAAGGACAAGCGAGGGGTGGGACGGCCCGACAGGGCGAGCCACGCGCGCTCGAGGTAGGGATCGATTCCCAGGGTGTGGCTGTCCGAAGCCTGCCCCTCTTCAACGCGGATCGTGGTCTGGACCAGCAGCTCGAGGTCCAGCGTGCCGTCGTCCACCAGCTCGACAGCGCGGACCGCCGGGCTCGCCAGGACGAAGACCAGCAGGGTTCCGACGATGAAGGTGTTGCGGACCATGGGCGACCCTGCCTGGACTCGCGCGGTGCCCTGGGAGTTCTAGCCGGAGTACTTGGAGTCGTCGTGGACGGCGTCGGAGGGTGGGCCTTCGTCGAGCTCCCTGTTGAGGCGGTCGAGGATGGCCAGGGCTGCTTCGGCGGCGGA
>CAZVHW010000684.1:0-3824 GCA_964626835.1 uncultured Enterobacterales bacterium
GGTGTCAACGCGGGGACCCGCGTGTACGGACAGCCTGCCAGCCTGGCGGGCTGAACGTCAAGGACCGTGTCGAGGAGCGTGAGGACACCCCCGCTATCCCCGCTCCTCCCACAACTCGAATCCATGAGCCGCGGCGAGAAACGGGGACGGGGCTGTTGGTGCTGCTTGGCAGCGTGTCTCCTGCTGACCGCAGGGCTTATCCTGATGGCTCTGCTTCTTCGCGGGCCGGTGTTCCGCGCCCTGGTCTCCTACCATCACGTGGCCACACGACAGACAGGCGTGGCCGTGCTGACCGATCCCCAGGTCACGGCTACCTTGCGATTATGGGCGCGCGACAACCCCGACGCCACTATGGATCGGATCTCCCGTCGCGCGCTGCAGCTGAGCGCCCGGCAGCTTCGATTCTCCACCCAACAGGGCGGCCGCGACGCCGACAGCCTGGTGGTCTCTGGGCGCGCCCACTGCGTGGGCTACGCCCGAGTGTACTGCGCCGCCACGGCCACCATCATCGCGGAGCTGAACCAACAGGGCCGCTACCGCTGCGAGCACCGGGTGGCCAAACTGCACCTGCTTGGCTGGAACGTGCATGCCTACATCGACCACCCCTTCTTCCGGGACCACGACTACGCGAGCATCCTGGACCGCGATACCCAGCGATCCCTGGCGGTGGACCCTTCGCTCCACGACTATCTCCGTGTGGATCGGGTCAGGGAACACGCGAAGGACTGATGGCGGCCCGACATCGGATTCGCGACGCGACACCAGCCCGAGTTCCCTCCCCCCTTCGCGCTCATCGGCGCGAAGGGGCCCCGAGCCGCCAGAGAACGAGCAGCCCCACCGGCACGCTCCAGATCAGGAGCGACGCGGGCATCCCAAGGTAGGGGAACAGGGCCAGCAGTGCCGCCCAGGTCGCTGTCCGTGGTTCACCCTCTTGGTACAGGGCCCGACCCCCACGCTGGATGCGGCGACAGATCCACCAGCCCACGACATTCAAGAGCAAGCGCCAGGTCAGCCAGCCCAGGAGCGCCAGCGCACCATCGACGGGATCTCCGCTCCGGACCACCACCTCGGCCGTGGTCTCCAGCCCCATGGCAGCGATCTGGGACAGTCCGATGATCAGGTCCCAGACACCACGGAGGAGACACCACCAGGCCCCGAGGCCCCCGAGCGCGGCCAGGAGCTTCCCAGGCCGGTGCAAGCTGGTTCGGTCGCCGCTCCGCCGTCCGACCCAGAACGTCATCGGCACCAGGCCGAGGACGAGAAGGAGCACCGCCAACCGGTGCACCCACATCAGCGCAGCGGCGCTCCAAGCCAACGCGCTCGCGGGGATCGCGGGTTCCCACCACAGCGCGTAGGCCTGGAACGGCCGGGTCTCGAACGCTTCGTTCACCAGACCGTCGGAGACCTGGAGCGGATGCAGCTTCCCGGGCATGCCCGGCGGGAACGGGGTCTTCGCCACCTTTCGAAACCTCATCTCCTGGAAGACCACCACTCGACGAAGGGGGCCGCGTCGCTCGAGCCGGACCCGCCACGGGTTGTAGAGAAAGAAGGTGCGCAGGTCCAGAAACAACGCGTCGTCCAGCCCCCCCTTGCCTTCGGAGTAGGGCATGTTGCACTGGGCGTGGCGGCCCAGGCCATCCTCCGTGTGGAAGCAATGCGTCGCCAAACCCGAGGACAGGCTCCCCTCTGCGAGGGCGACGCTCTCTCGAATGGTGGGGCTCAGCGCGAGGTAGCCGGGCCACAGGGCGTAGTCACCTCCGCTTTGGTTGATCACCAGGTGGGTGAGGTTGTCCGCTGCCTCGGGAAAGGGCACGCGCCCGACGGCGGCCATTGACACGAAGAGCGCCTTGGACGCAACAAGCTGGAACAAAGGGGGACCGGAAGTCCCGGACTTCTCCAGCTCGGCCACCTCCTGGTTGACCGCCCTGCGCGCGTCCACCGCCAGTGGGTCCGGGCTGACACCCAGCCATGAGCCCCCAAAGAACCCGAGGCCGAGCAGCACCATCAGATGGCCCGCCGTACGACGTAGCCACCTGTCGAGCGCGCGAAGGGTGGCGTCCTGCTGTGCAATCCCGGTCATGGCTCGCGGCCCCTGCTTATCGTCTTCGCCATCCTACCAGGGTCGGCCGAGATACCGGGCGCTCTCCAGCACGATCCGGGCTGCCATCGATCCAGGTCGCACGATACGATGCGGCGTTGGGAGGTCCCTGTCATGTCGACTTCGAACCGTCCTACCGCGGAGCAGCCATGAGCGATCAGAGGGGCCGTGCAGCAGCCAAGCCAGCCCGCAGAACCTGGTGGCGGTGGTTTCTGGCCGCGATCGTATGTCTGATCGCCCCGACCCTGCCGCTGCAGCTGTGGGCGATGGGGACCGGGGGCGTACTCATCCTGCTGCTCTTCGCGTTCTCGGTGGTCGCGGGCTTGTGGTCGGTGATGGGCTACGCCCTGGCCTGGTCCGTGTTCTTGGTGGTGGGGAGGTTCAGACCGCGCTGGCGCTGGGGGCTCGGCCCGGTCCTATTTCTGCTGAGCCTACTGTTCGTCGCGGTGCCGCTTCAGGATTTCAGCCGCTGGGTGGGGAAGGCCGAGAGGAGCGACGACACGAGGGATCTCGGTTCGACCTACGTCCTGGGGTTGCCGATGGCCCATGGAGGGGCTGCGCTCGGCTACCCCGAGGTCGCCATGGAGGTCCTCGGTCTGTATGTGCCCTACGGGGGAACCGTTCCGGTCGTGTCGGCGTTCCCCCTGCGTTCGAAGCTGGTGCGAGACGCGGTGCTCCGGGGAGGAGGGAAGGTCACATGGCCCAACGATGTGCCCTTCGCCTTCATGCTCTCGCGCTGGTCGACCAGGGCCGGGCTCGCACTCCACGGCATCGACATCTCGACCCCGGCCTCTGGCTTGGGCGTCGATCACCACGCCGGTGACGTGGAGATCAGGTTCAGAGGGGGGCCGATGGAGCTGGTACCAGCGAAATCCATGAGCTGGCTACCGCTGGCGGATCCTGACATTGGCCTGCGGATGTCGGAGGATCCTCTGGTGCGTCTGCAGAGAGAAGGTTGGTGGACACCGTACACCGTGCGTTGGCACTGGCTGCAGCGGAGCCCCACCGGGTTCAGCGTCGTCGAGTCGACCTCCACCTGGCCCTTCGCTGTCGCCGGCCTGGTGGTCCCACTCTGCGGTCTAGTGGCTCTTGGCTGCAGCCTGTTCGTGCTCGTCGGGATGGCTTCGCGCGCGCCGCTGCGAGCCCTGCGCTGCAGCTTCGATCCCCTCTCCGCCCTCCGGTGCGCACGGAAGGATCACCCCCGGATCGCGCTGCTTTGGATCTCGTCGATGATGATCGTGGTGGTGTGGGAGCTCCTCGCCCGTGGGCTGCTGTTCGCCGCATGCCTTCTCGGCTAGTCGTCACCGAATGAAAACCCTGACAGCACCTCAACTGGGTCGGTCAATGAGGCCGTGTGCGGGCAACATGGCGACCTGGCGTGGTGGGAAGGATGCAGACGAAGTCATCGCCACTCCCCCGCCAAAACGAAGGGCGACCAGTACACCGGGTCGTTCCAGACCTCACTCTCCCGCAGGCTCTCCTTGGTGTGCCGAAGCGCCTGTGCCAGAGGCTCGCCGTCCTTCATCCGCCTGTAGAAGTCTTGCATGAACACCGCTGTCGCCTCGTCATCCACGGGCCACAGGCTCACCAGTTGACTCTCCGAACCAGCCAGTGCCAGAGCCCGCCGCATCCCGTGGACACCTTCTCCGTTCTCTGCTTGGCCTAGGCCGCTTTTCCAAGAGGACAAGGTTTCTTGTCCGCGCTGTGGGGCTCCCATGCGCCTCCG
>CAZVHW010000685.1:0-3795 GCA_964626835.1 uncultured Enterobacterales bacterium
GCAGGTGGCCTCGCGGGCACCTCGGAACCGGCAGATGAGGTTTTCGCGGACCACGCGGGGTCAGGGGCGCTGTTTCGGATGTCCCTGGCTCATACCTACCGTCGCACCCACATCTTCAACCCGGGGTGGATGCGATCGCTCGCCAGCCCGTTCCATGCTTTGAGTTGCGCCAGACTGCACCCGTGGCGACTCGCGATCTTGCCGAGGGTGTCCCCGCTCTTCACCTTGTAGGTGGTCCAGCGTGCGTTCGGCACGTAGACGGCCAGCACCTTGCCCGCGGGCACCGCGCGGGCGTTGGAGATCCCGTTCCAGCGCATCAGGTCGGCGGTGCTCACTTGGAACAGCTCGGCGATGACCCCCAACGCGTCGCCTCGGCGCACCGAGTATGACAGGCGCAGCGCGGTCTGGGCGGAGCCCTTGCGGATCTCCAGCGTGAGCCCCACGGGGATGCTGCCCGGGTTGGAGATGTCGTTCCAACCCACCAGCTGGTCCACCGAGACCCCGTAGCGCCGCGCGATGGACGACAGCGTGTCCCCCCGCCTGACGGTGTAGCTGCGGACTTCGGGGACGGGCTTGGCTGCTGGCTCGGGTTTGGGTTTGGGATCGAGGGCGGGATCGGGCTCGGGCTCGGGATCGGGATCGGGCTCGGGCTCGGGATCGGGATCGGCTGCGGGCTCGGGATCGGCTGCGGGCTCGGGATCGGCTGCGGGCTCGGGATCGGCTGCGGGATCGGGCTCCACCTCCGGCTTCGGGACGGGCGCCTCCGCCTCCTCTTTTTCTACGTCGGCATCCGCCACTGCCACCGCCTCGAGTTCGGGCCCCCAGCCTTCCTCGGCCCGGTAGACCACCTGCGGGACGCCCGCCTTGCACCGTGCGCCACCACCAGCGATGGGGATGACCAGGGTCTGACCCACGCGGACCACGTTGACGTTGCGGATCTTGTTCATCCGCGCGATCTCGCTGACCGACACGCCGTACTTGCGGCTGATGGCGCCCAGGGTCTCACCCGAGCGCACCTTGTGGTAGCGGAAGGTGGAGCGCTCCGACGGCGGTAGCTCTTGGACGCAGGCGGCGAAGGTGTCGGCATGGCCCGCGTCGACGTGGACGTCGTAGCGGGCGGGATCCGGAGGGAGTGCCCAGCGGCGTAGGGCCGGGTTGGCGGTGCGGAAGTCGGACTCGGACATGTCTGCGCAGCGAGCCAGGGCCGAGACCTTGACGCAGCGGGGGCAGGCCACGGAGTCGTAGGCCAGCGTGGGCTTGGGCTCGACGCCCTCGAAGCCATAGCGGTCGGGGTGGTGACCGATGATCATGGCCGCGATCATCATGGGCACGTAGTTGCGGGTTTCCCTGGGGAGTCCGCCGGACACCGCGATGGACCAGTAGTCCTGGCCTCCGGTGCGCCGCATGGCGCCCCGCACGCCGCCAGCCCCCGCGTTGTAGCCAGCGGCCACCAGGTACCAGTCCTCGAACTGACCGTAGAGCTCCTGCAGGTGGCCCAGGGCAGCGTCGGTGGACCACTCCGGGTCCCTGCGCTCGTCGATCCACCAGTCGATGCGGAGCCCCGAGCTTCGCCCGGTGGCGGAGATGAACTGCCAGGGACCGACCGCCGAGGCGTGGCTGTATGCGTGGGTCTTGAACCCGCTCTCGATCATGGCCAGGTAGATGAGGTCCTGGGGCATGCCGCGGGTACCCAGCTTGGCGCGGATCATGGGCTCGTAGCGCGCCTTGCGCGCGAGCGAGTTGCGCATGAAGGTCTGCCCGCGGTCCTGCTCGACGAAGTAGCGCATCCAGAAGCGGACGCTGTCGTTGACCACCAGCGGGAGGTCGAACTCGCTCTGTCGAAGGAGCCGGAGCTGGAAGGGGTCTTCTTCGGTGGGGCCGATGTCGGCTTGCTCCTCGTAGGCCTGTCGGGCTTGCTCCTCGGCCAGGAGTTCCTGTGTGGCAGCCAGCTCTTCCTCGGTCGGGGGCTGACCTTCCATGGCTTGCTCGAGCTGTTCGAGGGCGGTGCCCTGCTCGGCTTCCGGGATCGGGGCCTCGTGGTCGCCTTCGAGGGTGGGTTCCAGGGCATCGGGGGGCATGGACTCAGGGGTCGTCTGGTGGGTTGGATCGGAAGCGGCGAGCGCATCCGGGGCGGTGTGATGGATCTGGCAGGCGAACAGGATGGTGAGCAGCAGGGCATTCATGTGGGTCTCGTCCTACCTCGCCTTCAACGTCAACAAGGACAGCGCCGCCAACACGGCGCACACGATCCAGACCCGGGTGACGATCTTCGGCTCCGCCATTCCGCGGTGCTGCAGCGAGTGATGCAGCGGGGCCTGGTAGAAGATCCGTCGGCCTGACCACCCAGCCGTCCCGAAGGCTTTCTGGATCAGCGTGCTGGCCGCCTCGGCCACGAAGAAGCCACCCAGGACCAAGAACAGGAACTCCTGCTTCAGCAGCATGCCCACCGCGGCCATCAGCGCACCCAACATCAGCGAGCCGGTGTCGCCCATGAAGACCTGGGCGGGGTGGGAGTTGAACCACAGGAACGCCAGGCCGGCGCCCACCACCGTCGCGCAGAACACCGCCACCTCGGCGGACCCGGGTAGATCGGGCAGCAGCAGGTAGCCGCGCAGCTGGGCGTTGCCGATCAGGAAGGCGAAGACCCCCAGGACCGCGAAGACGAAGACCGAGGGGACGATGCACAAGCCGTCCAGGCCGTCGGCGAAGTTCACCGCGTTCGAGACGCAGTAGAAATAGATGATGGCCCACACGATGAAGACAGCTGCGGGCATGGACCAGACCGGGTCCTTGAGGAAGGGAAGGTAGAGCTGGGTGACGGCTTCCGGCAGCAGCGGCGAATACACCGGCAGCAGGAGGTAGACCGCGAAGCCCGCTGCCAGCAAGATCTCGAGGATGCTCTTGGTCTTCTCGGACATGCCCGCGTCGGCTCCGCCCTTGGCGGTCTTCGACGAGTCGTCCTTGGCGCCGATGGCGGCAAAACACAGGGCCGTGGCTGTCAGCAGCCACACGCGGGAGTCGGTCAGGTTGCACCACAGCAGCGCGCCAGCCAGGATGGCGACCAGGAGGATGACCCCACCCATGTGGGGCGTGCCGTCCTTGGACGCCGTGAAGGCCGCCATGTAGGAGCGCTCCTTGGTGCGATAGCCCCGCTTGAACAGCTGGATGATGATGGGGCGGCCCGCCACCATCCCAACGATCAGGGCGGTGAGGAAGGCCATGAGGACGCGGGTGGAGGTGTAGCGGAACAGCGCGGGGCCACCCAGCTCATCGATATGTACGGCCAGTGCGTACAGCATGTCAGGCTCCCCGGGGCTGGTCGGCGCTGTTCAGGTCGGCGACGGTCTGGTGGAGGTTGGCCAGGGACTGCTTGATGGAGAAGCGTGGCGTGTAGCCGGTGGCGGTGGACAGGATCTGGCTGGCCTCGGCCTCGAGCACCGCCGCCGAGATGACCTTGCGCTCGGCCAGGCGGCGGAGGCAGTCGTACAGCGCGGCGCGTACGCGCCAGTTTGGTTCGTAGCGGCGGGTGTGCAGGACGGGCAGCAGGGTGTCGGGATCGGTGCCGATCTCGCCGAGGGCGAGCACGGCTTGCATGCGGGACTCGAAGCAGCGGTTGTGGACCAACGCGCACAGCCGTGGGATCAGCCGGGCCAGGGTTTCCACGTGGTCCGGGCTGCGCTCGGCGATGCGCGCGACGGCCTGTGCGGCGCTGGACCGGGCCTCGAAGTAGGGATCGTGCAGGCCTTTGTCGAGGGCCTCGAGCACCGGGGGCGTCGGGCTGGCGGCGAGTCCCAG
>CAZVHW010000686.1:0-3793 GCA_964626835.1 uncultured Enterobacterales bacterium
CCCACAGCCAGACCACGGGGACCACCACGAGGGTGAGCAGCGTCGAGGCCACCAGTCCACCGATGACCGGCACGGCCATGGGTTGGAAGATCTCGCTCCCCGAGCCCGAGGACAAGGCCGGAGGCAGCATGCCCAGGATCATGGCCAGGGAGGTCATGAGGATGGGACGCAGACGAGCCTGGCCCGCCTGGAGCATGGCATCCCGAGGTTCCTGGCCCTCGAGGAGCAGCTGGTTGGCGCGATCCACGAGCAGGATCGCGTTCTTGGTTACCAGCCCCATCAACAGGATGATCCCCAGCATGGTGATGATGCCGATGGCCCAACCCATGAGGAAGACCGTCGCGAAGGCACCCACGACGGCCAGAGGTAGGGAGAGCATGATGGTGAAGGGGTGGATGAAGCTCTCGTACTGGCTGGCCAGCACCGCGTAGACGAACAGGATGGACAAGCCCAGGGCGAAGAACAGATCCGTCAGTGCCTCCCCCGCCACCTCGGCCATGCCCAGGATCTCGATGTCCACGCCCTCGGTTCCCTCGAGCCCGTCGAGCATGGCCCGCACGTCGGCCACCACGTCGCTCAGGGGTCGATCCTGGACCCCGCAGCTGACCGTCAGGTGACGCTGTCGGTCGTGACGGTGGATGACCGACGGTGCCGTCTCCCAGCCCAGCCGCGCCACGTTGCCGAGCGCGACCGGCGTGCCCCGACCCCACGGATCGTCGATGCGAGGGATGGGCGAGAGCAGCAGCAGGTTGGCGACGAGGGCGTCGGGGGTGTGGTCCTCGGGTCGCGCCATGAGGCGGATGTCGTGGCTGCGACCCGCTTCGCGATACTTGCCCACCACCTGTCCCGCCACGGCCATGCGCAGCGTGATGCCCGCTTGGCCGACGGACAGCCCTGCCGCGCCGGCCTTGTCGCGATCCACCTCGAGCTGGAGCTCTGGACGGCCCGGCCGATAGCTGCTGCGCACGTTCAGCGCACCTTCGACACCCGCCATTCCGAGACGGACGTGATCCGCCGTGCGCTGGAGGGCAGCGATGTCGTCCCCCCTGATCTCCACGTCGACGTCGGCGTTCATGCCCGCCCCCTCGAGCATGGGCGGGTCGCGTACGCCGATGGTCACCCCCGGGATACCGCGAAGCCTGTCGCGAGCATCCTGCTGGATGAGGTAGATGCTGCGGTCGCGATCTCCCTTGGCCACGGTGGCGACCCGCAGCTCGATGCGATCCGTGGCCCCTTCGCGCCCGATCACCGTGTAGACATGCTCCACCTCGGGAATCGCGGTGACCTCGTGCTCCACGATCTCGGCGACATGCTCTGCGGCCGCGAGCGAGCTGTAGGGCGCCAGGTCCACGTCCACGATGAACTGGCTACGGTCGTACGCGGGGATGAACTCGGCACCCGTGACCGCCACCATGCCCAGGCTCACGCCAAACAGCAGCAAGGCGACGGCGATGACGGTCTTGCCGTGACCCAAGGCCCAAGCCAACAGCTGCCGGTACTGGAGATCGACTCCGGACCAGAAGTCCACCAGACCCCGCCCCAGCCGGCCTCGGTCCTCGTACCGAACCACCTTGGACATCCGCGCGCTGAGCATCGGATCCACGGTGAACGCGATGAAGAGGGAGACCGCGACGGCGATGGCGACCGTGAGGCCAAACTGGGCGAAGAACTGCCCCACCATGCCCTTCATGAAACCCACGGGCACGAACACGGCCATGATGGACAGGGTGGTCGCCAGCACCGCCAGGGCCACCTCCGAGGTGCCCTCGATGGCGGCTTTCACGGGGCCGACACCATCCTCGAGGTGCCGATAGATCACCTCGCGCACGACCACGGCATCGTCGATGAGCACGCCGATGGCAAGCGCCATGGCGATCAGGGAGAGCATGTTCAGGGAGAAGCCGAACAACCACATGAAGAAGAAGGTGGTGACCACCGAAGTGGGCAGCGCCAGCGCCGAGATGAAGGTGGAGCGCCAGTCCACCATGAACAGGTAGACCACCAGGATGGCCATGGCAGCGCCGATGATCAGCGCCCGCTGCATCTCGTGGAGCATGTCCCGGGCCATGATGGAGTTGTCCATGACCGGTTGCACCGTGACCCCGCCGGCGAGCTGGGTGTCGGCGGCCACCTGTCGCACCTGCTCGCAGACGGCGACCGTGTTGGCGCCGGCTTCCTTGATGACCTCGAGGGTGACCGCACTGCGCCCGTCCACCCGCGCGAGTCCGCTGCGCTCCTTGGTACCGTCCACCACGCGGGCGATGTCACGCAGGTAGATGGGAGCGGGAAATCCCTGAACGACGATGGCGCCCAGCTCGTCCAGGTCCTCGACCTGCCCGATCGACCTCAACCCGATGCGAGCCTCGCCCAGCTCGATGTGCCCGCCAGGGATGTCGACGGTGTCGTAGCCAACCAGCTGCGCCACCTGCATCAGGGGGATGCGCAGCTCGGCCATCTTGGCCAGGTCCAGCTCGATGTGGACCTCTCGCTCCGTTCCACCCTGGACCTCGACCGCCCCGACCCCCTCGAGCCGCTCGATGCGCGGCTTGATCTCGCGCTCGGCGAGCTGGCGCGTGGCCGTGGGATCGAGATCCGAGGAGATGCCCAGCGTCATCACCGGTGTGGCTGCCGGATCCACCCGCTGGAGGATGGGATCCTCCACACCGTCGCTCCTGAAGGCCTTCAACCCGAACACACGGTCGCGGAGCTCGGCCGAGACCTGCTCCACCGGCGCGCTCATCTCGAAGACCACCGCGACCACACCCACGTTTTCGCGCGCCGACGCGTAGATCTCGTCGAGCCCTTCGAGACCCGCCACGGCGTCTTCGATGGGCTTGACGACCTCTTCCTCAACCTGGGATGGGCTGGCCCCCGGAAAGGGAACGATGACCGTGATGATAGGCAGGGAGACTTCCGGAAACTGGTCCACCGGCAAGCGCGCCAACCCGATGACCCCGAGGACCATCAGCAGCCCCACCACCATGGTGGTGAACACGGGTCGGTGCACCGAGACGCGGCTCAACCACATGGGCTAGATCTCCAGCCCGACCGCGATGTCCACGGGCTCGACCCGTTCGCCGTCCGCCAGGTGCTCCGGCCCCGGGAGTGCGACCGCGTTTCCTGGCTCGAGGCCTGCCACCGCGACGCTGTCGCTGCCTTCACCGATGACCGTGACCGCGACCTCGCGGACCTTCCCTTGGAGGACCAGCTGAACGCTCGCCGACCCCCGTTGCCGCCGGACGGCCTCGACGGGAAGAACGAACGCGCTCTCCTCGCGCCCCGTGACGATCCGACCCCGGGCGAAGATGTTCCCCGTGATGTCGCCCTGGGGGTTGCGGACGGCGATGTCGACGGGCGCTCGTCGCGTGATGCTGTCGAGAGTGGGCGCGACGGCCACGACCTGCCCCACAAGGACACGGCCAGGCATGGCGTCGCTGGCGAGACGCACTTCCTGGCCCTCGGCCACTGCGGGCAGCTCCCGATCCCCGACCTGGCAGCGCAGCACGAGCGACGACGTGTCGTCCACGTGGAAGGTGGGGTATTCACTGCCCACCATGCCCCCGAGCCGCGCGTGGATGCGCGAGACCACTCCGGACACCGGCGCACGCATGGTGGCGTTGCGTACCATCTGTCGGGCCAGGTCTCGCTGTAGGCGAGCGACGTCACGCTGGGTGACCGCTCCCTCGGCTTGGATGGACGCTTCCTCGAAGTCCTGCAGGCTGAGGGCACCGTCACCGAGCTCTTGGTGCACGTGTTCCAGCCGCCCCAGGCTGCGTTGGGCCATGCCGGCAGC
>CAZVHW010000687.1:0-3770 GCA_964626835.1 uncultured Enterobacterales bacterium
TCGCCGCGAGTGGCCCTGCTACTGTACGATCACGGGTGGACGGCCCGGATGAAGGGGCTGGGGCGCGACATGCCAACGGGCCCGTTCATGGAGACCCCCTGGATGACCAAGATGGAGCTGTGGATCTGCCGTGGCTACTTCCGCGGCATCGAGCTGGTCCGCCCCGACGGCAGGTCCAAGATCCGCAAGGACGCGGGGCTGAACGACCTGCTGTAGTCAGCCAAGCAACCGCAGGTGAGTCATGATGATCCTGTCGATCACTTGCTCCAGGCTGGGCCCGGCGCAGACGTAGCCGTGGTTTTCCAGGACGATGATGTCCTCGGCACGCTCGAAGGCCTCGAGCGCGCGCTCGGCGAGAGCGATGGTGCCGTAGGGTTCCTCGCGGTCGGTGATGACCATGCCCGCCCGCACCATCGCCTCCCGGGTGACCGCCGGATCGTGCGCGTGGACCACGGCCATGGCCCGCGGCCGTGCCTCGAGGATGACCCCGTGCATGATGGCCTCGGAGCTGGGCAGCTTGGGCCCGCGGTACCGCACGAGGCCCGCCGTGACGTCGAAGCCGTCCACGTAGACCGCCTCGTCGGGCTCGATGATACCCAGGTTGCTGCCCGAGGCGGTGACCACGAAGCCGGTGTCCAGGCGCACGCACATGTTTCCGCCGTTCAGAGGCGCCATGCCGTGGGAAGCCAGCCGCTGGCCGGCCTGCACGAAGCGAACGACCAGGGCCTCGACACAGGCGGGCAGGGGCTCGCCCACCTGTTCGTGCTGGAACTTGACGCCGACGTAGCCGTCCAGGAGACCCTTCTGCATGCTCGCGCCCTCGGTGTTCGCGGGAGATGCCCGGTAACGGGGCGTGCGGACCGACGCCCGGGCCCATATATCGCCAGGCCCCCGACAATCGAGGCCCACCCGTGGACCTGAAACAGAAGGCCGACAGCCCCGCCCCCGCACCCAAGGCCAAGCTCGGCGCAACCTATTGGAAGCTGAACACCATCGAGATGTGGGAGCGCTTCGCCTACTTCGGGCTGCGCTCGGTGGTGGCGATCTACATCTGCCAGGCCGACGACATCGGCGGGCTGCACCTGACCCAGGCCCACAAGGGCACCATCTACGCCTGGTGGTTCGTCTTCCAGTCGGTGCTGCCCATGTTCACCGGCGGCATCGCCGACCGGTATGGCTACAAGAAGGTGCTGTTCGGGGCCATCACGGCCAACATGGGTGGCTACCTGATCATGGCCTACGCCCGGGACTTCTGGAGCTTCTTCTTCGGGGTCCTGGTGCTCGCCACGGGTACGGCCTTCTTCAAGCCCTCCCTGCAAGGCAGCCTGGCCCAGAGCCTGAACAAGAGCAACTCGTCGATCGGCTGGGGCATCTTCTACTGGGTGGTCAACATCGGCGCGTTGATCGGGCCCCTGCTGGCCAGCGCACTGATCGGCGAGCACAGCGTCGAAGAGTGGCGGCGGCTGTTCTTCATGTCGGCAGGCTTCACCAGCCTGAACCTGATCATGCTCTTCACCTTCGAGGACGTCCCATCCGGCGCGGACAAGACCGAGAACCTCGGCGCGGTGTTCAAGCGCACCCTGGTGAACATCGTCGAGCCCCGCCTGGTCGCCTGGCTGCTCATCATGTCCTGCTTCTGGCTGATGATGTACCAGGTCTGGGATCTGCACCCCAACTTCATCTCCGACTGGGTCGACTCGTCCGACGTGGCAGCGGTGCTGCTGCGGATTCCCTTCATCGGCGAGTCGGTGCTCACCAAGGTGGACGCCTCGGGCCTGCGCTACGTGCCCCAAGAGGTGCTGATCTCGACCAATGCCGCCATGATCGTCAGCCTGATGATCCCGATCTCCTGGCTGGTGCGACGGCTCCGCACGCTCACCTGCATGATGTTCGGCATGGTGATGGCGGTGGGCGGCACCATCGTCGCCGGCTTCACGGGAATCGGCTGGGTGCTGGTGCTCGGCATCTGTCTCTTCTCTCTGGGCGAGATGCTCACCGGCCCCAAGAAGAACGAGTACCTGGGTCTCATCGCCCCCCCCGGCAAGAAAGGCCTGTACCTGGGCTACGTGAACATCCCCGTGGGCATCGGCGGCTTCGCGGGCTCGAAGATGGCCGGCTACATCTACGGCCACTTCGGCGAGAAGGCCGTGCTGGCGCAGCGCTACCTGATGGAGCACACGGGGCTCGGACAAGGCAAGACCTGGGACGGCGACGCCACCACCCTCGACACGGCCCTGGGCATCGAGCGCACCCAGGCCTTCGCCAAGCTGATGGAAGTCCAGGCCCTGGATGCCCAGGCCGCCACCCAGCTGCTGTGGGACACCTACGACCCCCACCTCTGGGTCTGGATCCCCTTCGCCAGCATCGGCGCCGTGGCCGCCGTGGCCCTGCTGATCTTCGGTCAGATGGCCAAGAAGTGGAAGGACATGGACGCCTAGAACTCGTCCGCGTCGGTCACCGTGATCTCGGCATCGAGCAGGGGCACGACATAGTCGGAGTCGGGATCCACCGCGGCCCCCGAGAAGCTCGAGGTGTCGGTGAGGTAGGCGGTGCCGTCCTCGCCGCTGGCAGTGACGTAGGCCGTGAGACTGGGTTCTCCATCGGGAATGACGGTGGGTGCCCAGATCGCGACGTCGACCTCCCCGTCGCCGAGATAAAACTCCAGCTGCAGGCACTGCTCTTCCTGCAAATCGTCGAAGCAGACGTCCCCGCTCTCGAGGGTTTGACCCGTCTCGTTGTACACGGTGAAGCGATACCAGACGTCGGTAATGTCGTCCTCGCCGCAGCCGGCGAGGAGGAGGAGGAGGGCGGTGAGGCTGCGCATGGGAGCTCCGAAATCCGGAGCGTCATGCCCCGCTGTCGGGACCGGTATCCTCTTCGTCCTGGGTGTCCACCGCTGAGTGCGGCTGCTGGCAGATGTCCTCGGCCAGGATCGACAGCACGGTGTAGCCCTCGCCCAGGTCGCAGTCGGCAGCCTCGGTATCCTCGACCCAGACCTTGTACAGCCGCTTGGACCGGTCCTTGGCGAAGTCGCACTTGTCGGCCGCGAGCAGATCGTCCCAGGTGGCCCACTCGGTCTCCCAGCAGATCTCGGCCTGGCCCGCGTCGATGTCGTCGCAGCGGTGGCGCCAGTCGCACCAGGTCCAGGAGACCTTCTTGGCGAAGCGGGCCGGGGAGTAGTTGCAGCCGGCGAGGGTGAGGGCGAGGATGAGCCAGGAACGGGGACGCATGGGTGCCTCCGGGGATGGATCCAGAGGTATCGGTGACACGGGCCGGCAGTCAAGCGCGGCGACGGGCCGTCTGGTAGACTGCCGGCAGGCGGCGGCCCGAGGTGTGCATGATGCTGGTGTTCCTGGTGGCCTTGCTGGGCTGTCCCTCCCCGGCCCCAGAGAGCGGGGTGGCGGCCATCCCCAAGCCGGAACACCCGCGCCCCGACTGGCGCCGCGATTCCTGGATCAACCTCAACGGCAGCTGGGCATTCGATCACGACCCCGACGATGTCGGGATCGACGAGGCGTGGTTCGAAGACCCGTCGGTGCTGGACCAAACGATCACCGTCCCCTTCCCCTTCGAGGCCCCGGCCAGCGGCCTGGGTGATCCCTGGCCCGAAGACGGCACGGCGCTCCACGCCAGCAGCGACCCCACGTTCCAGGGGGTCTCCTGGTACCACCGCCTGGTCGAGAAGCCCCGCTGGGGCTCGGAGCGAAGCTACCTGGTCTTCGGGGCCGTGGACTGGCGGGCCACGGTCTGGCTCAACGGCGAAGACCTGG
>CAZVHW010000688.1:0-1343 GCA_964626835.1 uncultured Enterobacterales bacterium
GAACCTTCGCCAGGAGTTTCGTTCATGTCGGATCTCCATCTATCCGAAGGGGAATGGCCCGCGACCCGAAGTTCGTTTTCTGCTTGCGCTCGAGTTAACCAACTGGTTAATTAAACCTTCCGGTTAGTCAACACGGAGAGCCGATGGCCGACGCGACCCCAGCAGAGACCCGGGACCGCATCCTGGACGCCGCCGAGTGCGCCTTCTCCGAGCAAGGACTCGCCGGGGCGCGCGTCGCGGGTATCGCCACCGAGGCTGGCGTCAACAAGGCGATGTTGTACTACTACTTCGGCTCCAAGGACGGCCTCTACACCGCCGTGCTGGAGCGCGTGGCCGACAGCATCGTGCGCATGGCGGACAGCGCTCTGGCCGAGTCGGACGCGCCCCCAGAGCGCCGCCTCATCGACTTTGTCGAAGGCTACCGGGACCTGCTAGCCAGCCGCCCAAAGCTCATCCGCCTGGTCGCTCACGAAGTGCTGGGCGGAGGCGAGTGCATCCTGCCCTTGGTGCTGGCCCGCGCGCCGCGGGTGCTCTCGGCCTTCTGGGGCTGCGTGCGCGAGGGCCAGGCCCTGGGCACCATCAACCCCGACCTCGACGTCCGGGCCGTGCTCCCCGCGATGCTGGCCCCCTACGTCCTGTTCAACCTCGGTTCCACCGTGCTGGCCGGGCGTCTCCCCATCGACCCCGAGCAGCTCCGCTCCACCTACCACGACACCGCCATGGCCATCGCCCGCGATGGCGTGCTCTGCACCCCTCCCAAGGAGGACGCATGACCACCCTTCTGCTCGCCGCACTCCTCGCCTGCTCCAGTGGCGATGGACAACCCGACACCTACACCGGCACCGTCGAGGTGACCGAGGTCGAGGTGGCCCCGATCCTGCCTGGACGGCTCACCGCCATCGCCGTCGAGCGTGGCGACACCGTGGAGCCGAACCAGCTGCTCTTCGAGCTGGACACGAGCATGGTGGAGCTCGAGCGCGCCGTGCGCGAAGGCCAGGTCAACCAGGCCCAGGCCGCCATCGAGACCACCCAGGCCCAGTCCCGGGCGGCCTATGCCCAGGTCTCCACCCTGGATCGCGAGCTGACGCGCATGCGCAACCTCGAGGCTGCCGGCGCGGGCACCAACCAGCAGGTCTCCACCCTGACCGGCCAGCTCCAGGGGGCCACGGCGCAGATGGGGGCCGCCCGCAAGGGGATCGCCCAGGCCGAGGCGGTCAAGACCCAGGCCGAGGCGGCGCTGGCACTGGTGGACAAGAAGCTCGACGAGTCCAGCGGCTACGCTCCCATCGCGGGTGTGGTGTTGTCCCGCAACCGCGAGCCCGGCGAGGTGCTCGGTGCGGGCA
>CAZVHW010000688.1:1353-3769 GCA_964626835.1 uncultured Enterobacterales bacterium
ATCACCCTCGGCGATCTCGCCCACCCCAAGCTGCGGGTCTACGTACCTCTGATGGTCGTGGAGAGCATCAGCGTGGGCGGCACGGTGTCCGTCTACCTCGACGCCGATCTCGAGGCGGCGCACCAAGGCACCATCGACTGGATCTCGGCCCAGGCGGAGTTCACCCCGCGCGACATCCTCACGCCAGAGGAGCGCGTCAAGCAGGTCTTCGCGGTCGACATCGCCCTGCAGCCTGCACCGGGCATCCACCCGGGCATCCCCGCCGACGCCGTCTTCCAGGAGCTGGGAGCGTGAGCACCCCCGCGGTCCTCGCCTCGGGTATCACCCGTCGCTTCGACGATCTCGTCGCGGTACGCGAGGTGGACTTCGAGGTCCCCGAGGGCACCATCGTGGGCCTGATCGGGCCTGACGGCGCGGGCAAGACCACCCTCATCAGGATGATGGTGGGCGTGCTCTCCCCGTCCAAGGGAAAGGTGGCCATCTGCGGCCACGACGTGCAGAAGGACCGCGACAAGACCCGCCTGTTGCTGGGCTACATGTCCCAGGCCTTCGGGCTGTACACCGATCTCAGCGTGGCGGAGAACATCAAGTTCTTCGGCCGGCTGCGGCTGGTCAGCCGCAAGGACCGCATCGAGCGCGAGAAGCGCCTGCTCGAGTTCACCCGGCTCGCGCCCTTCGTGAAGCGCCACGCCGGCAAGCTCTCCGGCGGTATGAAGCAGAAGCTCGGGCTCATCTGCACCCTGCTGCACGAGCCCCGGGTGCTCTTCCTGGACGAGCCCACCAACGGCGTGGACCCGGTCAGCCGCCGCGAGTTCTGGGACATCCTTGGCGAGCTGCGGGGCCGGGTCACCGTGGTGGTGGCCACGCCCTACATGGACGAGGCCGAGCGCTGCGACCTGGTGGCCCTGATGGCCGACGGCCGCATCCTGGCCTACGACACGCCCGAGAACCTGCGTGGCCGCATCACCGATCCGGTCTGGGAGGTCGAGACCCGCGAGCCCTTCGCCGCCGCCGAGGTCGTCACGCAGGCCATGCCTTGGGTGGACGTGCAGCTGTTCGGCGATCTGCTGCACGTGCTGGGGCCCAAGACGCCCGAAAACGTGCTGAAGGTGCTGCACGAGGCAGGCCACGACGCCCAGGCACGACAGGTCCCCCCCAGCATGGAGGATGCCTACGTGCAGATCGCGACGGAAGGCGCCGGCCACTCGGAAGGGGGCGCCACGTGAACGACGAGATCGCCGTCAGCGCCCGCAAGCTGCGCCGGACCTTCGGCAAGTTCGTGGCCGTCAACGACGTGGACCTCGAGGTCCCGCGCGGCTCCATCTACGGCTTCCTGGGCCCCAACGGCGCGGGCAAGACCACCACCATCAAGATCCTCTGCGGCCTGCTGGCCCCCACCTCGGGGCAGGCCACGGTCGACGGCGTGGACGTGGTCCGCGATCCCGAAGCGGTCAAGAGCCGCATCGGGTACATGAGCCAGAAGTTCGCGCTGTACAACGATCTGACGGTCGACGAGAACATCCGCTTCTACGGCGACGTCTACCTGGTCCCGCGCAAGAGGCTCGCGGAGCGCCGCGCCTTCGCCCTGGAGATGTCGGGCCTCGAGGGCCGTGAGAAGGCGCTGACCGCCACCCTGCCCGTGGGCATCAAGCAGCGGCTGGCCCTGGGCTGCGCCGTGCTGCACGAGCCCCGCGTGCTGTTCCTGGACGAGCCCACCGCGGGCGTGGATCCCCTCTCCCGCCGACAGTTCTGGCGGCTCATCCACGCCATGCGTCAAGCAGGCGTCACCACCTTCGTGACCACCCACTACATGGACGAAGCCGAGAACTGCGGCATGGTGGCCTTCCTCCGCGCGGGCACCCTGGTCGGCCTCGGGCCACCCCGGCAGCTGCGCCGCGAGGGCGATCGCGGCGATCTGGTGCGCTTGAAGGGCGTCGAGCGCGAGGCCCTGCTCGCGGATCCTCGCGTGCGGGCTTGCACGCCCATGGGCGCCACTTGGCACGTCAAGCTCACCAATCCCGCCCACGCCGAGCCCCTGGGACGTGACCTGGGCGTGGCGGTGGAGCGCATCGCCCCCACCCTCGAGGACGTCTTCCTGGACGCCTGCGAGTTCGCCACCGAGCAGGGGGCGAAGCAATGAGGGCCCTCTTCCCCATCGCTTCCAAGGAGATGCTGCACATCCTGAGGGATCCCCGCTCCCTGGTCGCCGCCCTGGCGCTGCCCCTGCTTATGGTCCTGCTGTTCGGCTACGCCATCAACCTCGACGTCAAGAACGTCGACATCGCGGTGGTGGATCAGGACCACAGCGCCGCAGCCAGGGACATCATGTCCCACCTCACGGCCGACGGCGCCATTCGCGTCGTGGCCCGCTGCGACAACCCGGCCGAGTTGGAGCGCATGCTGGACATGGGCACCG
>CAZVHW010000689.1:0-3739 GCA_964626835.1 uncultured Enterobacterales bacterium
TCGGGTCGCCGTCCACCTGCCGCCCGACCAGCACCCCGGGGAGGCCTCTCGGGGGTCACTCGCGCTGGAGGGCCGCGTAGGGCGTGGCGTTTCTGGCCGCCGTGGCCGCCGTTGTCAGCGCCGAGCGGTTCGACGCGCAGCCTTCACTGCCGCCTCGACAGCGGCTCCCTCTGGGCTCGGTGATGGTCCGTGGTGCCGCTCCTCAGGCGACCACGGCGAGTGGATCGCGCGCGCTCACACCCACCTGGTCCGGAGGCGCGCGGGCCGAGGCTCGCTCGAGGCCCTTCACCACGCGCATCGTGGCCGGCGCCATGACGACCGTGCGGACCCGCATGGGCTTGCCACGGCGCGGACAGGAGATCTTGCTCTTCGTGGAAAATACGCCAGAGGAGTGCCGCCCAGGCCAGCCAGGGTGGCGCTGGACCGATGGATGGCTCCTTGGTGAGCCGGATGCGGAGGTGGGCCGGCGTGGAGTCCGCTGGCGGCTCGGGTACGATCTCGCTGCGCCAGGCGTGGCGTGACGCGAAGACGCCATGCTGCTGCACAGCGCGAAGAGCTCCCGTTCTTCCTCGGGGGCGGGATGAGAGCGATGATGCGCTGCAGCAGCTCGCTGCGGCTGAGCTGGAGCGCGGCGGTCCCGTCCGACCAGGGGGTCTTCAGCCGGAGCCACGATGCCCCGCTGGAGGACCGGCGCGAAGCCCTGGACAAGCTGCTGAGCGAGGTGCGGCTGTCACCCGGTGGCGTAGTGATCCGCTACGGCCTCGCCGGATATCACATCCATGATCCCCAAGGCCCGCCATACGCCCCCATGTCGTTCTGCGGGCCGCCCGCGTCCTCGTACCTTGACAGGTGAGCACCCGCGTCGGCGGTCGGGGCCCGGGAGCCACCATGGTCGAGATTGGGTTGAGCCCATCGCTCGTTTCGCCACCGTCACCCTACCCCGTTCGCCAGTTGGTTTCCTTTCGCATTCACGGAAAATCCCGGCTTTCAACGGTCAGAATCTGTCCGCTTCATGGCTTGCCGTTGGCTGTGGGGAGGATAGGTTTCCCATGAGGAATCCATGGCAAGCCAGCGCACATCCAAGCGGGCTAGGTCCGCGCTCAGGCGTCGTCTGCGTCGCGTTGTCGCCGCCCGTCGCCCAGGGCGGGTTCCGGGGCTCGATGGGCGGCCCACCCTGAGTGGGGGTGTCTTCGTCGAGGGCGAGCCGGGGCGTGATGAGGACGATGTTCTACACCGCGAAGAAGATGCGGCTCGTCTCTTCGACCTCATGCTGGCGCTGGTCCAGGCCAGCAACGCCGTCACCCTGCGCGTCGCTCGCCTTGCCGCCTGGATCAAGACCCGCGATCCGGCCGAGCTCGGCTACAGCTCTCACGGCGCTCTGTTTCGTCAGCACGTCACGTGGAGCGACAGCAGGCTCAGGGCGCTGATTCGGCTCGTCGAGAGCGATCTGCACGCCGTCAAGGCGGCGGCCTGTCTAGGGCTCCTCCCCATCACCACGGCGGCGAAGGGCGTCGGGGCGGTCGACCCCGACCAGCAGGGCTGGTGGCTCGAGGGGGGGCGGCGGGGCGATCGGGGCATGCTGCCCACCCCGCGCCGGCGTGGCCCCGGGGTCGGGCCCAAGGTGGTCCGCACGGTGGACCTCGAGGGGGCGGAGCTGCGCGCCATCCACGGCGCCCGCCAGCTCGCCCGTCTCCTCGCGGGGCAGCCCTTGTCCGAGCCCGTGGCCGACCGGCTCGTCCTCGACTGCTGGTGGCGCCGGGCCGACGGCAAGGATCTGCTGCGCCGCGCGCGCCGGTCTCCGCCTCCCCCGCCCCAGCGGTCGCCGCCCTCGTGGTGTGACGTCCCCGATCCCGCCACCCGCATCCTGGGTGAATGGCGCGAACCCCGCGACCTGGCCCATGCGCTTCGCCTGCTCGAGCACGCCCAGGTGGCCCGCGGCAGCAGGGAACTCCTGCTGGGTCAGGCGTTCGATTGCGTGGCCTCCAGGGCCCTGTACTGGGAAATGGGCTTTCACAGCCTGCGGGCGCTGGCCGAAGACGGGCTCGACTGCTCGGTCCGCGCTCTCGAGCGGCACCGCCTCCTGGCCCTCGATCTCCGGCTGCTTGCGCCCCTGGCGGCTGCCATCGACGATGGGCTGGACCTCGCGCGGGCGCGCCTGGTGGCTTCCATCGCCTGCGAAGACACGGCCCTGGACTGGATCCGGGTCGCGCGCCATACGGGCATCGCCGAGCTGGAGCGGGCGGTCAGGCTGGCCAACGGGGGCTCCTCGAAGAAAGTCGAGCGGCAGGTGCTGGCCGGCTACCACCGCGCCATTCGGCTCGCCGAGCAGCTGGCCGTCCAGCCTGGCGCCGGCGACGCGACAGAAGCCGGCGCGGCTGGGCAGGCTGGCGATGCGACAAAAACCGGCGCCGTGGGCCTGGCGGGTCTCCGGCTCTTCGTCAGCCTGAACGCCGCCTGGGCTCCCCCGCCCGTGCCGCGCTTCGACCGCGTGCACGCCGATCTGCCCGAAGCGGCGGCCTGGTTCCTCGAAAACGTCCGCATCGAACCCCAGCGGGGCATCGGAAAGGTGAAGGAAAAGGCGGACTGCACCTGCAGGAATCCGGAGTGTGGGTGTCGCAACCTCAGGGTGCAGACACACCATCTGGTGTGGGTGTCCTTGGGTGGAAGTGACGAGGAAGACAACCTGATCTGCGTCTGCAAGCCGTGTCATCTGCGGTTGATCCACACCGGCATCGTCTCGGTCACCCGCGTCGGCGGTGCGCTGGTGTGGCGCTACCCGGGCCGGGTGGTGGTGGCGCTGTGAGCGGCTGCCCTACCAGTCCGGCCGGTAGAACAGCCCGCCGTCGCCTATGGTCTCCAGGCGCACCGTGTCGTCGCCTTCGGGGGCGGCGGCGTGGTAGCGCTGGAAGTCGTGGTTGCCGCACTCTCCGTGGGACCAGTCGCCGGCGTCCATGGCGTCCAGGAACGCGCCCGCGATGACCAGTTCGCCGGTGTCGGGGCCCTCGCATTCCACCTCGGCCTCGGCGATGCCGCCGTGGGTGCCGGTGCAGTCGGTCATGTGCAGGCGGATGCGAGCGTCGATGATGGGGTTGGACCAACGCAGGGTGGCGTCTCCGTCGCTGCGATTGGAGATCTCGCGGGCCCAGTCTCCGTCTTCTTCGGGCGGGTCGATGGTCGGTGCGGTGAGGTCCAGGTCGTCGGTGGCGATGGTGACGGCTCCGGTGGTGCTCGCTGTTCCCGTGGCCCAGTAGGCGAACCAGTCGTTGGGCGAGACGGTCTGCTCGCCGTCTGGCCAGGTCCAGAGCATGTCGCCCTTGTCCTGGAACTCCGGGTAGTCCTGGCACTCGCCGTCGACGCAGAGGGCGTGTCCGTCGCAGGTCGGGTCGCACGAGGACGGGGCGTAGGTCATCAGCCGGCAGCTGCCGATGCGCTCGGCTTCGCCGTGGTGGTACGGCATGGGGCCGTCGGCGACATGCCCGGAGAGCTGGGTCTCGCCGTAGTCGAACCAGGTCTCTACCTCGATGCGCCCGTAAGCTTTGGAGAAGTCGGGATCGTCCCCCAGAGATGCCGAGTAGTTGGCCGAGCCCCCCGGCTGGGGCTCGGGGGGCCGGTTGCAGGCGGTGGGGAACGCGAGGGACAACAAGAGCGGTGCGAAGATCGGCGTGTGTGGCATGGGAGACACCTTAGCCGAGACGAGGCGAGGTTCGCCGTGTTCGCTGGAGCGATCGCGGAGCCAGGG
>CAZVHW010000690.1:0-3716 GCA_964626835.1 uncultured Enterobacterales bacterium
TGCTCGTACCGGGGGCCCCCGATCTCGGCGATCTGCCGGTGTACTTCGGAGCCGCGGAGCTGCCCGAGAACATCGACGCCGTCCGGGCCGCGGACGAGCTGTCCCTGGCTCGGACCGCAGGGCTGGCGGCATTCTCCCCGGCGGAGGTGGAGCTCGCCCGCGCCCACGGCGGCGCCGATCTCTTCCTGGCAGACGCCCGCGCCCTGGAGCACGCCGTGGCCGACTGGATAGATGCGTGGGCGCCCGACGAGGCGGAGCGTGCCCACAACCTGCGTGCCCCCTCGCCGGGACCTTAGGCATGTCGCGGAGCAAGGCAAGCCGCTACCGGCGCATCCGCGATCAGCTCGCCGCGGAGCTGCTCGAGACCGATGATCCCATCGCTCGCATGGCCACCATCGTTGCCCTGCTGCATCACAAGCAGCCTCGGTTCTTCTGGACCGGTTTCTACCGATTGATAGAATGCGGTGATCTCGTGGTGGGGCCCTATCAGGGCACCCTGGCCTGCCAGGTGTTGCCCGCCGGGCAGGGGGTCTGCGGCACGGCCGTTACCCGAGGCGAGACCCTGATCGTCCCAGATGTCCACGTGTTCCCCGGCCATATCGCCTGCGATGGGCGCGCGAACTCCGAGATCGTGGTCCCCGTGCGAGATCCCAGCGGCGCCATCGTGGGCGTGTTGGACGTGGACAGCACCGAACCGGGTTGCTTCGACGACGTGGACGCCGAGTGGCTCGAGACCATCGTCGCGGGGGTATACGGAGCCCAGGACGCCTAGTGGAACTCTGCGGTTTCGTCGGTCTTGTAGTTCCACAGCAGCAGCATCAGGGCGCCCGCGAACACGGCCGATCCGATCCACAGGGCGAAGGCGCCGTCCCAGCCCCACGCGTTGCGGGCCCAGGCCGTGCCGACACCCGCCACGGCCGCACCCATGTAGCCCAGCCAGTCGATGACACCCGATGCGGTGGCCGACGCCTTGCGGGAGCCCAGGTCCATGGCGATGGTGGCGCCCATGAGCAGGTGGGGGCCGTAGAGGAAGAAGCCGATACCGCCAAGAACGACCAGCGCGATCAACATGCTGCCTTCGTCGCCCGCCTGGGAAGTGAGGCGGAAGACCCAGGCCAGGATGGCGGAGATGAAGAGCATGATGGAGATGACCGGGGCCCTGCGCCCGCCCAGCTTGTCCGTCAGCCAGCCCGAAGCGATGATGCCCACGGCCCCCACGGTGGGCAACATGGCGATCTTGAGCACCGCTTTGCCTACAGGTGCGCCCTGGTCGATGAGGTAGGCGAAGGACCAGTCCAGGAAGCCGTAGCGGAACAGGTCGACCCCGAAGTAGGCGAAGCCCACGATCCAGACCTTGGGGTTGAGCAGGGCCTGGCGGACCACGAAGTCCCAGCCGGCGTGCACGTCGCCTTCGGGGGCCGGGCCCAGCTCGGCCTCGGCGTCGGCTTCGCCGGACAGGAGTTTTTCGTAGGTCTCGATGGTTGGCAGGCCGACATCCTCTGGGGCGTTGCGCGCCCGGATCCAGAAGTGGATGGCGGAGAACGCCATGATGCCCGAGGGCACGAAGAACACGGCGCGCCAGCCGTAGTGGGTGAGCAGCCAGCCGGACATGATCCAGGAGACGGCGTTGCCCACCACGTAGTCGGTGCCCAGAAAGCCCATCATCTTGCCGCGCTGAGTGGGCGAGAACCAGTTGGCCAGCACCTTGATGCGGGAGGGGGCACCCGTGGCCTGGGCCAAGCCGTTGACGATCCAGATGCCCATGAAGGCCGGGAAGGAGCCCACCAGGCCAAAGGCCAGGTTCATGCATCCGGAGATGACCATGCCGATGGTGGCGACCTTGCGTGGGCCGAAGCGGTCGCCCAGCAGACCGTTGATCAGCTGGCCGAACCCGTAGGACAGCTTGGTGCCCGTGAGGATGGCGCCCACCAGCAGGATGGATTTTTCGGTGGCCGTGCCGCCGCCCAGCATGTTCTGCAGCTCGGGCACCGCCACCGAGATGTTGGCTCGACAGAGGTAGAAGGTGGCGTACATGCTCCAGGCGGCGAAGAACACCCGGAAGCGCCAGCCTCGGTAGCTTTTCGAGATCTCGGAGAGCTGTCTGGATACGCTGGCGGTCAAGGGCTCCTCCCTACGGACTGCGAGGGCGCGAGCCTATCACGGGTGGGAGGCCACACCATGGCTGGGGCGCGGTCGGGGCGTCTATTGCTCGCGGACCAGCACCCGTTGCACCTCGTCGAAGGTGGTCTCGCCCGCGAGTGCGCGCGCGATTCCTGCCTCGTACATCCAGACCACGTTCATGGCCTCGGCCGCCTTGCGGAGCTCCTGCTCGTCACCGCCCTGGCGGAGGATGTCCCCGATCTCCCGGTTGGGCACGATGGACTCGTACACGGCCACCCGGCCGCGGTAGCCGGTTTTCATGCAGCGGCTGCAGCCCTTGGCCACGCGGTGGTGGGCGACGTCGATCTGCTCCCTGGTCAGCTTGTACTCCGTGACCACCTTGAGCGGCAGCGGAGTCTGCTCGGAGCAGTGAGCGCAGAGGCGTCGCATCAGGCGCTGGGCCAGCACCAGGCGTAGGCTGTTGGCCAGCAGGAAGGGCTCGAGCTTCATGTCGATGAGGCTGGTTGAAGGTCTCGACCACGCCGTTGGTGTGAAGGGTGGACAGCACCAGGTGGCCAGTGAGGGCGGCCTTGATGGCGATGCTGGCCACCTCTTCGTCGCGCATCTCGCCCACGAAGACCACGTCCGGGTCCTGGCGCAGGATGGAGCGGAGGGCCGAGGCGAAGGTGACCCCGCCCTTTCCTTCGACCTGCACGTGGTTGATGCCGGGGATGGCGGATTCTACAGGGTCTTCCACGGTGACGATGTTGGTCTCGGGTTCGTTGATGAGGTTGAGCATGGCGTGCAGGGTGGTGGTCTTTCCGCTGCCCGTAGGACCGGTCACCAGCACCAAGCCCTGGGGTAGGCGGGCGGCCCGCTTGACCTCCTCGAGCTGGTCGGGGCGGAAGCCCAGGCGGCCCAGGTCGGCCAGGTGGGCTTCTTTCTTGAGCAGGCGGATGACGCACTTCTCGCCGTATGTGGTGGGTAGGGTGCTGACGCGGAAGTGGATGGCCTCCTTGCCAATCTTGATCATGATGTGGCCGTCCTGGGGCCTGCGCCGCACGGCGATGTCCATGCCCGAGATGACCTTGACGCGGGAGACGACGGGCCGGTGCATGCGCAGCGGCGGGGTGAGCACCGTGAACAGGCGCCCGTCGATGCGGTAGCGGACGCGGAAGAAGGTCTCGTAGGGCTCGAGGTGGATGTCGCTGACCCGGCGGTCTACCGCGTTGAGCAGCAGGTAGTTGACCAGGCGAACCACTGGGGGATCGTCGGATTCGTCCGTGTGGTCCGACAGCTCGTCCGCGCCTGCGCTCTCGTAGGCCGGGCCCTTCCCGACGTCCGTCGAGCTCAGGCCACTGTCGCCCGAGATGCTGTCCATGAGCAGGGCGGTGGCGAAGCGGGTGTTGAGGAAGCGGCGGAAGGTGGTCTCGGTGATGAGCTGTACGTCGATGGACTTGCAGGCCACGATGAAGCGCAGGTCGTCCAAGGCGGCCATGTTGCCTGGATCGGTCATGCCCACCACCAGGTGGCGATCCACGTAGGTCAGGGGCACCATCTCGTAGCGGCGGATCAGCTGCTCGGGGATCCTGAGCAGGATGTCGGCGGGGGGATCG
>CAZVHW010000691.1:0-3713 GCA_964626835.1 uncultured Enterobacterales bacterium
GCGCCGAGGAGGTCTGGTACGACGGCGTGGACCAGGACTGCGACGGCACCACCGACGACGACGACGACAGCGACGAACACGACAGCGACCAATACGGCGGTGACGACTGCGACGACACCGACGCCGAGGTCCATCCGGGAGCCGAGGAGGTCTGGTATGACGGCGTGGACCAGGACTGCGACGGCGCGAGCGACTACGACGCCGACGGCGACGGGCGCGACAGCGACGAGCACGGCGGCGACGACTGCGACGACACCGACGCCGACGTCTACCCCGGCGCCGAGGGCTACGACGAGGACTGCCAGCCCATCGAGGAAGACACCGGCGAGCCGAGCCAGGACACCGGCGAGCCCTCGAACGACGACGACGGGACCCCGAAGGGCGGCGGTGGCTGCAACTGCCAGACCCCTTCCGGCGGGCCGACCACCGCGCCGCTCCTGCTGCTGGCGGGCCTGGCCCTGGGCGCGGCGAGGCGGCGCAGAAAGAGCCCCCTGTCCCAGATCAGGGCACGCGACCACAGAGGCGCGCGATAATCGCCACTCCGCCTCCGGAACCCCGAGAATCGAGCGCCTTGCCGGTAAGGGTCCCCAGTTGCGAGCGTTCCTGAGGGCCAACGCGTCGGCTCAGTGCCTTTGTGGCGCCGTGGTCCTCCCCGACACTATTCCCCAGACAGCGCCTCTCCCAAGCCTTCGACAAAGTCCACCCCCGCGGGCACCTCGAGGCTGGACCCCGAGAAGTCCTCGCCCACGGGCTGGACCGCGCCGCCCAGGCATGCACCCAGGAAGCCCTCGGTCACCGCGTTGAAGGACATGCGGTTCTCGGGGCGAGCGAAGCCGTGGCCTTCGTCCGGGTAGAGCACGTAGGTGACGGGGATGTCGCGTTCCTGCATGGCCGCCACGATCTGGTCTGCCTCGGCCTGCTTGACCCGGGGATCGTTGGCGCCCTGCCCGATGAGCAGCGGGCGCTGGATGGCGTCCACGAAGAACAAGGGGGAGCGGGACTCGAGGAACGCGCGGCCCTCGTCGGTGCTCGAGTCGCCCACACGCAGGTTGAACATGTCGAGCATGGGCTTCCAATACGGTGGAATGCTCTGCAGCAGCGTGACCAGGTTGGACGGACCCACGATGTCCACACCGCAGGCGAAGGCCTCGGGGGTGAAGGTCAGGCCCACCAGCGTGGCGTAGCCGCCGTAGCTTCCCCCCATGATGGCCACCGAGTCGGGGGTGGTGACGCCCTGCTGCACGGCCCACTGGACCGCATCGAGCAGATCGTCGTGCATGGTGCCAGCCCACTCCTTGTCGCCGGCGTTGACGAAGCCCTTGCCGAACCCGGTGGAGCCTCGAAAGTTGACCGCCAGCACGGCGTAGCCGCGGTTGGCCAGCCACTGATGGTAGGAACTGTAGCCCCAGCTGTCCCGACCCCAGGGCCCGCCGTGCACGTCCAACACCAAGGGCACGGGCTGGTCGGGTCGGCCATCGGCCTCCGGGTCCGAGGCTGCCGGCAAGGTGAGATACGACACCAGGTTCAGACCGTCGCGGGCGGGGATGATCACCGGGTGCATGGGCAGCAGCTCGAGCTCCTCGAGGGCCGGCCGGTTGGTGAACAGGAAGCTGGCCTCGCCGCTGTCCCTGTCGTAGCGGTAGTACTTTACGGGGCCGTCGTCGTCGTGGAACAACACGAGCCAAGTCCTGTCGTCCACGCTGCGATCCGAGACCTCGAGCTCCCCGTCCTGGACCGCACGCAGCTTGTCGAGATCCGCGGCGACCTCGTCCTCGAGCACCGTCCAGGCCTTGCGGTCGTACTCGAAGGCCACGGCGTCCAGCGTGTGCTCCGTGGGATGCATCATGGCGTCCGCCACGTCGGCCCGAGGATCCTCGGCGATGATGGACAGCTCGCCGCTGCCCAGGTCGAGGGAGGCCGCAGCCGCCGTGTCGCGGCCCCGGCTGTCGCTCAAGTAAACCACCTGGTTGCTCGCATCGAATCCCCAGATGCCGGTGGTCATGTCATCCTCGTGGCCGACGGAGAGCAGGGTCTCCCACTCCGTGGGTTCCACCTCGGTGTCCACGAGCATGTAGTCGGATCCACCCTCGGGGGTCATGAGCACCGCCAGGCGAACCTGCAGGTCGTTGTCAGGGATGTAGCTGGCGAATCCCTGCTCGTTCAGGATCACCAGGTCGCGTTCCCCCGTGCGCAGGTTCAGCCGATAGACATCGTGAAATGCGGGATCACGATCGTTGATGCCCACCAGCATGCTGTCCGGGTGGTCGGGTGAAGGGGACATGGGTCGAACCCGCACGCCGTCGAGAGGCACCAGGTCGGTGACCTCACCGCTGGCGAGATCTGCACGGTAGAGATGCCAGTTCTCGTCGCCGTCGAGATCCTGCATGTACAGGACCGCGTCGCTCGCGTAGGTCCAGAAGTAGATACGCACCCCTCGATGGGTGTCCTGGGTGACCGGAGCCGCAGCCGCGACGTCTTCCGCCGGCCCCACCCAGACGTTGAGCACGCCGTCCACAGGAGCCAGGAAGCTGACCTTGGAGCCGTCGGGGCTGATCTTGGCTCGGGCCCGCTCGGGGTTGCCGAACAACACGTCCCTGGGGAACAGTTCGGACGCGGGCCGGGCTTCGGCGCTGGGCAAGGCGTCGGGCTGGGCCGCGGCGTCGGGGGCAGCGGCGGGCTTGGGGGCACAGGCGGGGAGCGCCAGGAAGAGCGGGAGCAGGTGGCGTTTCATCGTGGCCTCGGTTCGTGGTTTCTCGGGGGGTCAGGGGTATCCGACGGAGCGGGGCTTCGCTCGCCCCGAAACGGAAGGTGTGGGTCCCGGCCGCACTGTTGACCTTTGCGCCCACGCCACGCTTCCACGAGGTCGCACCATCAAAGTGTGTAGGGTTTGCCACGTTCCTGTCTGGAGCCTGGCAAGCCCAGCGAAGCGCGCTAGAGGATGGAGTTGTCCCCTTTCCAGGTAGCAAGTGCCGAACCTCCCCATGGACCCCCCCCCCTCGTGGCGCGGACCACGCGGCCAGGAGCCCTCTTTCCCCCGCCGTTCGGCCCGGCCTCTGCAGGCGGCGTGCAGCGGTGCGGCCCTGCTCGGCTTTGCGCTGGTGGTGGCGGGTTTCGGGGGTTGGGGGCCTGCGGCGTCGTTTCCGGTGGCTGGTGCCAGCGTTGCGTCGGGCGCCTTTGTCGCGGCCATGGGCATCCTGGGGGCCCTCCGAGCCAGGGGTGGCAGGATCTGCGCGGGCTGCGGTGGTCGCCCGGCGGTGGCTCGTGGGCGCATGCCCTTGGCCCAGGCAGACGAACTGCGCACCGCACTCGACCTGGTAGATGGTCGCCGTCTTGACCGCATCCTCATGCTCCAAGACGGTCAGAAGCCCATGTCCATCGAGCTCCTGCACTGCCCTCGCTGCCGCGACCTGGGCTGGCTGCGAGCACACGCCAAGGTCCAGGGAGTGCCGGTCAGGGTGGGCCCCACCTACGTGTTGCTGGCCCCGTTCCTGGACGATCTGCTCGAGGAGCTGTCGCAGCGTTAGCGCGGTCGCTGCCGGTCTACTCCGTCTTCTGGTGGGTGCCGGTCATGCTGGTGAAGTCCACCACCACCGTCACATCGGCCGCCGTGTACTCGAGGTGGGTGGTGCGCGTGATGTCGTGAGTCTCGATGTCGTCGGGGTAGGTGACCAGCTTGTCGGTGACGTGGTAGCCGGAGACCAGGTTGTCGCTGG
>CAZVHW010000692.1:0-3704 GCA_964626835.1 uncultured Enterobacterales bacterium
GCCTCCCAGGAACCACGCCGCACACACGGCGCCGAGGGCGGAGACACTGGCCAGGGCCACCAGAGGTACGACGCGGGGGAGGGAACGACGGGAAGGGATCGGCTTCTTCTGGATCATGCTGAACTCCTGGGTTGCATCCACACGAGACAGCCCGCCACCGGCAGCGGTTCGCAAAGGGCTCGTCAAGGAACGGCCATGACGCTAGGGGAGCCGAGAGGTGTTCCATGGCGGTAGACATCGAGAAGATCCGGAAGTTGGTCCCACATTCCGAGATCCCGGTTGCGGATGCGGAGGTCATCGCCCAGGCTTGGCGTTCCGTGGTCCTCCGCCCGGGGCAGAGCATCTGGAAGCAGGGCGACGCAGCCCCCGACTTCGGCATGCTCGCCAAGGGCGAGCTGGCGGTCTACGTGGACGAGGAAGAGATCGGCGTCATCCTTCGCGGTGACGTCCTGGGCGAAACCGCCGCCTTCTCCACCTCGGCGCGCCGCTCCGCGACGCTGCAAGCCGTAGAGCCCGGCGAGGTGCTGCTCCTGGCGGGCGAGGACATGCCCAGGCTGGCCTACGCCTTCCCGGCCTTCCACGAGGCCTTGCTCGACCAATGTCTACAGGGCGTGTCCAAGCGCATCCGCGCCACGGACCTGCGCATCGCCACGCTCTCTCGCGGGGTGCAGCCTGCCCCGGCCCCGACAACCCCCTCCAAGCTCACACGGGCCTGGCGAACCCTCCGAGATCGGGTACACGGCGTAGAGCCACCGGACATCGTCCCCCTGCTCGACGCACTCCCCGGCCTGCGCAACCAGCCCAAGGCGGTGCTCGAGTCCATCGCCACGGCCTTCGTCCCCCAGCAGTTCGACACCGACGAGATGCTCACCATCGAGGGCAAGGCCACCACCTCCGCCTTCCTGCTCGCAGAGGGCGAAGTCCAGATCCTGCGGCATGTCCGCGGTCACATGGCCGAGCTGCTCGCCATCTTCCTGCCGGGCGACGTCTTCGGTGCCGTCACCTTGGTCAGACCCGGCAGCCGCACCGCAACCTGCCAGGCCATCTGCAAGGGCTGGGCCTACCGCATGGACGAGCAGGCCTACCGGGACTTGAGCGGCCGCGTCGCCCTGTCTTGGAAGTCCTCCATGCTGGCCACCATGGGCATCCAGCTGCGCAACGCCAACGCCCTGTTGGCGGGCCTGCAGTCCGGCAGCCACGACGGCGGCCCCCTCTCGGCCGAAGAATTCCAGCGGCTGCTCGAAGCGGCTGGGTCCTCGTCGGGCACTCCAGGCGTATCTAGCGCCCGCGTCTCCCCACGCCGATCGCACCCAGGGGGAGCAGCAACCAGGCGAAAGCATGTCGTGGCGGGACCGCACCACAGCCGCAGCCACCGCCAAGCTCTGGCCCTGGAGCTCGCCCGCTGTCTTCCTCGGAAGCTCCACTGTCCCGCTCGCCGGTGTCGTCCAGCCCCGTGTCCCCCGGCTCTTCGACCACCGGTCGCTCCCCGATCACCACCCGGTGGCGCAGACCGGTGGAGCGCGTGACGCCGTCGGCGCACTCCACCAGGGCGCTCAGCCCCCAGACTCCTCCGCCCGGTAGCTCCACCTCGATCTCCACGTGCTCGATGGCCGCGATGGCGAATGGCTGGATGATCAGGGGCTCAGATCCGACCGCCCCGGCGACGGAAGCTGGATTCCCAACAGAACCTGGGCTCGCCAGGTGGGCAGCTCGAGCACTTCGCCCTGCCATCGCACCAGGGTGGGGGGCAGCTCGCCCACCAGGCGCAGGCCCGCTTCGACGCGCCATCGCTGCGCCACGACGCGGGACATGCCAGCCCGCGCACCCACGGCGGGCAGCCAGTCCCGCAGCAGCTCGCTGCCTTCTTGGTGGAAGGTGCGCAGGCACAGGCCGGTCTCGGCCCCGACGCGCCACCGAACCTTGTCACCCGGCATCCACCAGGCGCCGAGCTGTAGGTGCCATGCGTCGAGCTGGAGATCTTCGTCGAAGTAGGTCGGGGCGGTCAGGGCCACCACCGGGCCGAGGTTCCAGGCCCCCAGGTTCCAGGAGATGGGATCCACCACCACCTGGAAGGGTCGGTGCTCGCCTGGCAGGAAGTCGTAGGCGCCCGCGATGCGCGGAGCGTCCCAGCGAGGATCCGCACAGCTGGGTTCCAGGCATGGTTCCGCGGGCTCACCGAGCACCGGGGGCGAGGGCTGGTCCGCACGAGCCACACCGGTGACGGCGAGGAAGAGAGCCAGGACGGGCAGACGAGTGCGGGACATACGAACCAGCTTGGACCCCATCCTTCTAACGTGGGGGACCGCGGAGCAAACGCGCCAGCCCGTGCGTTAGGATCCAGGAATGCAAAGCTGGCTCCTGGTCCCCTTCCTCCTGACGATCTCCGCCCGCGCGGCGGACGACGCCGGCGATCCACCCGACTACCAGCAGCTGGTAGACCAGGCCGAGGCCGATGTCGAGGCCGACCTGGACGAAGCCATCATCGCCTACCGGGACTTCATCGCGGCCCATCCCGACAGCGAGTACACCACCGCAGCGCGCTTCAGGCTGGCCAGCCTGCTCATCACGCGCGCCGAGGGCGACGGAGCGGTCAACCCCGACTACGGCCCGGCCCTCGCTGAACTCGAGGGGGTGCTGGGCGCCGCCGAACGCGGCCAGGCCGGCGACTTCACCCAGCTGTCCGAAGCCTGGTACCTGCTGGGTTGGTGTCAACGCGAGTCATCCCCAGACCAAGCAGCGCTGGCGTGGGCCCAGGTGGTGGCGGCAGCCCCCGACAGCGATCTCGGCCGCTCGTGCATGCTCCATCTGGGGCAGCGGGCCATGGACCAAGGCGCTCTCGAGCAAGCAGCCCAGCACTTCGAGGGTGCCCGCTCGGGGGGCCCCGACAGCTCCCACTGGCTCCAGGCCACCTACCTGACAGCCTGGGCCCAATACAAGCTCGAGCGCTACGATCAGGCCACCACGTCCTTCGTGGCCGTGCTCTCCCACGACGACACGGGCGCTGCCACCCTCCACGCCGAAGCCCTGCAGTACCTCGCATTCGTCCTCCTCGAGCAAAGCCAGCAGGCAGCCCAGCCGGTGACGGCCCTGCTCGACGCCACCCTCGTCCAGGTGCCCACCGAACTCGTGGCCTCGCTCTTGGAGCAACTCGCCCAGCTGCTCGAGGGTTCGGCCCGTTTCCAGGAAGCCGACGACGTGCGAGCTTGGGGCCAGCAACGCGACCGCAAGAAGCGCCGCCGAGGCAAGAAGGACCAAGACTAGCCGCCCCCCCCAACCGACCCGGCCTCACACCTCGAAGACGGCGTGCACGACGCGATCTGCGTCCAGGAACACCGGCGGTGCGGCTGGCCCCTGGCCTCGGGCGTCCCTCGTCACCATGGAAGCATGGTAGTCTGAACGGAGCGATCCCAAGGAACTACCATGGCAACCGAAGAACAGAGAATCCTTCGACTGGTTCTGGTGGGTGCGCTCCTGCTGGGTGGGGCCATCTGGTACTCGTGGACCGCCCAGCACGAGCCCATCGACCATCCTCCGGCCCCCATCCTCGTCGTCGCCCAGCCCGAACAGCCCGAGCGCGTCGAAGCCGCAGCCGAGGTCGACCACTTTTTCAATCTTTCCAATATCGGCAACAATACCGTTGGGCGGCATTGATTTTGTTGAAAAAACCGAGCGCAGATACAGGCGCGAGTAAACCATCCAGCACG
>CAZVHW010000693.1:0-3698 GCA_964626835.1 uncultured Enterobacterales bacterium
TGGGACGACGCCAAGCTGGAGGGCCGCTGCCGGGCCTGCCCGTACCGGCGCATCTGCCGAGCGGGCTGCAAGAGCCTGGCCTACTCCACCACTGGCACTATCTACCGCAACATCTACTGCCTCCACCAGATCGAGCGGCTTGGGGGCGACCCCGACAGGAGAGAGGAGCATGGCCGAGTACTCCCTTAGGTACTGCGTCTGGGAGACGACCCTGGCCTGCAACCTGGCATGCCGGCACTGCGGGTCTTCCGCGGGTTTGTCCAGGGCCGGGGAGCTGAACACCGCCGAGGCTTTGGACTTGGTGGACCAGCTGGCCGACCTGGGTCTCGAGGAGCTGACCATGAGCGGGGGCGAGTTCCTCGTCCGCCCCGACTGGCGGGTCATCCTGGCGCACGCCCGAGCCCGCGGCCTGGAGGTCCTGGTGATCTCGAACGGCCTGGGTGTCTCGCGGACGGTCGCGGCGGTCTTCGCGCAGGCGGGCGTGGCCAGCGTGTCCATCAGCATCGACGGCAGCCCAGCGACCCACGACGGGCTGCGGCCCGTGCTGCCCGATCCTGCAATGCTGTCCGACCCGGACGAGCCGGTCACCAGCTACGCCCAGATCCGAGCGGCGGTGCGCAACCTGGCCGAGGCCGGCGTCGTGGCGGCCGCCATCACCCAGGTCTCCCAGCGCAACATCGACGAACTCGACGCCTTGTACAGGCAGCTGCTGACCTGGGGGATCGGCCACTGGCAGGTGCAGCTCACGCACCCCATGGGCCGCGCCAAGGGCCACGTCCCCGCCCTCGACCCCGCGGATCAGCCGCGGCTGTACGACTTCGTGCGGCGGGTGCAGGCCGAGGGCCGCGTGGCCTGCCAGGCCGCCGACGACGTGGGCTGGTTCGGCAGCGACGAGCCCAAGCTCCGCAGCACCCGCGAGCGGGGCGACCGCTTCTGGACCGGCTGCCAGGCTGGGCGCAGCATCGTGGGCATCACCAGCGATGGCTGGGTCAAGGGCTGTCTGTCCATGCCCGACGCCCTGCGGGAAGCCGATCTGCGCCGACGCACCCTGCGGGAGATCTGGGAAGATGATGCGTTGTTCGCCTACAACCGACAGCCGGACGGCAACCCTCTGACGGGTGCCTGTGCGGACTGCGCCTTCGGCAACATCTGCCGCGGTGGCTGCCACAGCCTGGCCTGGACCACCGTGGGGCACATGGGCGAGAACCCCTACTGCATCCGGGTCTGCGCTCCTTGAACCGCGTCGCGCCCCGGGTGCTCCTGGTCGTGGCCGACTCGGTGAGGCCTGACTTCTTGGGATGCTACGCCCCTGGGCGGAGCACGGCTGGCCTGGACACCTTTGCCGCCGAGGGTGCGCTCTTCGAGACGGTCTACGCCGCCGCCCCCTGGACCGTACCCTCCATCGGGGCCATGCTCACCGGCCGCCGGGCCCACCGGTTGGGGCTGGTCAAGTGGGAGCAGCCCTTCCCCGACGGCGTGCCGACCCTCTTCGACCGGGCGGCCCAGGCGGGGATCCCGGTGGCCAGCTTTCCGTTCGACCCGGGTCACCTCTTCGTGCGCTTCCCCCAAGCCGGCGTGGTGGGCTCGTCCCAGGACGGCGACGCCATGCTGCGCTGGTTCCAGGAGCACGATCGTGGCCCCCTGCTGGCGTTCGTGCACCACTGGTCCACTCACGTGCCCTACCTGGACCGGCACCTCTCCCTGCGGGAGTGGAACATGCTCTGCAAGGGCATCATCGGCCTGCTGGGCGTGCCCGATCCCGCCCGGCGTCGCGCTCACCAGGCCCAGGTGCGCAGCCTGTACCAAGCGGCCGTCGAGCGCTTCTGCAACGCGTGGCTGCCCAGCCTGGTCGAGGCTGCCAAGCCCGACTTGCTGGTGATCACCGCCGATCACGGCGAATCCTGGGGCGAGCGGCTGGCACCCGACGACAAGCCGCGGGACGTCTTCGATCTGCACGGCAACCACCTGCACGACGAGGTCATGCGCGTCCCTCTGATCCTGCATGGCCCCGGTCTGCTGCCCAGGACCCGGGTCCGCGGCCAAGCTAGCGGGGTGGACCTCATGCCCACCCTCCTCGATCTCATGGGGCTCGAGGAGGGGGCGAGTCGGGTCGATGGGCGCTCCCTCGCTCCCTTCCTGGACAGCGGCGTCATCGCCGATGGGTCCCCGGCGCACTTCTGCCGCAACCGCGACTTCGTCGATCGGCCCGATCTCCCGACGGACAAGGCTCAGGTGTTCCGGGAACTGGGCTGTGTGCAGGCCGGCCGCAAGCTGCTGCGCGAGGTCTCCACGGGGCGGGAGCGCGCCTACGATCTCGTCGCGGATCCCGAGGAACGGGCTCCGGTCGCTGCCGAGGAACTGGGATGTGGCGCCTTGGCCGCCGCCCTCGACCAGGCCTGGGCGGACAGCCGTGTCGGCGCTCACGAGCCGGAGGACTACCGGCGCATGCGCGCACGGCTCCAAGCCCTCGGGTATCTGTAGACCATGTGGGGACTGTTCCTGGTCGCAGGGACCATGGCGCAGCCCAGCGCCGACACCCTGCGGCTGACTTGGGAATCCCACGCCCCGGCCATCCAGGCGCACTCGCCGGTGCCCCTGCTCCTCGAGTCAAGGGACTTCGCGCGGCTGGCCAGGGGCAAACCCGTCACACGCCGCGCGGAAGGCGACGAGGGCACCTTCGCCACGGGTGCCATCTGGATCGACATGCCCGTGCAGGCGCCCTGGATCGTCATCAGCGATGCGCCATGCGCTCCGCCCTCCCCGGTGCTTGTCGAGCGCTTGCCCACCGACGAGCCGGTGGGTGAACGCACGGTCTACCACCACATGGACCTCCCTTGGCCGCTCGCGGACCGTCAGTGGGTCGGGCACTTCCACCCCAACCTCGATCTGTTGGCGGATGATCCGGACTTCTGGCAGCGCATCAGGACGGTCGTGGACCCGGCGCTGGCCCCCGAACCCGATCCGGACGCGGTGTGGGTGAGACAAAACACCGGCGCCTGGACCATGCTGATCCACGACGAGGGCACCTTGGTAGTCTTCTCCGTGCACAGCGACCTGGGGGGCCACATCCCCGCCGGGATCTCCCAGGAGTTCGCACTGTTGGGGCTGGCCCACGCGTTGGAGCGCCTGGCCGAGACCTCGCGCACCGTGCCGGAGCACTACGACGCGGACCACGAGCGGCTGCCGGCACCGGATGGGCGGATGATCCCGGCGGGGTTGTTGCCGTGAGGGGTGCCGTGGCGTCCATCCTGTCGGGCGTGGTGATGGGCCTCGTGTTCCCCAAGGCTGGGCTGTGGCCCCTGGCGTGGGTGGGGATGATACCCCTGCTGGCCGCGCTGCGTGGTGCGGTGCCAGGGAGGGGCTTTGTTCTTGGCTTCCTTTTCGGCGTGGGGCAGGGCTTGCCCGTGATGTACTGGCTGGTGTGGACGGTCAGCGTCGAGGCTGGCTTCCCCTTGGCCATCGGTCTGCTGGGCACTTTCGCGTTGGTGGCGGCCCTGGCCGCCTACACCGGGCTGTTCGGCTGGGGCCTGGTGCTGACCGCTCGCAGAGGGCGGCTGCCATCCTGGCTGGCCGCCCCCCTGCTTTGGCTGGCCATCGAGTGGCTGCGCGGCTGGGCCTTCACCGGGCTGCCCTGGACCGACCTGGGCACCAGCCAGCTGCCCTGGCTCGCGTTGGTGCAGCTGGCCGACCTGGGAGGG
>CAZVHW010000694.1:0-3695 GCA_964626835.1 uncultured Enterobacterales bacterium
TTCACGTCCCACCGACGCCCGTGCGTGGCCCAGCCCGCATTGCGCTTCGTACAGGATGAGCCCCACCGGTTGGGGACCGTCTTCACGGCCAGGTGGCTGGTGGCCGCGGCGGCCCACGGGAACATCTCGGTTCGTAAGGACGCGGAACATGGACTCCGAGCGTTGCTGAAGCAGCGCCACCACGCCGCCTTGGGCCGCGCTTCGAGCCAGGCGAGCCCCAGGTTGCGAAGACAGCTCTCGGCAACGCTGCCCCCCTGGAAGCCCTTCGATGTCGAGCACTGCAGGGTCTGCCGGGAGCTGCCCGGGCAGCTCTCCATCGATCCGATCGCCGGAAACCAGGCGCTTCCGGAGGCCAGCAAGGAGCTGGAGTGGGTGTGTGACGATCCTCCCAATACCGTGAAACGATGTCGCAGCTGCAACGCCTACTTCCAGTACTTCTACCAGGAGCTGGAGTACCCCGAAGACCTCTACAGCGACGACCCGTACGAGAACGCAGAGGAGAGCTTGGTCCGATTGGCACCGGTGGGGGCATACGAGGCGATGCGAGGGGCGTTGTTTGGCCCCCGCGGGAGCCATCCGGGCTTGCTGGACGAGCTGGGGTTCCTCGAGGCACGGGTCCCCGATGCGCTCCGAGAAAGGCTGGAACAGCTCCTGGACGCGCTGTGCACCCACGAGATCGCGCACCCCCGCCAGTGGTCTGCGCACCGTGTCGGTCTGTGGGGCATTCTCGCGGACAGGGCCATCCCCATCCTCCATCAACGACTCGAAGAAGAGGTGGACGCGGAGGTCCGCCGGGAGATCGATCGGGCGCTCGAGCGACTGGGTGGTGAGCCCGACCACCACGGCTCCGACTGACACCCGACGTGTCGGGAGACGAGCCCGACCATCGTCTCTCGTGTCGAGGTGGCGGCTGTCCCGTTCGTCTTCGAAGGGTGCTTTCTAGGGGGCTTCCGTAGTGACCTGGAAGGACCGGCGCCCGCTCGTGCCGGCCTGTGAACCCACGGGTGCGTAGAGGGTGGTTGCCGAGGCGGCATAGAGATTTACCCAGGGGAGGTCGCTCGACCCGGGCACGTAGGTGGCCAGCACTTCGGCGCTATGCGTGTCGGGCAGGGCTTGCAGCAGGGTGATCTGCTCGCGTGTCGGCATCCCCTGCTCGTTGGTGTCTTCGTAGCAGTAGCCGCTGCCCGAGGTCAGCAGGTAGAGCTCGTCGTGCGTTGGGACCTTCTCCAGGCTGCCGTAGACGTAGTTGTGGTAGCCCATGGCTTCGTACATCGGGTCGTCCACGTCGAGGGGGTTCGACGGGTAGGCCCAGTGCACGGCGGCGGTGCCGGTGCCGGCCTCTTCGTCCAGTTCGATGTGGTAGACAATGGCGCGGGTGTGGTAGCGGCGACCTTCGCCGTCACCACCGTTGTCGTGCATGGTCAGGAAGAAGCTCGAGGGATCTTGGTCGTCGCCGTGGTGGCTGGCGACGTAGTGGGCCCTGGCGAAGAAGGGCTGTTCGCATGCGCCCGGTTCCTGGACCTCGCTGATGATGACGGTGTCCTCGGAGACGTAGCCCTCGAGCTCTTCGGCCAGGAAGCCGAACACCCAGACCACACGCTGCTCGACGACATCCACCCCCCAGATCATGCCGCCGTGGGCGCTGTGTGTGTGCGCAATGACCTCGTTCCTGACCGGATCGTAGAACACGCTGTTGGAGTATGTCAGGGTCTTGGGGTGGCTGGTGAGGTCGACGGTCTCGTACGCCCACACCGTCCAGGCGTCGGGGTCCTCGGCGTTGTCCTGGGTCACCAGACCCTCGTCCCACATGGTGGCGGTGGAGCGAGCGACGAAGTCCTCGTTCCTGGAGATGACGGACAGGTGGGCCGTGCCCTCGAAGGTGATGCCGGTGGCCTCGAGCGCCGCGGTGTCTTCGATCACGAAGTCGAGGTAGTTCAGGGAGTAGTTGCTCTCGGAGATGGCCGGCTGCAAGACGGACTCGCCGACGTTGCCGAGCAGGTCGACCCTGGCCACGTTCGAGCGCTGGGGGATGCCGCCCCCGATGTGCACGACGACGTCTTCGTTCCCGCTGGCGTAGCCCAGACCCCCGCTGAACGAGGTGTGGATCTGCCCAAAGCCCTGGACCACCTCGGAGGCCACGTAGTCACCCACCAGGTAGCCTTCGAAGTCCAGCAGGAGCGCCTGCACGCCCGAGCTGGGGGAGCCGTAGGGCAAACCGCACAGGCCCAGGTTTGTGCTGATGACCAAGTCGCTGGGCACCGCACCGCGAAAGGTAGCGTCGAACCAGAGCGCTCCTTTGTCGACGCCGAGTCGACCGAACTCCTCGGGGAGCGGCTGGTCCGGCGCTTCGGTCTGCAGGCCGAGCACTGCCGAGCGCGTGACGTTGCCGTCCAGGTCGGTCAACTTGACCACCAGGTCGTAGGAAGTGCCCAAACGCAGGTTTGTCAGCTCCAGGGCGTGGTCTTCCAGGAACCAGCCGGTGGAGAGCGCATGAAGGCAAGGATCGCCCCGCTCGGACGGGGCGAAGAACACCGTGGCCAGTGCGGGCAGCTCCGTCTGCAAGACCACGCGCCAGCCGTGGCCGTTCAGCTCGGGCCTTTCGGTCAGCTCGACGCCCAGGGACTGCTCTGGGACGCCCTCGACGATCGGGCAGACGAAGTCCGGATCTCCGAGAACCGGGTCCAGCTGCTTGCCTGTGTCTCCGCTTTCTCCGCTTTCACCGCTGTGGCCATTGTTCGTGCTGTCGCCGGTATCCATCTGTCGCGGCGTGGAGTCACGGGTGTCGTCGTCCTCTGCCCCGCAGGAGGAAGGTCCACAGCCCTACGAAAGCAGCACGATTCCCCACACCGAGAGCACAGGGGGACGAAACACCGAGGAACTTGCGGTTGGCGAGATGCCGTCTCCAGCCGAATCATGGTGGGGAAAGTCCAAATTGTGCTTTCAGTGGGTCATTGTCAATCGTTCGTGCAGAATGAACCAAAGAATCACAACTCCCGGGATCCAACAGTTGGTCACCGTGAAGAGACTCGGTGGAGGCATCGCTCCGCCAGAGTTCAGCTGGTTCGTGGGTGAGCTCCTCGGTCGCGGTGGGGCGTCCTCGAGACCGTGTCGGCTCGCGCCGACAGCGAGCCGGATCCACCATTTCGGGGCACGTTGCTAGCCTTCGTCCAGCTCGCCTATCCGCTGCTCGTACCCAGGCCAGAGGTCGAGGCGATCATGGCTCTCCAGCCAGGCGCGGATCGTGGCAGGGGGGAAGCCATACCAGTTGATGCCGCCGCAGTGGGCACAGGTGGGGTGTTCTGCGAAGGCGCCCTGCACGTGGTCGAGGCGCAGGCGGGTGGCCTGGCGCCCGGACCACAGCTCCCGGAAGCCGTGTTCGGCGAGGTTGCCCAGGGCGAGCTGGCCCTGCAGGTCCACGCAACAGACGGTGAGCTGGCCGTCGTGGCGAATCACCGGGGTCATCCATGCGCCCGGGCAGGGCCCGCGGGGGGTGTGGTGGGCTTCGTCGTCGTGCTCCCATGGGCGGTGTTCCCAGACCTCGAGCGCGCACGGCGGTCCTAGTCGCGGCCGCACACCCTGATCGCGGACCGAGCGGTCGTACAGGCGGTCCGCTGCGGCCTGACCTTGCCCGCCTGCGGCCACGCTCAGGCGCTTGATCATGATCTCGTCGTAGCCCCTCGCTCCCCCGGGGGCGG
>CAZVHW010000695.1:0-3691 GCA_964626835.1 uncultured Enterobacterales bacterium
GCCGCGGCCACGCCGACCGCTTCTGGGCCGTGGCGCTGGCCTGCCAGAAGGAGCGTGGGCCCAGCCGCGGCGGAACGGAGATTGGGGTGAGGGTGCTTGGTTAACAAATGCCACTTGACGGATGCGGTACGATAGGGTACGATGCGCTACGATTCCGAAATGGAGGTGGGTTATGGCGACCTGGATCAGTCAAGAAGATGTTTCATCGACGAGCACGCGTACCGTTGCTCGAACGCGGTTCCTGGGAAGTGAACGCGACAAGCTCCTCTCCATCATTGAACAGTACTTCTCGAAGGAAGAACACGGCGAAGAGGTGACCTTGGCCTGCCTCGACGGGCTGGGAAATCGGGCCATGTACAATCTGGGTGAGCCGTCTGACACACACTGGGATGTCGTCAAGCAGGACGTTGGGCTGTATGTGGCCATCTTGTTGGTGGAGCGATTTGGCGCGGATGGCGTGGAGACATTGAGAAATGCGAACACCAAGCGGAACTCGACCCGAAGTCCAGGGCGAGCCTGGCCAACCCTAAGCTGGGTCAGCCGCTACACGCCTCACAGGCTGACGGACCGTGGTCGAACTCGACTGCACGGTGAGCCGCTGCCAGCGACCAACGAGAGGAACCGAGATGAACGCTGATCACGAGCTACTAGCGCAGCGCACAGAGGATGCCCCGCGAGAACCACGGTACAGAAAGCGTAGGGATTGGGAGCTAGAACAATCGGCGCTATTAGGCTGGTGTAAGCAGCTTGTGAATGCAGCCGACGAAGTAGAGCGCGCGACTGCAGCAGGAATCGTCGTCGGCCCCGCACGAGGAGGCGCCGAGGGCAGTCTGCTTCTATGGCTCTTGGGCGCGACCCTCTTTGACCCCATTGAGAAAGAGCTTGATCCGAAGCTGTTCTATGGTGTTGGTCGGGCTGCTCCGAGCCTTAGCTTCTGGGCAGACATCGACCGCCCCCCATTGTTCGTTCAACACCCGACACTTGCTCGCGAGGCGGCAGGGTTGCCGCAGGCATTCGTTGATGTATCGCCTCCATGGGACTTCGACCGCTGGCCGAATTGTCGCCAGATCTTGACCCAGCTAGGCGCTGACGATCTTGAGGCCCGAACGGTGGCGACAACCCTGGCGCGTCCGGGCCCGGCAGGATGCGGGATGCTGCAGGCGTATCTGGCCCAGCCCGCATATCACCGTTGGAGCATCTTCAAGGACAGCCCTCCAGACGATTCGGAGAAGCCCAACGAGGGAGACTGGCAGCACTACGAGTTCTATCGAGGCCACGCGATGGGAGAGGCATTGTTGGCCGCCGCCGCGAGTGGTGAACACCACATCGTCCAGTGTGCCGGAGCACGGTCCGTGACTCGTCCGCAAGGCAGGATGTCATGAAGATGCGGCGAGCAAAGACCCGATCAATCAGCGAGGGCTTTCAGAAAGCGCTCAAATGCGGTGCTCTATCCCCGATCCTGGCGGAGATTCGTGAGCCGAAGGCGCGGGGCTACAAGGAGCTCGATGAGACGCTCTGCCTCGACATCCGCCACCAGGAGATCACGTTGTACTATCGCGGCGCCGCGCTGGTCTCACTGTGCCAGAAGGCGCCAGGCACCTTTGTTACGAGGTCGCATGACAAGTACCAGCGGTTCCTGCCGAATGGACTCTTGGGTTCGGTCCAGTCCATCGCCGATTGCAAGGCTCTTGTGGAGCAGATCCCGCTCCTAAAGGCCGGCATCGACGCAAAGTTGGCCCGCACACCGAGTCGAGAGCGTGAGATTCAACAGGAAATCATTCGCTGCAACAACCGTGGCAAGAGCGGGCGTTCGAGCGACATCTACTTCTGTGATCAGGAATATGCGGTCGGGCGCATGCGGGCAGATTTGGTCGGCGTACTGTGGCCCTCTGATGGAGCGAGGCGTCGCCATTCAAATCACCGCCTGGTATGGGCCGAGCTCAAGCAGGGCGATGGAGCCATGGGCGGAAAGGCCGGCCTTCAGAAGCACTTGAATGATCTGGATGCGCTGCTCGGCGACCCTCAGAAGCTCACACATATCAAGGACGAGATGGGCGAGATATTCCGGGTCAAGCAGGAGCTTGGTCTGATCAACTGCGGCAAGGCTCCAAGGAAGGGACAGGCCTTGTTCAGTAGTGCCAAGCCGCTCGTGTTGCTCATTCTCGTCGACCACGACCCTGCGAAGACCAAGCTCGGCAAGGAGCTCCAAGGAGCGTCCATGCAACATGGAGACGTCGTCATCCCCAGAGCTTCAACCATGGGCTATTCGCTGTTTGCCAACGAGCTCTTGTCCGTTTCGGAGCTACTCGATCTGGACAAGGCGTGGAGAGGGTGACTTCGCTTTGACTGCTCCGACTCTCACCATCCATCGTTCAGCAAAGGAGATTGGCGGCAACTGCATTGAGGTGGCGCACGAGGGCTGTCGAATCTTGCTCGATGCTGGTGCCCCGCTCCAAGGTGGGCCTAATGCTCCCCTGGTGCCACCCAGTCTACAACTCGATGCGCCCGTAGACGCTCTCGTTATCTCGCATCCGCACCAAGACCATTACGGTCTGCTCCCGCACTTGCCCGACAAGTGGCCCGTTTGGATGGGGCACGGAACCCAAATCCTGAGCGAAATGACGCTTGCCCTCAGCGGCAAGGCAATCCCACAGGCGGTCCATCGCTATCGTAGCGCCCAGCCCTTTCAGGTGGGTCCCTTCACAATCACGCCGCACCTCATCGATCACTCGGCCTTCGACGCCCATATGCTTCAGATCGAGGTGGGCGGTCGCCGCATTCTCTACACCGGCGACTTTCGTTGTACAGGCCGCAAAGCGGGACTGATTGACCGGGTCCTCCGAGTTCTTCCACGACCTGTTGACCTCCTATTAATGGAGGGGACGTGTCTGGGGCGAACAGGAGCATTCCCAACTGAGGACGAACTGGTCGATCAGTTCTCGAGCCAATTCAATGATACGGAAGGCAGGGTCTTCATTTCTTGGTCCGCGCAGAACATCGACCGCACCTGCACAATTTACAAGGCGTGCAGAAGGACGGATCGCACTCTGTTGTTAGATGTCTACAGTCTGGATGTGCTTGAACGACTCGCTGCGACCGGAGCCAGAATCCCAACCCTTGAGTTCCCAAGGATGAAGGCGGTGATCACCGCGAGTACCTCACGCCTTTATCGCAGTCCCAATCGCTTCAACGACCCCGATTTAGTTTCGCGGTATGCGCGGTCTGGTCGGGCGTTATCAGCAGCCCGGCTCAGCACTCACAAGCAGCCTCTGGCCATCATGCTCCGGCCAAGTTTGTTTTCCGACTATCTCGCCAAGGGGCTCACGCTCACATCGTCTGACCGCTGGCTCTTTTCTCAATGGTCTGGGTATCGAAGCCAGCCCGCGTACCAGGCTGTGGAGGCGGCTTTCCGGACCGCTGGCGCACAGGTCGAGCAGGTCCACACCAGCGGACACGCTTCCACAGAGGACTTGCTCGATTTTGCGAAAGCCGTCGGCCCGAAACGGATGGTCCCGATTCATAGCGATCATTGGGATGATCATCTTGACCGGTTCGAGAACGTCGAGCGGTTGCACGACAATCAGCCATTCGTGATTCCCTAGCGTCAGACCTCTGTCCCCCGCCGACCACCCAGCCCCTTTGCCTCCCCGGAGGCGAGGCGCTTGGAGCACACCGACACGAGCCATGGTTG
>CAZVHW010000696.1:0-3689 GCA_964626835.1 uncultured Enterobacterales bacterium
GGCACAGGTTGCGCGTGATGGTGTACAGCCAAGGGTAGAACGGCCGCGTCGGGTCGTACCGATGCCGGGCCGCCCAGGCCTTGCACAGGGCTTCCTGGGCAACCTCGCGGGCCTCCTGCTCGTCACCCAACATACCCAGGGTGCAGCGATGGACCCTTGGGTAGGAAGATGCGAGGAGCTCGGTGAAAGTGGCGGTCATGTTGTACGGGGGTACGGGTACCCCTCCTATCCATTCCCGGAAGGTAGATCTTTCCTTCGCCGGCGTTTCTCGGGGTTCGAACGGACGCGTTGGGGGTAGGGGCTCACGACTCGGTACACGCGGGGGACCTTCGCACGCCCGGAGCACCCCGGCGGCCCCACCCGTGCGCGAACCCGTGAGCAGGCCGGCCGCCTGGACGCGGGGGGCTGACGGCGGAGGGAGGAGCGACCGTCCGGAAGACCCTTCTTGTTGGCGAGAGGGGGTAAACCCCTCCCCTACACTGGCCTCAGCGTGTTCGTGGTCGTTGTCGTTCCAGGAGCAGGCCGGCCGCCTGGACGCGGGGGGGTGACGGCAGAGCCATTCCGCAGCCCCGCGCCCGCGATGCGGGTGCTCGCCGGCGCTGCCGGGGCGAGGACGGCGACGACGGCGGCCCCCCGTGGCCCAGGCCGGCGTGCGTCTCAACGCCGGCCCGGTGAGCGACGACCGGAGCCGTCACCCGCCGGACGGGTGGGCGGCTAATCATCCACCCTGGGCCGCACTGCAGGCCGTGATGCCAAGACCTCTACGTCACGGTCGAGCAGAACGAAGCCCGCCTCGACCGGCGGGTGACGGCGCAGGGAGGAGCGACATCACCTCGCTCCCGCGGCAAGCGCAACCCCGGTCAGGTGAGCACACCCCACAGCACCCCCGCCGCGACCGCGGAGCCGATGACACCCGCAACGTTGGGCCCCATGGCGTGCATGAGCAGGTGGTTGTCGGGGTCTTCCTCGATGCCGACCATCTGCACCACGCGCGCCGAGTCGGGCACGGCGGACACGCCCGCTGCACCGACAAGCGGGTTGAGCTTGTCTTGGAGGAAGAGGTTGAGGAACTTGGCGAAGAGCACACCGCCCGCCGTCGCCACGGCGAAGCTGGCGGCGCCCAATGCGAAGATGGCGACGGACTTCCAGGTCAGGAACACGTCGGCCTGGGTGCTGGCACCCACCGTCAGACCCAGCAAGATGGTGACGGCGTCGATGAAGGAGGTGCGGGCGGTGGCAGCCAGGCGGTCGGTGACACCGCATTCCTTGAGCAGGTTGCCGAAGCAGAGCATGCCCAGCAAGGCGATGGCACCGGGGGCGATGAAGGCGCAGACGAGGAAGGTGGCGATGGGGAAGACGATCTTGACGCGCTTGCTCACGGCCCTGGGAGGCTTCATTCGGATGAGGCGCTCTTCTCGGCTGGTGAGCAGCTTCATGATGGGAGGCTGGATGACCGGCACCAGCGCCATGTAGGAGTAGGCCGAGATGGCGATGGGCCCCAGCAGGTGGATGGCCAGCTGTGAGGAGAGGAAGATCGCCGTGGGGCCGTCGGCACCCCCGATGATGCCGATTGCGCCGGCCTCTGCCGGCGTAAAGCCGATGAAGAGAGCACCCAGCAGGGTGATGAAGATGCCGATCTGCGCGGCGGCACCGAGCAGCACCAGCTTTGGGTTGGACAGCAGCGCGCTGAAGTCGGTCATGGCACCGATGCCCAGGAAGATGAGCGGGGGGTAGATGCCCTTGATGACCCCGAAGTAGAGGTAGTTGAGCACCGAGCCATCCTGGTAGATGCCCAGTGTCATCTCTTCGGCGAACGGGATGTTGCCAACGAGCACACCGAAACCGATAGGCACCAGCAGCAGCGGCTCGTAGTGCTTCACTATGCCCAGCGTGATGAACACGATCCCGACGGCGATCATGACCAGGTTTCGGGGATCGAGCTGCCCGAAGCCGGTGTAGTAGACGAGGTCGGTGAGCATCTCCATGATGAGCTACCCGATGCGCAGCAGCGGCGCGCCTTGGTCCACGGTGTCGCCCTTGCGAACCAGGACGGCGGCGACGGTGCCAGCGAGCCCACAGCGGACCTCGTTGGCCATCTTCATGGCCTCGAGCTTCACCACGACCTGCCCCTTCTCCACGCTGTCTCCCACCGCGACCAACACGTCCAGGACCATTCCGGGCAACGGTGACGCCACCGCGCCCTCGAGCGCCGGCCCTCGCGAGGCCGGGGCAGCAACGGGTGCCGTGGGGGTTGGGGACGGCAGTCCCGCGACCGATGACACCGGCGCGATCTGGCCCTCGGGCTCGTCCCAGCCTACGTCATAGCTCTGGCCGTCCACCACGACCGTGGCGCGACCAGCCTCGAGGGACTGCACATCGACCTCGAAGGTCTGACCCTCGATCTCTATCATCCAAACAGCCATGGGTCCGTATTTCCTCTCAACGTCCGTGACGCAGGTAGATGCGCTGGTGGGATGCCCACTGCAGACTGCGGGCTAGCTTCCAGCCGGTGACACCACCAGGCTCGGGTGCTCGGGTGTAGGCTGCCTGCCGCTGCTGCTCGAGGCGGATGGCCGTAGCGATGGCCACCACGAGCCGGGGCGACAGCCCATCGGGTGTGGGCGCCTCGAGACGCGGCTGGACCGGCGACGGCCCCTCGACCTGCCGGGCAACTCTGGGCTCGAGCAGCCTCTGCAACAGGATCATCAGCAGGAACAGCAGGAACAACGCCGAGAAGACGACGCTCATGCCCACCAGCGCCACGAGCCACCCATCCACGGCCTGGATGGCATCCCAGCCACGCAGAGGCAGCTGGACCGCGCCAGGGTCTGCCTGCAGGAGGGCGGAGACGATCCACATGATGACCACCGGGGCTAGAGGGGGATGTTCCCGTGCTTCTTGACGGGGTTGACGTCCTTCTTGGTGGCCAACATTCGCAGTGCTCGGATGACGGTCCGGCGCGTGGCCCGTGGCTGAATGACGGCATCGACGTACCCGCGCTCGGCTGCCACGTAGGGGTTGGCGAACTTGTCCTTGTAGTCCTGTTCGAGCTGCGCCTGGCGTGCGGCCATGTCCTCGGATGCCTTGAGCTGGTTTCGGAAGACGATCTCCACCGCCCCCTTGGGGCCCATGACCGCGATCTCGGCGGTGGGCCAGGCCAGGTTCACGTCACCGCGCAGGTGCTTGGAGGACATGACGCAGTAGGCGCCGCCATAGGCCTTGCGGGTGATGACGGTGACCTTGGGTACCGTGGCTTCCGAGTAGGCGTAGATGAGCTTGGCGCCGTGCAGGATGATGCCGCCGTGCTCCTGGGTGATGCCTGGCATGAATCCCGGAACGTCCACGAGGGTGAGCAGAGGCACGTTGAACGCGTCGCAGCAGCGGATGAAGCGCGCTGACTTGATGCTGGCCTTGATGTCCAGCACGCCGGCGAGATGATTGGGTTGGTTGGCGATGACACCCACCGGGCGCCCCTCGAGCCTCGCGAAACCCACCACGATGTTGGCCGCCCAGGCCGCTTGAACCTCGAGGAAGGAGCCGCGGTCCACCACGCCGCTGATGACCTGGCGGATGTCATAGGGCAGGTTCGGGTCTTCTGGGACCAGGGTGTCCATGCTGGAGTCCGCCCGGTCGGGAGGATCGTCGCAGGGCACCGCCGGGGGGTCTTCCATGTTGTTCTGGGGCAGATA
>CAZVHW010000697.1:0-3682 GCA_964626835.1 uncultured Enterobacterales bacterium
GGAAGAAGGAAGCCAGCGACCACGGCGCTGCTTGGCACCCGCAGCGGCGTTCTTCGCTGCCCTGCCCGCTGTCCTGGCTCGAGGCGCTGTCTTCGGTGTCGGCGGGTGGCGTTGAGTCACCGGGGTCGGTGTCCGCCGCGGAGTCCCCAGGCGTGGAGTCCCCCGTGTCTCCACCGGTGTCCGGCTGCCCGGTGTCGCTCTCTTCATCGTCCATGCAAGCCTCTTCGTCTTCCTCGTCGGGCTCGGCCCCGTTCCACCGCTCGGGGACGCTACAGTCGTAGACCGTGCTGCGGGGTCGGGGCCAGTCCTCACCCGGCGACTCGCCCAGCTCGAAGGGGCCGACGTCGGGGGCACCCACCGCGTCGTCGTTGAAGCCCGCGATGGCCACGCCGGCGTCCTCCGCTGGGCTCCCTGCGTTGATGCCGAAGTCGAATCCCTCTGCGTCGACCCAATCGACGGCGCTGGGATCGTCCCCCAGCCAGCTGCCGTTGGGCCCGGTGACCCACGCCTTGTCCACGTCGTTGACGAGCAGGTTGTAGTCGGAGTCGATGACGTCGGTCTCCACGTCCTGTTGGTGGGTGAAGACCAGGATGTTGTTGCGCAAGACCAGGTGGTCCGGCTCCCAGAACAGCCGCGTATCCCTTCCCCACAGCAGGTTGTGGTAGTAGTGCATGCCCCCGTGGGCACCCGGGGCGTCGGACTTGATGAAGGTCCAGCTGCCCCAGCCGTGGTCGTCGTAGCCGTACACCACGTTGCGGTAGATGTACTGGGGCCCGTCGATGTCCGGGCTGTGGTGTCCGAAGGGCCCCATGGCGCCGGCGAGCATCAGGTTGTGGTGCACACGGAGGTCCGCGGACGCCAGCCCACCCCAGTCCTCCATTTCGACGTTGTTGTCGTAGTTGTGCAGGAAGACGCTGTGGTGGGTGGAGGATGCGTCGAAGGTCCCTATCTTTTGGCCGTCGAAGCCCTGGTGCAGGAAGTTGTAGCGGAGCTCGCAGCCGCGGGAGGCGACCTCCGAGACCTGCGAGGAGAGGACCATGGACCCGTCCATGAGGATGGGATCGTGGTACGACTTCACGAGGGTCCAGATCGCCCCCGGACGATCGCTCTCGTTGCGCGAAAAGACCTCTTCGGCGAAGTCGTGGAAGCCCGGGAAGGAGTACTCGCTCCACTCCACGATGCTGTCGTCGGGCAAGCGGGCGCCGTACATGCAGTACTCGAGGGTCGTGTTGCGGATGGTGACGCCAGGGCTGTCCTGGTCGATCAACAGGCAGTTGGTCCCCGAGCCCCGAAGCACGAAGCCGTCGAGGATGACGTAGGCGAGCCGGCCACCATCAGCAGGAATTCCTCCGAGCCAGTCTCGTCCCAGCTGGGCGTGGACATCAGCACGGGCTGGGTGTTCGGGTCCGACCCATCGGGGAGCACGACGTAGATCTTCTCCTCATCGACGGCGATGCCGTAGGGGGGCATGTCCAGATCTACGGATTCGGCGCGGGCGGCGAGCAGGTCTTCTACGGACGCGAAGCGGAACAGGAAGGTGCCTGCGTGCGCTGCGAACAGCACGGGTCCGTGCTCGGCCGACTACGTACCGTCGCCCTCCTCGTGCCAGGTCACCCGGCCCGTGGCCGCTTGCTCCCACATCCCGCTGATGATCGCTTCTCCGCGCGGGCTGGCGCGTATCCAAACGGGCAGCTCTTCGGACGAGCCGAGGTTCTCGAAGACCGGGCGCTCGTAGTAGGTGCCGGGCCCTACGATCAGCTCGTCGCCTCCGGCGATCAGCTCGACGCCACGGGTGATGGTCGCCACGGCCAGGTCGGGCGTGGAGCCGTCGTCGGCGTCATCCCCAGACTCGGCGTCCACGTAGAAGCGGGCGGCATGGGCGACGCGAGGAGCCGCTTGGGCGAGAAGGACTGTGGCGAGTAGACAGCGGTGGCCGGTTGGTCCCATGCACCGAGTGTACCGTATGGCTCGGCCGGCTTGGGTGGGAGCGAGCGCTCGTCGTGTCAGTTCCGTTGGCGCCGGCGCTTTTTCTTCTCGAGCGCCCCGGCCGCCTGGGCCGCGAGCTGGGCCTCTACCTGTACCGCCGTCCAAGGCTCGGAGCCGCGGAGCAATCCGCCATCGTTCAGGGCCTGGGCGATCCCCGTGTTGGTGGCGCCCTGGTCGGCCATCGCGACCAAGGTCTCGAGCGTGGTTTGTTCTTGCGTCACGGTCAACAGGATGTCGCCTTCGCGGCGCCAGCCGTAGGGGATCCGATCGAAGAGGGCTTGGGGGGGGCCATCTGGCGAAGCGTAGAGGGTCTGCAGGCCTTCTTCGGTCTTGAACTGGACCAGCGTGGCCCGCTGCATCGGCACGGCGCGCGTGCCCCGGTGGCCGTCCACGATCAGCTTGTGGTCGTGGATGGCGGACAGGCCCGTGCCGGTTTCTCGCGCGCGGACCAGGCGCACCATCAGCGGCTTGCCTTCGGGCATCACGTCTTCGCCCGGATGGAAGTAGGGATCCAGGGCCACGACCCCCCGCAGCCCGAAGGCCACGCGGCTCTCGTCCCGCTCCATCCAGCAGCCCAGGCTGTACAGCAGATGCACCGCCAAGGCGTCTTCGGGGGTGGCCACCTTGACCAGGCAGCCCAGGTCTTCTTCGACCGCTCCGAGATGGCCCTGGAAGGCTTCCCAGTCCTCGTCCACGTAGGTCTGGCGGGCCAGCTTCAGATCCGATCGCAAGATGCCGAGGTCGGCCGGGCAGGCCGCATCGGCGGGCTGGGCCAAGAGGACGAGCGCGGGGAGCAGGACCGACGCGGGCATTGGCGGCCCTCCTGGGGTGGTGTTCCGGTGCCCGACTACCGTAGCCGAGGAGTGGCTCGACTTCCAGGATCCAGCGGGCGAAACAGGGAAAACGAGTCGAGCCCTCTCGTCAGGGACAGCGCTCGCGATCGCAGCACCCTCCTGCCTCCCGCGTTGCGCTCCGGCCGTTGTTAGGAAGGCTGCCGACCTGGAGTGAAGAACGATGCCCAGCCTCGACCCCCTGTTCCGTCCGCGCTCCATCGCCATCATCGGCGCCTCGGGCCGCACCCACACCATCGGCAATCGCATCATGCAGAACCTCGAACGCTACGGCTTCACGGGGCCTGTCTACCCGGTGAATCCCCGTGGCGGCGAGATCCTGGGCAAGAAGGTCTACACCTCCATCCTGGACGTGCCCGGCGATGTCGACATGGTGCACGTGATCGTGCGCAGGAAGTTCGTGGCCGCCACCCTCGAGGACTGCGCGGCCAAGGGGGTCAAGGCAGCCATTGTGAACACCTCGGGATTCAAGGAGACCGGGGCGCAAGGGGCCGAGATGGAGCGCCAGCTGGTGGAGATCGGGCGTCGCACGGGCATGCGTTTGTTCGGGCCCAACTGCCAGGGCGTGATGAACAGCGACCCGGCCATCAGCCTGTACTCGAACTTCACCTTCGCCACCCTGCGGCCGGGGCACGTCAGCATCGTCGCCCAGGGCGGGGGCGTGGCCGAGGTGATCAACAACTACTTCGGCATGCGCGGCATCGGGCAGCGCATGTACGCCTCGAACGGCAACGCCTGCGACATCTCCATCCCCGAGATCATCGAGTATTACGGGCAAGACGAAGAGACGCGCGTGATCGTGCTCCACATCGAGAGCTTCACCGACCCCGCCGAGTTTCTGCGGC
>CAZVHW010000698.1:0-2931 GCA_964626835.1 uncultured Enterobacterales bacterium
CTGCCAAGGGTCGCGAAGGCCAGACCTTCGTGGTCCGCGCTGGCGACCTGGAGTTCGACGGCGAGGTGGAGATCCTCAACCCGGAGCACCCAATCGCCACGCTGACCGAAAAGGGCAGCTTCGCCCTCGAGGTGCACGCCACCATGGGCAAGGGCTACGTGCCCGCCGAGCAGAACAAGTTCGAGGAGATGCCCCTCGGCATCATCCCCGTGGACGCCATTCACTCGCCCGTCCAGCGCGTCAAGTACAACGTCACCAACGCTCGTGTCGGCCAACGCACGGACTACGACAGGCTCACCCTCGAGGTCTGGACCGATGGGGCCGTGTGCGCCGAAGACGCGCTGGCCTACGCCTCCAAGATTCTCAAGGAGCAGCTCCAGGTCTTCATCAACTTCGTCGAAGAGGAAGAGCCCGTTGTGGACGAGGAAGCCGAAGAGCAGGAAGAGCTCAACGAGAACCTGTTCAAGCGGGTCGACGAGCTAGAGCTCTCCGTCCGCGCCGCGAACTGCCTGCAAAACGCTGGCATCGAGTACATCTACCAGCTGGTGGAGAAGACCGAAGCCGAGATGCTCAAGACCAAGAACTTTGGTCGCAAGTCTCTCAACGAGATCAAGGAGATCATGGCCGAGCACGGTCTCTCCCTCGGCATGAAGCTCCCCAACCTCGCGAACAAGCCCCATTAGTTCTCGGGAGCCCAAGCTCCCAGGAGGTCACCATGCGTCACCTCAAGTCCGGCCGCAAGCTCGGCATGAGCCCCACCCACCGCAAGGCCATGTTCCGCAACATGGTCACGTCGCTGATGCTCCACGGTCAGATCCGCACCACGGAGACCCGGGCGAAGGAGCTCCGGCGTATCGCCGACAAGCTCATCACCCTGGGCAAGCGCGTGCCCCCCAGCGCGCTCGCCTCGCTCGACGGTGATGACCTGGCCAAGGCTCGCGCCAAGCGCGTGCACGCCATTCGTCAGGTCCGTCGCTGGGTCAACGATCGCGAAGCCCTCGACAAGGTCTTCAACGAATACGCGGAGCGCTTCGAGGCTCGCCCCGGTGGCTACACCCGCCTGGCCAAGCTCGGCTACCGCACCGGCGACAACGCTCCCATGAACGTCGTCTCGCTGATGCCTGCCGACACCGCCGACGAGGCACCTGTCAAGGACGATGCCGGAGCAGACGCGTTGGACGAGGTCGAGGCCCTGGCCAGCCAGGCCGAAGAGTAGCCGCGCTACCCTGCGCGGGTACGGGTACGGTCGAACCCCGAAGGGATTGAGCGGGTTGACGGACACGCAGGCCGTGGGTCCGTGGCTTCGTGCGCTCGGGGACGCCCTCGGCGCCTCGGGGTGTCACCACAACCCGCGCCTGGAAATAGAAGAGGCTATGCTCTCACCCGTGACAACGACCCGACGCACACTCCTGACCGGTCTAGGCGCGCTCAGCGTCGTAGCTGCTCTTCCCGCCGTGCCGCAGGCAAAAGCAGCGGTCCGTGAGGGCGGTCCTCTCCCTGACGTCAAGCTGACCTGGCTCGCTGGCCAAGGCTTCAACCTTTCCGATGCCGTGAAGGACAAGGTCGTCCTGCTCAATTTCTGGGCCACCTGGTGCGGCCCATGTCTGCAAGAGCTGCCTGCGCTGGACAGTCTGCATCGCAAGCTAGCCGCGAAGAAAGACGTCGACGTGCTGGCCATCAACGTCGATCAGGGGATGGGTCTTTCTTTTCTGCGCGAATTCTGGGGGCGGTACAAGCTCGAGCTTCCCTTGGCGGTCGACGCCTCGGGAAGAGCGAGCTCGACATTCAGGCTCTCCGTGCTGCCGATGTCCTACGTGGTCGCCAAGGACGGCAACGTCCGCTACGCGTTGGCGGGTGCTCGCAACTGGCAGAGCGACCAGTGGGTGCGCGGACTCGAGAGCTTGGCCGCCGAGGGGCAGTAGGGGAACCCTGAAGCAGGAGAAGCGCTCACCGAAGTGAGCGCTTCATGGTGCGTGAGGAGGGACTCGAACCCTCACAGCCTTTCGGCCACAAGGCCCTCAACCTTGCGCGTCTACCAAGTTCCGCCACCCACGCAGGGCAGTGACAGCAGAACCGTCGCCCCGGCATTTATCCTGGGGGCGGTAGGTGTCAAGAGCGCCCGACCGCTAGACCCTGGCCAGGCGGTGGGGTGGTGGCTAGGGTATGGAGCAACAACGTTTCGGAGGTCAGCATGAGCGAAGACAAGAAGGGGTTCGGTACCGAAGAGCCCGAGATCACCGAGGAGCGTCCCCGCGACCGCACCTACACCCGCGAAGGCTTCGAAGAAGCCGGCGCCGGCTTCCTGCAAGCACTGGGAGACGGCCTTGGCGTTTTGTTCGACCGCGGCCGTACCGAGATCGAGACCGTCGCCCGGAGCAGCAAGGCCCGCTACGACCTGATCCAGGCGGAGCGTGACCGAGACAAGCTCTTCCAACGCCTAGGCCGCGAAGTCTACGAAATGGTACTCGAAGGGGAGTTCGCCATCGAGCAGGTTCAACAGAGCGTGGAGGACCTGGACGAGGCGCACCGCAAGATCGATACCTGCGACGCGGCGCTCAAGGCAGAAGGGGAGGGGTAGTTTTTCTTGCCCTTCTAGAAGCGAAGGGGTATAAAGTGGCCGCTTTGGGGTTGTAGCTCAGCTGGGAGAGCACCAGAATGGCATTCTGGGGGTCAGGGGTTCGAGCCCCCTCAGCTCCACCATCTCCCCGCCGCTTCACGCGGCGGGGATTTTCTTTGTGTCTTCCGCTCTGGGGTTGTAGCTCAGCTGGGAGAGCACCAGAATGGCATTCTGGGGGGCAAACAGCCCGGTGGGCTGTTTGCGGCGGAGGCAGGTGCGGTAGCACCGGTCGGCCCTTGGGCCGAGCCGAGGCCCGGACCAGGGGTTCGAGCCCCCTCAGCTCCACCATCTCCCCGCCGCTTCACGCGGCGGGG
>CAZVHW010000698.1:3031-3670 GCA_964626835.1 uncultured Enterobacterales bacterium
ATTTTCTTTGTGCGAGCACCAAAGTCCGGTGACGAAGAGTGGCACGGTGGGCGGGACGGGGCCGGTGCTGCCGTGTAGCGCCCGGCGCCGGGGAGCGGCGGAGGGTGCCTCTTGGAGCGTAGGGTGCGGCCGGCAGCGTCTCGCAGGGAGGGTCAAGGCGTCACGATTAGGCAGGGGGTTCCACGTGTTCCAGGGCCCCGTGTCGCCTAATCATGACGTCATGACCCGGCGTTGGCGAGGTTGGTGCGAACCTGGTCGCGGTGGCGCTTCGGGGAGGCGTGACCATGACCGCCGCGGCGCTTCGGGGAGGCGTGACCTCGGAGCGCCCTGCCACGACACTCAGGGGCAGCACGACTTGACCAACGCAGGGACATGACGTTGCCATTTCCCCTCGCCCCGCCACCATCCTCTCGGCCCGCCACGAAATGGTAACGACGTGTCCCACCCGGCGAGACGTCGCACAGCCTCAACCCTCGCTACACGGGGCACCCGCCGCTGCCCTCACCACCACTCCCCGCTTGCTCGCCCCCGTGGCAGCCAGGCGGTGGTGGTCGCTGTCCCCACCAACCCCCGACAGGGACGGGGCCGGTGCTGCCGTGTAGCTCCCGGCGCTGAGGGGAAGGGGACGAAGGAGCGCGA